>KL571299.1:17464-18578 GCA_000715855.1 Actinoplanes liguriensis
GCCGGCATCGGCTTCCACCTGGCGTTCTCGCCGGAACGGATCGACCCGGGCAACGCCTCCTACGGCGCGCACAACACGCCGAAGGTGGTCGGCGGCTACACGCCGGCCTGCACCGACGCGGCCGCCGACTTCTACGCGCGGTTCATCGAGACGGTGGTCCGGGCCCGCGGCACCCGGGAGGCGGAGACGGCGAAACTGCTGGAGAACACGTACCGGCACGTCAACATCGCGCTGGTCAACGAGATGGCGCGGTTCTGCCACGAACTGGACATCGACCTCTGGGACGTGATCAACGCGGCGTCCACCAAGCCGTTCGGCTTCCAGGCGTTCTACCCGGGGCCGGGCGTCGGCGGGCACTGCATCCCGATCGACCCGAACTATCTCTCGCACAACGTGCGCAGCAAGCTCGGCTACCCGTTCCGCTTCGTCGAGCTGGCCCAGGAGATCAACGCGACCATGCCGGCCTACGTCGCCCGGCGCGCCCAGAACCTGCTCAACGCCGCCGGCCAGGCCGTCCGCGGCGCGACGATCCTGCTGCTCGGCATCACCTACAAGGCCAACATCGCCGACCAGCGTGAATCCCCGGCCACGCCGCTGGCCCGGCAGCTCTCCGCGCTGGGCGCCACCGTCTCCTACCACGACCCGCACGTCGCGACCTGGGACATCGGCGGCGTCCCGGTCTCGCGCACGGACGACCTGGAAGGCGCGGTCGCCTCCGCCGACCTGGTCATCCTCGTCCAGAGCCACCGCGAATACGACGTCGACCACCTGGCCCGCCTCGCCAAGCGCTTCTTCGACACCCGCGGCGTGTCCACGGTCCGCGAGGCGCACCGCCTCTGACCACTCCGGCAATCCGGCCCGGTCCAGGTCCGCCCTGGTCCGGGCCGCTTCGTCTCTTCCGGTACGACCTGGCCCCGCCCACAACCGCACCCGCAGGTCCCTGGCGCCGGGGGCGCGACCTGATCCCGGCACCGGCCCGCCCGGCGACCATCCGGCGTTGGTCCCCACTCCCGCCAGGCACCCCCACCCAGCCCCCTCACCGAACCAGCCCCTCCCACCCAGCCGCCCCGCCGAGCCAGGCGCTCCCGCCCAGCCCTGTCTCTTATACACATCT
>KL571300.1:0-8410 GCA_000715855.1 Actinoplanes liguriensis
CCACCGACCGGGTCGGCCCGTCCGGCGTGCCGGGCCGGCCGAGCACCGGGATGTGCCCGGAGCAGGGCTCGAACGCCTTCGCGCAGCGCGGGTGGAACGAGCACCCGGTCGGCATCCCCTTCAGGTCCGGCGGGGAGCCCGGGATCCCGGTCAGCTCACGCCGCGGTCCGCGAAGAGCCGGGAAGGACCCCAACAGGCCTTTCGAGTACGGGTGCAGGGAGTCCTTGTAGATCGCGGCCGCCGGAGCCTCCTCGACGATCCGGCCGCCGTACATGATCGCGATCCGGTTCGAGAACTCGACGAGCAGCGACAGGTCGTGCGTGATGAAGATGACCGAGAAGCCCAGCCGCTCACGCAGCTCGATGAGCTGACCGAGGATCTGCCGCTGCATCACCACGTCGAGTGCGGTGGTCGGCTCGTCCATGATGACGACCTGTGGCTGCAGGATCAGCGCCATGCCGATCATCACGCGCTGGCGCATGCCCCCGGAGAGCTGGTGGGGGTAGGCGTCCATCCGGTCGGCGGCGATCCCGACCAGCTTGAGCATCTCCCGCGCCCGGGCGTTGCGCGCGGCGTCGGACATCTCCGGCCGGTGCGCCCGGAGCACGTCGGTGAGCTGGGTGGAGATCTTGTGGACCGGGTTGAGCGAGTTCATCGCGCCCTGGAACACGATCGCTGTCTCGGCCCAGCGGAAGCCGCGCAGCTCATGGTCGGAGAGGCCGAGGACGTCGTACGCCTCGCCCTCCTCGGGGTGGTAGATCACCTGACCGCCGGTGATCACGCCGGGCGGGGCGAGCAGGCGGGTCATGCCGTACGCCAGGGTCGACTTGCCGGAGCCGCTCTCGCCGGCCAGCCCGAGGACCTCGCCGCGGTGCAGGGTCAGGTTCACGTCGCGGACGGCACGGACGGCTTGGTCGCCCAGGCCGTACTCGACGTTGAGGTTCTTGATCTCCAGGACCGGTTCGTTCATGCCGCCACCTCCGCTTCGCTCCGGCGTCGGCACGGGTAGCCGACGGTGCCCGATGGTTCGCTCGCAAGCTCGCTCACGGCGACACCTCCTTCTTGATGACAGGGGTCGCGCCGTTGAGGTTGACCATGGGCTTGGCGTGGGTGTGCGGCGCCGCGGAGTTGCTGAGCACCGGCGTGAAACCGATGCGCATCCGGACCGTACGTCCATCGACGGTTTTGATCTTGGTTTTGCCGACGCTGCGGAGGCGCGGGCTGACGAACTCGTCGATGCCGAAGTTGATCAGCGAGAGGGACGTGCCGAGCAGCGCGATCGCGAGACCCGCCGGGATGAACCACCACCAGGCCTCCTGGGCGAGCGCCTGCTGACCCTGCGCCCAGAACAGGATGGTGCCCCAGTTCCAGGTGTTGGCCGAGGCGACGCCGATGAAGGCCAGGGTGATCTCGGAGAGCACGGCGAAGATGACCGTGCCGACGAAACCGGAGGCGATCACCGCGGTCAGGTTCGGCATCAGCTCGAAGACGATCACCCGCCAGGTCTTCTCGCCGGTGGCCCGGGACGCGTCGACGAAGTCGCGCCGGCGCAGCGAGAGCGTCTGCGCACGCAGCACCCGGGCGTTCCACGACCACGAGGTGAGGCCGATGACCAGGGCGACCAGCCAGTCCTCGGCGTTCTCCAGGGTGGACGTGATGATGATGATCAGCGGCAGCGCCGGGATCACCAGGAAGACGTTGGAGAGCGCGGACAGGCCCTCGTCGGTCTTGCCGCCCAGGTAACCGGCGGTCACCCCGATCAGCACCGACAGTACGGTGGCGATGGTGCCGGCGAAGAAGCCGACGAACATCACGGCGCGCGTGCCGGCCAGCAGCTGGCTGAAGACGTCCTGGCCGAGGTGGGTGGTGCCGAGCCAGTGGTCCGCCGACGGCGGCTGGATCAGCGCGTTGCTGCGCGCGTCCGGGTCGTAGGGGGCGACCCACGGCCCGATGATCGCGAAGAGCACGTAGACGCCGAGCATCACCAGACCGGTCGCGGCCTTCTTGTTGCTGACGAAACGGAAGCGCTGACGCTTCGGCTTCTTGCCGGTCTCCGGCTGCGCCATCGAGCCCTGGCCGGGGATGACCTGCTCGATGCTCGAGGTGGGGATCGTCATCGCTCAGCCCTCCGTGAGCCCCGGCCGGAGATGAACCGCTCACGTCGGCGGATAGGAACAGTCATCGCTCAGCCCTCCTTGCGGGTGCGCGGGTCGAGGAGCAGGTAGGCCACGTCCGCGATCAGGTTCGCCACCAGCACCGAGATCGTGATGATCAGGAAGATGCCCTGCATCAGCGGGTAGTCCTGCGCGCCCAGCGCCTGGAAGAGCTGGAAGCCGATGCCCGGATAGGAGAAGACGATCTCCACCAGCAGCGTGCCGCCGACGATGAAGCCGAGCGAGAGCGCGAAGCCGGAGACGTTCGGCAGCAGCGCGTTGCGGGCCGCGTAGCTCAGCGCCACCCGGCGGTCGGACAGGCCCTTGGCGTGCGCCACGGTGATGTAGTCCTCACTGGACACCGTCACCATCATGTTCCGCATGCTCAGGATCCAGCCGCTGACCGAGGAGATCAGGATGGTCAGTGCGGGCAGCAGGCTGTGCCGCAGCGCGCTCGGGATGAAGTACTGGTCGAACGCCGGCACCAGGCCGTTGTCGAAGCCGCCGGACGACGGGAAGAAGCTGCCCGGCCCGGTCAGCAGGTAGATCGCGATGATGCCGAGCCAGAAGTACGGCACCGAGGAGAGGAACGTGGTCACCGGCAGCAGGCCGTCCGCCCACGAGCCGCGCCGCCAGCCGGCCAGCACGCCCAGGCCGGTGCCGAGGAAGAAGCTGATGACCGTGGTGATGCCGACCAGCAGCAGGGTCCACGGGAGGCTGTCCGAGATGATCTCCGACACCGGGGTCGGGAAGAACGTGAAGGACAGGCCGAGGTCGCCGTGGAAGAGCTGGCCCCAGTAGTCCAGGTACTCCTGCCAGACGCTCTTGTTCTCGTCGAGTCCGAACAGGACGTACAGCGACTGGGTGGCCTGGGTGCTGAGCTGGCCCTGGAACTTGGCGATCAGCGCCTGCACCGGGTCACCCGGGACCAGCCGCGGGATGAAGAAGTTCAGCGTGATCGCGGCCCAGGCGGTGAACAGGTAGAACGCGATGCGCTGGAGCAGGTATTTCACGTGGTCACCTCGTCACGGTCGTACAGCCAGCAGGCCGCCCAGTGACCGGGCGCGTCGCCGATCTCCAGCGGCACCGGGAGGTCGGTCTTGCAGCGGTCCATCGCGACCGGGCAGCGCGGGTGGAACCGGCAGCCGGACGGCGGGTGGATCAGGCTCGGCGGCTCGCCGTCCGTCTGGTGGGCGGCGGCGGCGTCGCCGGAGAGGCGATCCGGGTCCGGCGCCGAGTCGATCAACAGCCGGGTGTACGGATGAGCCGGTGACTGCGTCACGGTCTCGCTGTCGCCACCCTCGACGATCCGGCCGGCGTACATGACCATCGTCTCGTCCGCGAAGTACCGGGCCGACGCGATGTCGTGGGTGATGTAGAGGATCGCCAGGTTGAGCCGGTCCCGCAGGTCGCGCAGCAGGTTCAGCACGCCGAGCCGGATCGACACGTCCAGCATGGACACCGGCTCGTCGGCGAGCAGGGCCTCGGGCTGCGCGCCGAGCGCCCGGGCGATCGCCACGCGCTGCCGCTGGCCGCCGGAGAGCTCGTGCGGGAACTTGTCGAGGTAACGCTCGGGTGGGGTCAGCTGCACCCGCTCGAGCAGGTCGTTCAGCGCCTGGTCCAGGTCCGCGGCGCTCTTCCCGGCGTTGTCGTGGATCTTCAACGACCGGGTGAGGTGGTACCGGATGGTGTGCGTCGGGTTCAGCGACGCGAACGGGTCCTGGAAGATCATCTGCACCTGGGAGCAGTACCGGCGGAACGCCGAGCCCCCCTTGACCTTCGTCGTCGTGCCGTGCAGCTGGATGTCCCCGCCGGTGCGGGGGTAGAGCTGAGCGAGCAGCCGGGCGATGGTGCTCTTGCCCGAGCCGGACTCGCCGACCAGGGCGACCACCTTGCCGCGCCGGAGCGTGAGACTCACGTCGTCGACGGCGTGTACCGCGTCCTTGCGGTTCGAGAACAGGTCGCGCAGCTTCCGGCGGACGGGGAAGTGCTTGGTCAGGCCGATCGCCTCAAGCACCACCTCGCCGGCCGGCGCTTTCGCGTCGGGGATCGACGTCATGCCGGGTTCCTTACAAAGCGGCGAACAGGGAGGTGCGGGCGTCCCGGCGAACCGGGACGCCCGCGTCAGGCGATCAGGAGCCGGCGGGCTTGAGGTGCATGATCACGTCGAGCGCGCCGGACTGGGTGGGCTGCATCGGGGCGTACGGGTCGCTGTCCGAGGGCCAGCCGACCCAGTTCTTGGTGCTGTACGCGCCACCGACGTTGTCCGAGCCGACCGGCAGCATCGGGGCCTGCTCCACGAAGATCTTCTGGATTGTGGCCAGGGCGGTGGTGCGGTCCGCGTCGCTGGTCGCGTTCGCGTACGCCTTGAGCGCGGCGGTCGCCTCGGGGCTCTTGAAGCGGCCGAAGTTGCCCTGCTGGGCGAGCTGGCCGACCGGCTTGAGCAGGTCGCCGTCCATCACCGTCTGGTAGATGTCGAACGGCGTCGAGCCACCGTTGGTCCAGCGCATGACGCCGCCGAAGTCGCCCTTCTGCACGTTCTGGTCCCAGACGTTCTGGTTCGGCTTCTCGACCGTCGCCGCGATGCCGATCTCGGCCAGGTTGCTCTTGATGATCTCGAGCGTGGTCTGGTAGTCCGACCACGGCGCCGGGTCGCTGAGCTTGATGGTGACGGCCTTGCCGGACTTGTCCTTCAGCGTGGTGCCGTCCAGCTTGTAGCCGGCGTCGGTGAGGATCTTCTTGGCGCCCTCGACGTCGACCGCCAGCGTCTGTCCCTTGTAGGCGGCGGTGACGAACGCGTCACCCGCGCCCTCCGGCAGACCGGTGACGCTCTTCAGCTCGGGGTGGAAGTAGCCGGCCTCGGCCTGGTTGAAGATGTCGGCCCGGTTGATGACCTTGTTCATCGCCTGGCGCAGCTTCGGGTCGTCGAACGGCGCCTGCGTGGTGTTGATGTAGAGGCCGTGGATGCCCAGCACGCCCGGCGCCCAGACCTTGAAGTGCTCCGGGTCCTTGGCGACGAAGGTCTGCTGGTAGTTCGGGATGAACACGAAGCTCCACTCGGCCTGGCCGGTGGCCAGCGCGGTGGTCTGCGCGTTGTTGTCGGTGTACGACGTGTACCGAAGTTCCTTGATGGCCGGCTTGTCCTGCCAGTAACCGCTCTCTCGGCGCTCAAGAACGATGCCCTGCTGGCTGAACGTCTTGAGGGTGTACGGGCCCGAGCCGACCGGCTCCTTGATCGGGTCCTTGGCCGGGTCCGCGATCTTCTCCCAGATGTGCTTCGGCACGATCGGGATCTGGCTGATGATCTTGTGCCAGGTGGTGAACTGCGACGACTTGAAGGCGATCGTCACCTTGCTGCCGGCGACGGTGACCTGGTCGATCGGGAGCGCGAAGATGTTCAGCGCCTCGTTCGACTTGATCAGGTTGAACGTGTAGGCCACGTCGTCGGCGGTCAGCTTCTGGCCGTCCGACCAGGTCGCGTTGTCCCGGATCGTGACGTCCAGCTGCTTGTAGTCCGCCGCCCACTTGATGTCGCGGGCGAGCCACGGCTTGGCCGGGTCGGCAGGCTTGACGTTGTTCCACATGCCGAGGGGCTCGTAGATGGTCCAGCGGTAACCCAGCGAGGCGCCGGCCGAGGTGCCGAGGAACGGGTTGTTGCTCTCGGTGACCGTGCCGTTGGGCATGCCGATCGACAGGAAGTCGACGGCGTTGCCCTTCGCGGCGTCCTTGTTGGCGTTCGGCGAGTCACCGCACGCGGCCAGGCCGCCCGTGGCGAGCACGCCGGCCAGGGCGACCGCGAACAGCTTCCTTCTCTGCATCGGAGAATCTCCTCGGTATAGCGGAATTTCGGGTGGGAGGGGTGCCCGGAGGCGTGCGGCATCGCGTGACCGGCGGCAGCCGGCCCCGAGGCGCGCGGGGTCGCCCGACCGGCCCGTGGCCGGTCGAACTGGTTTTCTGCTGTGTGAGTGCTAGGGCTGCTGGGTCGAGGCCCGCGCGGTGAACGTCGCCGGGATCACCGTCGGCCGGTTCGGGAGCGCGGTCCCCTCGAAGTGGGCGAGCAGGGTGCGGGCCGCGGCCTCGCCCATCTCGCGCATCGGCTGATGCACTGTGGACAGGGCCGGCTGGTGGTGCGCGGCCATCGGGATGTCGTCGAAGCCGACCACCGCGACGTCCTCCGGCACCCGCCGGCCGGCGTCCTGGACGGCCTGCACGGCGCCGAAGGCGGAGAGGTCGTTGTGGCAGAAGACGGCGTCGAAGTCGAGGCCGGCGGCGATCGCCTGCTTGACCCCGTCCGAGCCGCACGCGACGGTGAAGTCGCCGGGAAGCACGTAGGTGTCCGGGATGGGGTGGCCGGCCTCGGCGAAGGCCGAGGTGAAGCCGTCGGTGCGCTGCACGGTGCAGCCGAACCGGGACGGGGCGGTGATCACGAGCGGCTTGTGGCGCCCGATCTCCAGCAGGTGCCGGGCGGCGTCGGCCGCGCCGCTGTGGTTGGTCGTGCCGACGGTCGGGATCTGGCCGCCGGAGATCTGGTCACGGTCGTCGATCAGCACCATCGGCAGGCCGCGGCTGTGCAGCGTGGCGAGGTAGCTCAGGGTGCCCTCCGGCTCGATCGCCAGCAGGCCGTCGAACGACTTGGCGGCGACCTGCGCGGCGAACTGGCGCATCGAGTCGTCGCCCCGGTTGAAGGTGAACAGCAGCAGGCCGTACTCCTCGGCCTCCAGCACGTCGACCGCACCCTGCAGCACCTCGCCCATCCAGGGCCAGGTCAGCGAGGGCACCAGCATGCCGATCACCCTGGTGCGGCCGCGAGCCAGGTTCACCGCGCGGGCACTGGGGACGTAGCCGAGCTCATCGATCACCGCGCGAACCCGGGCGGCGGTCGACTCGTCCAGCTCACCCTTGCCGTTGAGAACCCGGGACACGGTCGTCTTGCTGACCTTGGCCCGAGCCGCCACGTCGGCGATGGTGATCGGCACAGCTCCTCCGAGATTTTTGTTTCCGGCCGGTTGCGCCGGAGGTTCGGAACCGGTTTCGGTACCGGTTTCGGCAGTCAACCCCAGTGAGCGCAGTCACGTCAATGGGGCCGAGATCTATTTAGGTTTCATTCCGGTAACCGGGGGAAGCCGGGTTCGTTTACTGAGGCAACAAACGGTACGTTTCGGCTTCCGAGGCAAGATTCGGGAGAACGACACCGAGCGGCGCATCGATCAGAAGGTCCGCGTAGGGCTCCCCGCGCGTCACGCCACGGTTCACGATCGCCACCCGGACGCCCTGCTTGACCGCCCGCAGCACGAACCGGCGACCGGACATCACGGTCAGCGAGGAACCCAGGACGAGCAGCGTGCGCGCCCCGGCGACCAGCTCGAACGCGCGCGACACCCGGTCCGGCGGAACGGTCTCGCCGAAATAGACCACGTCCGGCTTCAGTGTCCCGCCGCAGGACAGGCAGTCGACCACCCGGAACCCGTCCAGCCCGGCGTCGTCCAGCTCGACGTCGCCGTCCGCGTTCACCGCCGAGGCCACCGCGTCGAAATCCGGGTTCGCCGCGGTCAGCCGGTGCTCCAGGTCACCCCGGCCGGTCAGCGCCCCGCAGTCCAGGCACGTGATCCGGGCCAGGTTGCCGTGCAGCTCGACCACGTCGCGCGCGCCGGCCGCCTGGTGCAGCCCGTCCACGTTCTGCGTGATCACCCCGTGCAGCAGGCCCCGCTCCTGCCAGCGGGCCACCGCCCGGTGCCCGGCGTTCGGAGCGGCCCGGCCGATCGTGTGCCAGCCGAGGTGGCTGCGCGCCCAGTAGCGCCGCCGGGCGACCGGGTCGCCGGTGAACGTCTGATACGTCATCGGGGTGTTGCGCCGCGCCGAGCCGGACGGCCCCCGGTAATCCGGGATGCCGGAGTCGGTGGAGAGGCCCGCACCGCTGAGCACCACCACGCCACCCTCGCCCAGCCAGCCGTCCAGCCGGGCCACCTGCTCCACCACACCGAGGTCCATGACACCCATCGTCCCTCGTCCGGGTGACCGGGTGTGACCTCCATCCGGTGGCCGTAACTCCGCAGGTGGGTGCGCGTTGTCCGGCGCCCCGGTAGGTTGATGTTGTGACCGCTGTGGCGCATGAGACGACCCGTCCTCGCGACGGTCGCCGCCTGCTGCGGCTCCTCACCCGGCTCGCGCTGCTGGCCCTGGCCGTGACGTTCTACCTGCCGGCCCAGGCAGGCCCGGCGCCGGTCCAGCCGGCCGCGGCCACTGCCGTCGCTGCCACC
>KL571300.1:8698-9409 GCA_000715855.1 Actinoplanes liguriensis
AGATGTGTATAAGAGACAGGCCGTGCACACCGGCGTCGTCCCCGCCACCCCCGGCTCGCGGGCACCCCCCACCCTCTGACGTTTCCCGCGTTCCACGTCGGTCCGTCGTCCCGTTCCGCTGCCCTGGGGGTGTTCCGTGGATTCCGCGTTCCTGAGCTCCATTCCGCAAGCCGTCGCGATCTGGCTGATCATCGTGCTGCTCCTCGCCGTCGCCGCGGCGACCGTCTCGATTCCCCGCGTGCTGACCGAGCCGACGCCGGACTCGGCCGAGCGGCAGCGGTACGCCGACGAGGTGGCCGTCGCCGCGGGCAGGCCGCCATCGCCGCCGAGCGGCGCCGCACCGAATGGGAAGCCGCTCACGCGGCGGTGGACGAGGCCTGGACGGCGTACGAGAAAGCGGATCTTGCCTGTAATCGGATCGCCTCCGCGGGCGCCTATCCGCTGATGAGCCGCCGCCGCAAACCCGGCGAGAACGTCGACCGCCAGCGTTATCTGCACCGGGCGGCCAGCGAGCTGTGCCGTGTCCAGGATCTCTCCATCGACCAGCTCAACGACGTCTTCGCGCATCGTGGCTGGAACCCCCGGCTGCACCCGGTCCAGCAGGAGGCGGTGCTCGCCCAGGCCGCCCGCGCGCATCGGCTGGCCGGCTGGATCGAGGCCGTCGAGCGGGAGCGCGCCGCCTGGCGCAGCATGGAGGCGGCCGGCGAGACG
>KL571300.1:9619-10711 GCA_000715855.1 Actinoplanes liguriensis
GTGTATAAGAGACAGGGCGATGACCGCGCCGCTGCGGGTGGACGTCCCGGAGCGCGCCGACCAGCAGTGGTGGGCCGATCAATGGACGCCGGCCGAAATTCCGGCAGCGGCGTGATGTCCATCCTGGACCCGGCTCACGTTCGCGAGCGGTCTGTCGTACCTGCCCGGTAACGTTTGGCGCGGCGGGCGGCGGGACCGGAACGGCGAGGAGGAGATGGTGGCGGTGACACCGGCGGAGACGTCCACGGCGATGACCCGGATGCACCGGGCGGCGCTGGTCGAGGATGCCGTGCATCAGGTCATCGAGCGCAACCTGCGGAACCGGGGCTGGAAGCCGTACATCACGGCCTACACCGGCTACGGCGCGCCCGGCTGGGCCCGGGTGATGGGCAGGGTGCTGCTCTCCCGCCCCCGGCTGGTCCGCAAGAAGCGGGAGAAGTTGCGCGGCTGGCGCAGCTTCACCACCACGCCGGTCAGCAACGCCGTGGTGCGCATCGAGGTCGGTGGCAGCGTCACCGAGACCCGCACCGACCGCAGTGGCTACGTCGACTGCCGGGTCAAGGGCGACCTCGAGCCCGGCTGGGCCAGCGTCCGCCTGCACTGCGAGGGCGCCGCCCCGGTCGACGCGCCGATCCGGGTGATCGACCCGGCCGTGAAGTTCGGCCTGATCTCCGACATCGACGACACCGTGATGGTCACCGCGCTGCCCCGCCCGCTGCTCGCCGCGTGGAACACGTTCGTCCTCGACGAGCACGCGCGCATGGCGGTCCCCGGCATGGCGGTGCTCTACGAGCGGCTGATCAACGCGAACCCGGGCACGCCGGTGATCTATCTCTCCACCGGCGCGTGGAACGTCGCTCCCACCCTGAGCCGCTTCCTCAGCCGCCACCTCTACCCGGCCGGTCCGATCCTGCTCACCGACTGGGGCCCGACGCCGGATCGCTGGTTCCGCAGCGGCCAGGAGCACAAGCGCAACTCGCTGCGCCGGCTCTCCAGTGAGTTCCCCGACGTCAAGTGGCTGCTGGTCGGCGACGACGGGCAGCACGACCAGGAGATCTACTCCGAGTTCGCCCGCGAGCACCCGGAGAATGT
>KL571300.1:10918-12711 GCA_000715855.1 Actinoplanes liguriensis
GCCGGCGCCGTGCCCGGCCCGACCGAGGCGGCCGAGGCGGTGCCGTCCGGCGGCAAGACGTGGTTCGCCGCCCCGGACGGCGCCGGCCTCTGGTCCCTGCTCCGGGACACGGACCTGGCCGAATGATCGTTTACTCGGTCTTCTCCGGCGGCGCCGCGGCCTCCGCCACCCGGGTGTGCAACCGCTCCCGGATCTCGTCCGGGGAGTATGCCCTCCGCTTGCGCTCGGCCCGCGCGATCACCACCCCGGTCGCCGCGACTCCCGCCAGCCCCGCCAGTCCCGCTACCTTCCACCACCGCATCTGCTGAGAATAGACACGTGGTTGCCGACATCAGCCTCGACGAGGCCATCGAACTGACCCGTACGGGTGACATCTGGATCTTCCGTGGCCGTTCCGGCCCGGACCGTGCGATCCAGACCCTCACCAACAGCCCGGTGAACCATGTCGGGATGTCCCTGGTGATCGAGGACATGCCACCGCTCATGTGGCATGCCGAGCTGGGCAAGTCCCTGCCCGACCTGTGGTCCGGCACGTTCCAGCGCGGCGTCCAGCTGCACGACCTGCGCGACGCGGTCACCGTCTGGGCCCGTCGCTACGGCCAGCGCGGCTGGCTGCGCCAGCTGGAGCCCGGCGCGACCCGTGCGATGGAGGACAAGGCGCTCAAGACGGTCGCCCGCCTCGACGGGACCCCGTTCCCGTCGACGTCCCAGCTCGCCTGGCGCTGGGCCCGCGGCCGGGTGCCGCAGATCCGGCCGCCGTGGAAGCCGTCCGAGGCCGCCGACGCGACGCTGGAGAAGGCGTACTGCGCCGAGGTGGTCGCGGTCACCTACGAGGACATGGGGCTGCTCCCGCGCAATCGCCAGGCGAACTGGTATGACCCGGGCCGCTTCTGGTCCGGCGACGAACTGGAGCTCAACGCCGGCTTCCTGCTCGGCGACGAGATCTCGGTCCGGGTCCCGGAGGCGGACACGGCCAGGCACGCGCGCTGAGAAAAGGCCCATTCCCGCGGTACGTCTTCTGCCCCGCCCGTGGGTCAGCCGGCGCCGGCGGTCGTGAAGTGGGCCCTCCAGAGCCGTGAGTGCCGGCCCAGCTGCTCGCGCCTGTGTGCCTGCGGCGGGTGGCGAGCCGGCGTTGGTGGTTGTTCTCGGGCTGCTCAGAGCCGTGCGTGCCGGCTCGGTTGCTCGCGCCGGCCCGCTTGGGTGGACCGCTCGCGGTGGGCTGCTCTTTCGGGCGGGCCCGGACAGGGGACGCGGGACGGGGCGCGACCGGCGGAGAATCCCGGCTATGGGACTGGTCGCCCGGGTCGCCGAGGTGGTCACGCTGGACCGGCTGCGGGCACGTGCGGCAACCGGCGCCGGCGCGGTCGTGCTGCTCACCGGTGAGGCCGGCATCGGCAAGACCGCCCTGGTCGAGGAGGCGGCCGCCCGAGCGGCCACGGCCGGCGCCACGGTCCTGACCGGCCGGGCCGACCCGGACGAGGGCGCCCCGGCCTACTGGCCGTGGCAGCGGCTGCTGGAGGGTGCGCCAGGTGGCCTGAGCCCGCGTCTGCTGGACGCGGGCGCCGGGCCGGGGGAGATGCCGGCCTCCACCCGTTTCCGGGTCAACAGGGCCGTGCTGGACGCGTTGCGCTCGTCCGGCGATCACCTGGTCCTGATTCTGGAGGATCTGCACTGGGCGGATCCGGCCTCGATCGCCCTGCTCACCGCCCTGTGCCGGGAGGCCGGTGATCTGCGCCTGCTGGTCGTGGCGACGGCCCGGGAGCTGGAGCTGCCGGGCGCTCAGGTGCTGCCGC
>KL571300.1:12929-14207 GCA_000715855.1 Actinoplanes liguriensis
TCCGGCAGCATGCCGCCGGTCCGGTCCATCCGTCCTGGGCCGGGGTGATCCACCGGCTGGGCGGCGGCAACCCGCTCTACACCCTGGAGATCATCCGGGCGCCCGCCGTCGCCGACCGGTTGAGCCGCCCGGCCGGGGCGTTCGCGCCGCCGGAGGGCCTGCTGCGGCTGGTCGGGCGGCGGCTGGCCGGGCTCGGGCCGGAGTGCGGCGACCTGCTCGGCCTGGCCGCGGCCCTGGGCGCCGAGATCGACGTCCCGCTGCTCACCCGGATCAACGGGGCGGGCACCGAGCGCCTGCTCGGCGAGGCGATCCGGGCCGGGGTGCTGGCCGAGGACCCGTGGGCACCGGCGCGGCTGCGGTTCACACACGAACTGGTGCGGGAGGCCCGCTACGCCGCGCTGAGCCGGGCCGAGCGGGTCGCGGCCCACGGCCGGATCGCGGACGCGCTGGCCGGGGCCGGCGCACGGCCGGACGAGACCGCCGGGGCCGGCGTGCGGCTGGACGAGACCGCCCAGGCCGGGGCGCGGCCGGACGAGGTCGCCCGGCACCGGGTGCGCGCCGTCGTCGACGATCGGTCCCGGGCGGCGGCCCGCGCGGCGTGCGTGGCGGCGGCGCGGGCGGCGGACCGGCGGCTCGACCACGGGGCCGCGGTCACCTGGTACGGCCACGCCCTCGACGGTTTGCCGGGGGATCACGAGCTGCTGCTGGGGAGGGCCGTCTCGGCGTACCGCAATGGGCAGTTGACCATCGCGGTCAGCGACTGCACCGCCCTGCTGGACCAGGCCGAGGCCTCGCGTGATCCTGGTCTCGCGGCGTCCGCCGCGCTGGTGGTCCGCGGCTTCGGCGGACCGCTCGCACCGGCCCTGCTGCGGCTCTGCGAACGGGCCCTCGCGATCGTCGGCAGGGCGGACGCGCAGTTGCTCGCGCAGTACGCGTATCTGCTGGTCGAGACCGGTGAGGTGGACCGTGCCGAGGCGACCAGCCGGGAGGCGATGGTGCTGGCCGAGCGCTGCGGCGATCCGGACGCGCTGGCCGCGGCGGTGCACGCGCGGCACGAGGTGCTCGACCCGGTGGCGGCCACCGAGGAGGTGCTCGAGCTGGCGACGCGCAGCATCGAGCTGGCCGCCGCGGGCAGCCGGTCGGACGCCGAGCTCTGGGGCCGGCTCTGGCGGCTCGACGCGTTGCTGCTGGTCGGCGACCTGCCCGGGTTCGACGCGGAGCTGACCCGGCTGGCCGCGCTGACCGACCGGCTGGGCTGGCCGGTGGCGCGCTGGCACC
>KL571301.1:0-524 GCA_000715855.1 Actinoplanes liguriensis
AACACTCAGCCCGAAAGGGCGACCTCCGTGGCGGGGCGCGCTCACCCCAAAAACCCCGGACCGCACTGCCGTCAGGCTCGCAACGCCTCGAGGACCGATCTCCAGTCGATCGGGGGAACGGCCCGCTGCCCAGCCACAGCAGCCCACCGCCCACTTCCCAGCCCACCGCGGCCTATTGCCCGCTCCCCAACCACAACAGGCCCGCCGCCCAGCCACGGCAGCCCACTGCCCGCTCCCCAGCCACGGCGGCCTGCTGACACAGCATCAACGAGCCGACGACAGTCGCCGCATCCGCCAGATGATCTCTCGGTCCGATCCATCGCTGCTGTGATCGGGCTGGACATCGTCAAGGCACGGCACTGAGCGCACCAGCCACTGCTCGCGCATGCACAACCGCGGCAAAATGAGATTGTCAACTCACTTCTTCCACCTTCCTCTTCGGCGGAAATATTCTTTTCGGCGCCGCCCGGAGGAGAATATTTTTAGCGCTTCCTGGCGCTTACACTTTCCTTTCCGGCGGTGGG
>KL571301.1:763-3422 GCA_000715855.1 Actinoplanes liguriensis
TGGGGTGGAGCGCATCGGAGGCCTGGGCGGCCGTCACCGCAGAAGACGATCGCCGGCGACAGGCAGCTTCTGCCCGGCCGCAGCCAGCGGATCCGCCCCCCGCACCGCGCCCAGATCCGGCCGCTGCCCTCGCACCGCGTCCAGATCCGGCCCCTGCCCTAGCACCGCGCCCAGATCCGGCCCCTGCCCTAGCACCGCGCCCAGATCCGGCCCCTGCACATGTCCCGGAACCAGTTCCTCTTCCTGTCTCGGCGCTTCGCTCGGAGCCAGCTCCTGCCGCTGCTTCTGCACCTCACCCGAGGCCAGCCCCCACCACTACGCCCAGCCGCGAGCCAGCCCTCGCCGATGCTCCTGCACCTCACGCGATGCCGGCCTCCACCACCACGCCCAGCCCCGAGCCAGCCGCTGGCACTGCTCGAGCGCCTCACCCGAAGCCAGCCCTCGCGTCCGCGCCTGCGGTTTACCCGGAGCCGGCCGTCTTTGCGGCAGTTGGGAAACCGGTCCCGCTATGCGCGCCCGGCGCTCCTCGGCTTGCGCCTGATTGGGGGCGCGCTGGGCTTTTTATTGTTTTAGTGGGCTGGTGTGTTTTGGTGGTCCAGGCGACACTCGGTCAGATGCGAAGGCGCCGGGTTTGCTGTGGTCACCGGGCGGTGGTGCAGCCTAAAAATGGCAATTGTTGCGCCGGGGTGAGAACTGTTTCTGGGGGTGTGCGCGGTCCACCCGAAATATCGGCGCGGGGTGGCGGGTGTGGTCAGGTTGCGGTTAGGACGATGGCGGTGGCGTTGTCGTTGCCGCCGGCGGGCAGCGTGGCGTTTACCAGCGCGTGAACCGCTTCGGATGGGGTTCCGGTGGCCAGGAGGCGGGACAGTGTCTGGTAGTCGAGCTGGCCCGAGACGCCGTCCGTGCACAGCAGCAGGCGGTCGCCGGGCTGCAACGGGACGTCGAGCACGTCCGGAGCCGGCCGGTCCGGGTGCCCGGCGTAGCGGGTCAGGCGGTAGCCGTCGGCGTGGGCGCGGGCGTCGCCCGCCGCGTACCAGCCGTGGATCAGCCCCAACCAGGCGATCGTGTGGTCGACGGTGAGCAGTTCCAGGAGTCCGTCGCGGAGACGGTACGCACGGGAGTCGCCGAGCTGCACGATCCGCACGGCGGCCTCGTCGTCCGACGTCACGCCCACCAGCGCGGTCACCGTGCAGCCGGTCAGCTCACTCAGGGTGCGGGCTTTATCCCGTACGGCGGAATGCACTTGATCGGCAGCAGCCCGCAGCGCGGCAGGTGAGTGACCACCGCTTTCCCTCGCGAAGGTCTCGACCGCGAGGCGCCCGGCGGCCGCGCTCCCCTCCCCCGCTCCCATCCCGTCGGCGACGATCGCCAGCGGCCGGTCCGGGTCGAGGTGCAGCACGTCGTAGTTCCGGTCGTAGCGGTTGCCGGTGACGCTGCCGGCCGCGGCCCGTAGTGTCCGCGCACCGATCTGCCACACGACCTCGCCGTCCACGCCACCCTCCGAACCGTGCCCGACACCGATGAACTTGATACCAGTAAACAGGTGGGACGCGAGAGAAGAACCCCCGCCCCGGGCATGATCGGGGCGGGGGTTCTCGTCTTCAGCTGATCAGAGCGCCGGGTAGGCGTTCGCCATCAGCTGCTGGAACTGGGCCGAGAACCAGGCGCCGGAGATCGGCGCGTTCGGCAGGGCGCCGCTCATGCTGTTGCCGTTACGAGCGTTGCCGGTGTAGGTCGGGTCGCACATCCGGTCGAAGCCCTTGCCCTCGTCGTTCGGGATCAGGCTGGACGAGCCGTCCGACTCGCCCGGCGGCTTCACCCAGACGTAGGCGTCGATGCCGGCCGCCGGGGCCGCCTTCGGCCGCTCGCCGAGGCCCGCACCGGACTGGTTGCACCAGTTGCCGGCGTGGATCCGGCGGTCGATGCGCGACTCGTTCACGAACGTGTCGACGTTGGTCGAGGTGCTCGCCGCGGTGGGCCGGGCCGAGCCGCCCCAGCCGTTGCGGGAGGTGTCGATCAGCATGCCGATGTTGGAGTTGAAGCCGATCGAGACCAGCTTGGTCCGGAACGCCTGGGCGAAGCTGAGCTCGTCCACGTACTGGTTCCAGTCAACCCACTTCGACTGCCGGACGCTGGTGCCGTTCACGTTCGTGCCGATCGTGAAGTACGGCTCGGTCAGCGCCGAGTAGTTGGCGGTGTTGGTGATGAAGCCGGTGACGTTGTTGACGCTGCCGGACGCCTGCGCGGCCTGGAGCATGATGTCCGCGGTCGGGCCGAAGTTCGAGTCCCAGCCGATCCAGCCGTGGTGGGCGGCGTCCACGTAGTTGTAGACGTTGCCGATCGCGCCGAGCTTGTTCAGGGCGTAACCGATGCCCTGCACGTACCCGCCGTTGGCCTTCATCGTGTCGCACATCGCCGTGCCGCCGGCCTGGCCGGAGGTGTTGGTGACGAGGTTCGGCAGCGAGTCGATCTCGACGATGTTGATGATCCGCAGGTTCTTGTACTTCGCGTCGGCCTGGATCGCGGCGATCGGGTCGATGTACTCGCTCTTGTAGCGCGGCAGGTCGTCCGGGCCGAGCTCACCGTTGGAGGCGAGGGCGGCACAGTCCCGGCCGGGCAGGTTGTAGATCACGAACTGGATGTAGCCGGCGCCCTGGGC
>KL571301.1:3614-3959 GCA_000715855.1 Actinoplanes liguriensis
AACTGGATGTAGCCGGCGCCCTGGGCGAGGGCGGCGTCGAGGTGGTCACGGACCCCCATCGCGCCGTTCGAGCTGCTGTCCGTGGTGCCCTCGATCGCGGCGATCCGGTCGAGCCAGACGGCGGTCGGGTTGTTCGAGACGCGGCTGCCACCGGTCTCGGCGTCGGCCTTCGCCTTCCACTCCGGGTTGACGTAGCCCTTGGCGCCCGCGTACGGGTTGTCGACCTTGGCGCCCGGGTTGGTCGAGGTCGACGGGCTGGCGGACGGGCTCGTCGACGGCGAGGTGCTGGTCGACGGGCTCGTCGAGGGGGATGCCGAGCCGCTCGGGACGGCGCCGGTGCAGGCG
>KL571301.1:4175-4549 GCA_000715855.1 Actinoplanes liguriensis
CGCCGGTGCAGGCGGTGCCGTTCAGCTTGAACGTCGCGGGCGCGGTGTTGGTGCCCGAGTAGTTCGCGTTGAAGCCGAAGTTGGCGGTCCCGTTGGTGGCCAGGGAGGCGGCCCAGGACGGGTTCGTCGCGGTGACGTTCGTGCCGGACTGGGTGATGGTGGCACTCCAGCCCTGGGTGACCGTCTGGTTGCCGGACCAGGCCCAGGTGAGGTTCCAGCCGCCGGAGATCGGGTCACCGAGGTTGGTGACGGTCACGTTGCCGGTGAAGCCGTTCGACCACTGGTTCACCGAATAGTCGACGCGACAGCCGGCGGCGGCGCTGGCTTCGGTCGACATCGCGACCGCGCCGGCGCCGGCCACGACACTCACGACG
>KL571301.1:4717-6794 GCA_000715855.1 Actinoplanes liguriensis
GCTCAGAGATGTGTATAAGAGACAGGATCTCATCAAGACTCCTCGAGACGTGCGGCGGCGCCAGTGATCAACGCCAATGGGAGCGACGGCCGACACATCGGTGGGGATCGTTGGCCGACGCGGACAGCATTACATGGGAGCGCTCCCAGCGCAATGAGCCTGAAACAGAAACGCAACAGGGCCCGGCCAGCAGGCCGGACCCTGTTCACCACTGCGCCGTCACGCGGTCAGATGCACTCCGCCGCCGCCGCGCTTCGCCTCGTACATCGAGGCGTCGGCGTCCTTCATCAGCGCGCCGATCTCCGTCGCGTGCCGCGGGAACAGCGCCACCCCGATGCTCGCGCCGATCTTCACCGGGCGGCCGTCGATCTCGAACGGCTCACGCAGCCGCTCGCAGATCCGCTCGCCGACCTTGACCGCGGCCTCCTCGTCCGGGTTGCCGGTGATCAGCACCGAGAACTCGTCACCACCGAGCCGGGCGGCCATGTCCGGCCGGCGGATCAGCCCGTCCAGCCGCTTCGCCACCAGCTGCAGCAGCACGTCGCCGGCGTGGTGCCCGATCGTGTCGTTGACCTGCTTGAAGCCGTTCAGGTCGAGCAGCAGCAGCGCCAGCCGGGTGCCGGTGGACATCGCGATCTCGATCGCTTCGTCCCCGCGGTCCAGCAGGTACTTGCGGTTCGGCAGACCGGTCAGCGAGTCGTGGAACGCCTGCCGGGTCAGCTCCTGCATGTGCTGCTGGTTGGTCTGGCGCATCCGGGCGCTGTCCATGATCAGCGCGCCCTCGGCGGCGAGCTGCTGCGCCAGGATCCGGTCCCGGCCACTCCACTCGCGGGCGCCGGACGAGTCACCGCACATCACCATGCCGACCGGGCCGAAACCGGTCATCAGGGGCATCGCGATGAACGAGCCGAGCCCGAGCGTCTGCGCCATGCCGCCGGGGCGGACCTTCGCCGTCGCCGCGTCGTTGCACAGCACCGGCTCGCCGGACTCGATCGTGCTGCGCCAGATCGGCGACTCGATCGCGGGGTTGCCCACCAGGTTCGCCCGCAGCTGGTCGAGGCGCTCGTCGGGGCAGCCGACGCCGTACACGTACCGGATCCGGCCGTCGTTGTCGATCAGGTGCAGGCTGGCGTGCTCGGTCCGGAACGCCGTGGCGCACGAGTGGGTCAGCAGCTCGGCTGCCTCCTCCACACTGCCCGCGGTCATGCCCTTCTCGAACAGCTCCTGGATCGTGGAGCTGGTGTGCGCCACGAACTGCCGGGCCTTCTCCGCGAACAGCCCCTGCAGGGTGGTGGCGAAGTGCAGCGCGACCGTGGAGATCGTCTCCGCGCGCAGCTCGGTCAGAGCGTCCCCGGTCAGCAGCAGCACGCCGACGGTCTGGCCGCCGATGCGCAGCCGGATCGCCATCTGCTGCCCGCTGACCACCGGCGGACCACCGGCCGCCGCGCGGAACACCTTGCCGGCGACCATCTGGTCACGCCTGCCCGGCTCGCCGAACTGGGCGGTCGCGGCCATCAGGCCGCTCTCGGAGTCCAGCTCGAAGACGGTGGCCGCGGTCAACCCGGCGAGCTCCCGCAGATGCGGGGTCATCAGGTCGAGCACATGCTGCACCGACGGGGTGTCCTTGGTCATGAAGCCAACCAGTTCCGCCAGCAGCAGGACCTGCCGGTCCGGCTCCATGACGATGCCGCCGGGGGCCTCCATCAGAGGTCCGGCGGTGTGCAATCCGCTGCCCACGCTCATGGCCCTAGGGTCGGCACGAACGGGGCCGGGTTGAGCCGCTGTGCCGGTCTGCGCGGTCGCAGTTCGGGTGCGGCCCGGGTTCCCGGAAGGCTGAACACGCCGTATGTCCTGGTCATCGACCAGATGGGCGGTTACCGTCAGGGGCGACCCGAGCGCTGAGCCGCCGGAGGGCCCGTGACTGCGTACCGGAAAACCGTGACCGTCGCCGCGGTCGCGCTCTTCTTCTCGGCCGCCATGGCCGCCGTCGTCCTGTCCCGGTTCGACCGGGTTCCGGCCGTCGCGTCGCTCGCCCCGGCCACCGCTCCGCACACCGGTTTCGGGCGGCGTCCGGATC
>KL571301.1:7049-7274 GCA_000715855.1 Actinoplanes liguriensis
ACACCGGTTTCGGGCGGCGTCCGGATCCGTGGCCCGCCTCCTCCGGCCCGCAGGCCGAGCTGGAGTTCACCCACCGTGACGACCTGGCCATGATGACCCTGACCGGACAGTACGCCGCCGAACTCGCCGACGCCCATGCCGACCCGGCCACCGTCCTCGCCGAACACCAGCGGCTGCGTCGCACCCTCGCCAGCGACGAGCACCCGGTCGTCCTGCTCCGGAGCA
>KL571301.1:7502-15836 GCA_000715855.1 Actinoplanes liguriensis
CCCGGTCGTCCTGCTCCGGAGCACCGACCTCCGGCATCCGGCCGGCGACGCGGGCACCTGGCTGACCGTCGCGCTGGGTGACTTCGCCGACCCGGCCGCGGTCACCTCCTGGTGCCGGACGGTGTCTGCGTCACACTGTGTGCCGCGTCGCCTCGACCCGCCCCGGTGATCCGCGATACTGCCCGGGTGGCGATCGAGGCACTGATCTTCGACTTCGACGGTCTGCTGATGGACACCGAGACCACGCTGCTGGACAGCTGGCGGTGGGAGTGGCGGCAGCACGGCCTGGAGCTGGACGAGACCGGGTTCTTCGCGGACCACGGCGGTGACGTGAGCGAGGCCCGTTACGCCGCGCTGGCCACGGCGGCCGGCCCCGGCTTCGACCGGGCTCTGAGTCACGCGCGGCGGGTCGCGTACCGGGAACGGGCCCACGCCTCGCTGGGCCTGGCCACCGGCATCGCCGGCTGGCTCGACGAGGCCGCCCGGCAGAGCCTGCGTCTCGCGGTCGCCAGCAGCTCCGGCACCGCCTGGGTCCGGGCGAACCTGGCCCGCACCGGCGACCTGTCCCGCTTCGAAGTCCTGGCCTGCGGCGACGAGGTGTCCGCGCACAAGCCCGACCCGGCGGTCTACCACCTCGCGCTGGCCCGGCTCGACCTGAAGGCCGAGCAGGCGGTCGCCTTCGAGGACAGCCCGCACGGCGTCACCGCTGCTCAAGCCGCGGGCCTGCGCTGCGTCGCGATCCCCAACGCGTTCACGCCGCCCGCCCGCTACACCCATGCGGACGTCCTGCTCCCCAGCGCCGCCACGACGATCCTCTCCGAGGTGCTGTCCCGCGCCGCGGACCCGTCACGATCACATTCCTGGGCCGCCGCTCCCGCGGGGACCCCTACGGGCTTTGCTCCCGCGGGGACCCCTGGCCGCCGGCGCGTCCAGAACGCAAACCCCTCCGGGGCGACGTCCGCGGCTGGTTGCGCTCACCCCAACCCCCACCCCACCCGCAGTTCTCCCGCGCCGCCGCCCGCCAACCACAACGTCGCCGGCCACCCCGCACAACCAGCGCATCGCCCCCGGCTGGCACTCACGGTCGTAACAGCGCCCCAAAACAACCATGAGCGCCAGCCGGCGGCCAGCAGCCCGGTGGGCGCCGTGATCACGAGCGGACGGTCAGACGAAGGCGCCGTGACCCGTGATCGCCCGCCCGACGATCAGCGTGTTGATCTCCCGGGTGCCCTCGTACGAGTAGAGCGCCTCAGCATCCGCCACAAAGCGCCCGATGTCGTAGTCCAGCACGATGCCGTTCCCGGCGAGCAGCTCACGGGCCCAGCCGACCACCTCCCGCATCCGGGTGGTGCAGTAGGCCTTGGCCAGCGCCGAGTGCTCGTCCCGGTACTGCCCCGCGTCCTGGAGCTGAGCCAGCCGCACGCACATCCCGAGCGCACCGGTGACGTTGCCGAGCATTCGCACGAGCAGGTCCTGCACGAGCTGGAACTTCGCGATCGGCCGGCCGAACTGCTCCCGCTCCCCGGCGTATTTCAGCGCGATCTCGTACGCCGCGAGCATCACCCCGACCGCCTCCCAGGCCACGCCGCTGCGGGTCTGGCGCAGGATCCGCGCGGTGTCCTTGAACGAGTTCGCGTTCTGCAACCGGTCCGCCTCGGGCACGCGCACGTCGGTGAGCGTGATGTCGGCGTTCTGCACGATCCGCAGCGCGATCTTGTTCTCGATCTTCGTGGCCGTGAAGCCGGGCGCACCCCCGGGCACGACGAAGCCCTTCACCTGGTTGTCCTCGACATCCCGGGCCCAGACCACGATCAGGTCGGCGAAGGTCGCGTTGCCGATCCACCGCTTCTGCCCGTTGAGCACCCAGGTGTCGCCTTCGCGCCGGGCCGTCGTGCGCAGCCCGGCGGCGACGTCCGACCCTCCGGTGGGCTCGGTCAGCGCGAACGCCCCGATCTGGTCGAACGCGGTCATCGCGGGCAGCCAGCGTTCCCGCTGCTCGGGCGAGCCGCACGACTGGATGCTGCCCATCGCGAGCCCGGCGTGCACGCCGTAGAACGTCGCCATCGAGGCGTCCGCGTGCGCCATCTCCAGCGCGAGCCACCCGTTGAGCAGCGAGGATCGCTCGTGGCCGGCCAGGTCGAGCCCGGCGAACCGCTTGACCAGGTGCGCCGGGAACTCGGCCCGCGCCCAGTAGTCGTTGGCGATCGGCACCACCTCGGCCTCGAGGAATTCGCGGACCCGGTGCACGGTCGCGGTCTCGTCCTCGGACAACAGTCCCTGAAACGCGTAAAGATCTCCGGCGAGCATGAGGCCTGTATTCCCCGGAAGGGGGAAACTTAAGAGTCCCGTATTTGATCTTGCGATGTGGCGGCGGACTCGCCGGGAGTAATCGCTTACCGTGCGCCGAGTGACGCCCCCTAGACTTCGGCGCATGCTCACCATGCAGGAGGCTCTGACCCGGTTGACGGCTTACTGGACGGAGCACGGCGCTCTGATCGTCCAGCCGATGAACACCGAGGTCGGGGCGGGCACCCTGAACCCGGCAACCTTCCTGCGCGTGCTCGGCCCCGAGCCGTGGCGGGTCGTCTACGTCGAGCCGTCGGTGCGGCCCGACGACTCCCGTTACGGGGAGAACCCGAACCGGCTGCAGACGCACACCCAGCTCCAGGTGATCCTGAAGCCCGACCCGGGCAACCCGCAGGAGCTTTACCTCGGCAGCCTGGCCGCGCTGGGGGTCGACGTGGCGGCGCACGACGTGCGGTTCGTCGAGGACAACTGGGCCTCCCCCGCGCTCGGCGCCTGGGGTCTGGGCTGGGAGGTCTGGTTGGACGGGCTGGAGATCACCCAGTTCACCTACTTCCAGCAGGCCGGTGGCATCAACCTCGACCCGCCGTCCGTGGAGATCACCTACGGCATCGAGCGGATCATCATGGCGCTGCAGGACAAGCAGCACTTCAAGGAGATCGAGTACGCGCCGGGCGTCAGCTACGGCGAGGTCTTCGGCCAGGCGGAGTACGAGATGTCCCGCTACTACCTCGACGACGCCGACATCGAGGCGAACCGGCGGCTGCTCGAGGTCTACGCCGGCGAGGCGCAGCGGATGATCGACGCCGGGCTGCCGGTGCCCGCGCACAGTTTTGTGCTGAAGTGCTCGCAGGCGTTCAACGTGCTCGACTCGCGCGGTGCGGTCTCGACGGCCGAGCGGGCCGCCGAGTTCGGCCGGATGCGCCGGCTCGCGGGTGAGGTCGCGAAGCTGTGGGTGTCCCGCCGCGCGGAGCTCGAGCACCCGCTCGGCCTCGTCGGGAGCCTGGCCCCGGCCCGCACCCCGGCCACGGTGCAGACCAGTGACGGCCCGCGCACGCTGGTCTTCGAGATCGGCGCCGAGGAGCTGCCGCCGGCCGAGCTGCGCAACGCCCGCGAGCAGGTGCTGCGCCTGGTCACCGAGGGCCTGGCCGGGACGCGCCTGGCGCACGGCGACGCCCGCGTCTTCGGGACGCCGCGCCGCCTGATCGTGGTGGTGCCGGAGGTGGCGGCCCGGGAAGACGATCACGTACGGGTCGTGCGTGGGCCGAAGACGCAGGCCCCGGCCAAGGCGGTCGAGGGTTTCGCCCGCGGGCAGGGTGTCGCCGTCGAGGACCTGGTGACCGAGGAGATCAACGGCGCCGAGCACTACGTGCTGCACAAGCAGGAGATCGGGCAGCCCGCCCCGCAGGTGCTCGCCGAGGTCCTGGCGAAGGTCGTGGGCGGGTTGCGCGCCGCGAAGAACATGCGGTGGAACGACCCGAAGCTGGCCTTCAGCCGGCCGCTGCGCTGGCTGACCGCGCTCTGGGGCGACGACGTGGTGCCGGTCGCGGTCTCCACCCTCGCCGCCGGCCGGCAGACCCGGCTGTTGCGCACCGCGAACCCGCCGGTGATCGACGTCGCGTCGGCCGAGACGTTCCTGGAGACGCTCGGCGTCAACGGCATCGTCGCCGACCACGAGGACCGGCGCGAGCTGATCGTGATCGGCGCGCAGGACCTGGTCTACCCGGACGGGCGGGTGGACGTGGCGGGCGAGGCCGCGCTGATCGACCAGATCACCGACCTGGTGGAGCAGCCGCTGCCGCTGCTCGGCACGTTCGACGAGGGTTACCTGACGCTGCCGGACGCGGTGCTGACCACGGTGATGCGCAAGCACCAGCGTTACCTGCCGGTGCGCGACGAGGACGGCAAGCTGCTGCCGATGTTCGTCACGGTGGCCAATGGCCCGGTCGACGTCGAGCTGGTCCGCACCGGGAACGAGGCGGTGCTGCGCGCCCGCTACGAGGACGCGCGCTTCTTCTACCGTGCCGACCTGGACACCCCGCTCGCGGACATGAAGGCCCGGCTGACCCGGCTCACGTTCACCGACAAGCTCGGCTCGATGGCCGACCGCGCGGGCCGGATCGGCACGCTGGCGCTCGCCCTGGGCGAGCGGCTCGGGCTCTCCTCCCCCGTGCTGACCCGCGCGGCGGAATTGATCAAGTTCGACCTCGGGTCGCAGCTCGTGACCGAGATGACCAGCCTGGCCGGGGTGATGGCGCGGGATTACGCGCTGCACGCCGGGGAGTCGCGGGCGGTCGCCGAGGCGGTGTTCGAGGCGGAGCTGCCGCGCAACACCGGTGACTCGCTGCCGCGGACGGTGCCGGGCGCCCTCCTGTCCCTGGCCGATCGGCTCGACCTGGTGGCCGGCCTCGCCGCGACGGTCGGGCTGCCGACCGGGTCCAGCGACCCGTTCGCTGTCCGGCGGGCGGTGCTCGGCCTGCTCGCGGTGCACCGGTCGACGCCCGAGCTCGCCGCTCTGTCGCTGATGGACGCGCTTGCCCTGGCGGCCCAGCCGGTGCCGGTCGCGCCGGAGGTGCTCGCCGCGACCGGCGACTTCCTGGCGAAGCGCCTGGAGCAGGCGCTGACCGAGGAGGGCCAGCCGGTGGACCGGGTGCGGGCGGTGCTGCCGCACTTCGCCCGGCCGTCCGTCGCGGACACGCTGCTCGCGCAGCTCGCCTCGGCGGTCGACGACCCGGACTTCGCCGCGGTGGCGGCGGCGATCCAGCGGGCGCGGCGGATCGTCCCCGCCGGGACGGTCGCGACCTACGAGGTCAGCGTGCTCAAGGAGCCGGCCGAGCTGGCGCTGCACGAGGCGGTGACCGCGGTCCAGGCGGATCTGGACGGCTCCGTGGACCTGCCGCGCTTCGTCGCCGTGACCGGCCGGCTGGTCACGCCGGTCAACACGTTCTTCGACGACGTGCTGGTGATGGCGGAGGACCCGGAGCTCCGGGCGGCCCGCCTGGGGCTGCTCGCCGCCGTCCGTGACCTGGGTGACGGGCTGCTCGACTGGCCGCAGCTGCGCCTCTGACCGCATGCTCTCCGCCCGGCCCATCGGATCAGGCCGGGCGGGGAGCGCGGAGACCCGGGCGGCCCCGGATGATCCACTCGGCGACGACGATGTTGATGATCCAGCCGGCGGCCATCGCGACCGCACGGCCGGTCACCCCGGGCGCCACACCGGCGATCGCGAACGGAAGATGCGTGAAGACCTGCGTGCCGGCGCCGAGGGCCAGCGCGTAGGCGCGGATCATCCAGGCTCGATGGGTCGCGATGTCCCGCCGCCGGATCGCCGCCAGGGCCAGGACCAGCGACGCCAGCATCACCGTCCCGACGATCAGGCGCTCGATCTCCACCGCCAGGCCGTCGACCGGCGGCACATCGTAGAAGACCGCCATCCACAGCCCGCTGAGCGCCACGATCACGCCCGCCGCGACCAGGACCCGGCCGGCGAGCCGGTGCCAGCGCGGTCGTCGCCGCCGGAACGCCGGGGCGAACTGGAACGCCCCGACGAGGCTGTAGAGAATCGCGCCGACGATGTGCGCGACGACCGGCAACGGCATGGCGAAGAAGCGCGCGTTCTCCTCGGTGACCGGCGCGTTCGCAGCCAGTTGGCCCAGCCGGAACACCCCGGCGGCCGAGGGCACCAGGCTGAGGGCGATCAGGGCCGCCGGGATCCGCCAGGCGGTGCGGGGCGAGCGGATCACATTCGTCGTCATGCGTCGATGGTGGCCGCCGCCGAGGCCCGGAACACCGGTCCAAAGACTGGTTCGCACCCTTCTTCGGAACGGTTCGAAAACCGTTCTTTCGGCCGGTTACCGCCGTCCGCTCTCGTATGCCCACATGGCGATCTCGACCCGGTTCCGCGCGCCGAGCTTGGACATCAGGCTGGCCACGTGCGTCTTCACGGTGCTCAGGCTGATGTAGAGGTCGGCGGCGATCTCGCTGTTCGTCCGGCCGGTCGCGACCGCCAGCAGCACCTCCTCCTCCCGCTCGGTCAGCCCCTCGGCCGGCTGCCGCAGCGGACCCGCCGAGCCGGCCCGCGCGAACGTCTGCAGCAGCCGCGCGGTCACCACCGGCGCGATCAGCGCGTCCCCGGCGGCGGCCGCCCGGACCGCCTGCCCGAGTAGCTCCGCCCCGGCCTCCTTGAGCAGGAACCCGCGGGCGCCCGCGCGCAACGCCCCGTACACGTGCTCGTCCAGGTCGAACGTGGTGATCACGACGACCGCGATCGGGTCGGTCACGCCGGGCCCGGCCAGCTCGCGGGTGGCCTGGATGCCGTCGACGCCCGGCATCCGGATGTCGAGCAGGCACACGTCCGGACGCAGGCGGCGGGCCAGCTCGACGGCCTGGTGACCGTTCGCCGCCTCGCCGATCACCGTGATGTCCGGCTGGGCATTCAAGATCATGGTCAATCCGGTACGGACGATCTCCTGATCGTCCGCGACCAGCACGCGCACGGTCACGCCGGCAGCACCGCCTCCACGTGCCAGCCGCGCTCGGCGCCGGGCCCGGCCGTGCACGTGCCGCCGAGCAGTTCCGCACGCTCGCGCATGCCGCTCACACCGTACCCGGAAATAATTGGCGGACCCGCCGCGGTGCCATCGTCGGTGACCGACAGCCGGACCTGATCTTTTTCGGCCGTCACCCGGACCAGGATCCTGGTGGCGCCCCGCGCGTGCCGCCGGGCGTTGGTGATCGCCTCCTGCGCGATCCGATAGATCGCCGCGCCCGCCGCCGGAGGAACCGTGCCCAGGTCACCGTCGGTTTCGAACTCGACCTTCGCCCCGGCGCCGGCGGCCAGACCGAGCAGTTCGGCGAGCCGTGGCGCGTCCGGGCCGTCGGCGCGCAGCGCGCGAACCACTGTGCGCATCTCGGTCAACGCCTCTTTCGCCTCGCTCTCGATCAGCCGCAGCGCATCGGTCGCCGCATCCGGATTCACACCGGCCGTGGCCAGGCCCGCCTGCGCGCGGATCGCCATCGCGGAGACATGATGCGCCACCGTGTCGTGCAGGTCGCGGGCGAGGCGCTCGCGCTCGCGCAGCCGCACCTGCTCCAGTTCACGGGCCCGCGCGCCGCTCCGGAAGCGCACCGCCGCGCCGACCGCGAGAGCCGCGAGCGAGATCGCCGTCCCACCGGCCGTGTCACTCGCGCCGACCTGGCCCAGCCCGAACGACACCACCTGCTTGACGACGATCACCGCGAGCCCGAGCGCCGCCTCCCGCCCGGAGCCCCAGCGGAACAGCGCGTAGAGCAGTAGCAGCAGGTAGACCAGCGAATACTCCTCCGGCGGGACGTTGCCGGTGAAGATCGGCGCGACCAGGGTGGCGCCGAACGCGACACTCACCGCGAGCAGCGGGTGACTCCGCCGGATCAGCAGAGTCGGCGTGAGCGCGACCGCGAGGATCGGCGCGACCACTCCACCCGGAAGATCAGAACGACCCATTCCCTCCAGTACGGCGATGAGCGCGCACGCCGCGACCAGCGCCCAGTCACGCGGGCCCCGGGGTGGGACGCCGGGAGGACGCGGTTCCGCGAGGAGCGAACGCAGGGGGCCGGGCACGCCCCGATCGTACGAGCGCCCCGGTTCTTGTCGTACCGGCTGTCTAGGTTGCTGTCATGACCGAGCTCACCCGGGATGCCGTGAAGCGGCTGTCGCCCGCCCGGGACCACGCCGCGCTGACCGACCTGCTGCTCACCGCGCCCGTCGAGTTGGACGATCTGGGCAGCGCGTTCCCCCTGGACTTTCCCGCCACGATCGCGCAACTGGTCACGGCGGGCCGTCTGGAGCGCGCGCCGATCCTGGAGGCCACCGTCTCCCGGCTCGCGCGCACCGGCCGGGCCGCGTCGCTGCGCCCGTTCGTGCTGCTGCACGACGCGTTGTCGCCGACTCTGGACGAGCTGCTGGAGCACGCGCCGGATTATGTCCGGCTCGCCGACGCGACCTCACCGGCCGTGGCCAAGCTCGCCCAGCGGGGGCTCCGCACGCTCGAC
>KL571301.1:16018-16959 GCA_000715855.1 Actinoplanes liguriensis
GACCCCGGCCTGCTCCTGGAGGCGAGCGCGAGCCTGCTGACCAGGAAGGAGAAGACCCTCGTCCGGACACAGTTGACCTGGCTGGAGCGGGTGGCCGCGCGCGAGCCCGATCGTGCCGGTGAGATCGCCGGGGCGATGGCCGGCGCGTTCGGTCATCCCTCGCTGGACGTGCAGGATCAGGCGCTGGCCGCGATCGGACGCCTGGCGCCGCGGCTCGACCCCGCCACGCGCTCCGCGATCCTCGACGCGGCCGGGTCGCTCTCCACCTCGGCAGTCGCCCTGCTGCGTCCCTGCTCCCCCGAGCCGGCTGACCCGGCGGACGAGTCCGCGCAGACCGCGGCCCTGTCCGGCGCCGTCCGCGCGGATGTGCCGCGAGCAGCGTTGATGCCGCCGCCCATCGGGAGCCCGGCGGAGCTGGCCGAGGAGTTCTCGGCGCTGCTGCACGGGGAGACCGCCGTCGGCTGGGAGCGTGTCCTGGCCGCGCTGGTCACCATCGGCCCCGCATCCGCCGACGCCCTCGCTCCGCTGCTGGCCCGCCACGCCGCCCGCCTCGGTGGCTACGGCTGGACGCGCGAGCTGTTCCTCGGCGAGGCGACCCGGGCGATCCTCGACGGCGCCGAGGCCCCGATGGCCGCACGGGTCCGGTGGGAGGCGGTCTACGCCGGCGACGACGCATCCCTGGTCCACACACCGGGTGACGTGCTGAAACTGCGGATCGCCGAGATCGCCCAACGTTGGAGCGCCACCCCGGTCACGACCCTGCTCGCCACGCCGGTCCGGGTGGACGGCAGCCTGGACGCGACGGTGCTCGCCGAGCGCCTGGCCCGCGCCGAGGCGGAGGGCTGGGAGCCGTGGCCCCTCGACTACGAGCAGGCACTGCTCCGGGTGACGATCGATCCGGCGGCGCTGCCCGCGGCGGAGAAGCTGTCTCTTATACACAT
>KL571301.1:17215-17918 GCA_000715855.1 Actinoplanes liguriensis
CCAGTTCGCCGCGTGGCTGGCCGGCGGCGGCCTGCCCGACCCGGTCAGCACCCGTTTCGAGCAGCAGGGCAGCGCAGTGAAGCGGGTGATGGCCAATCTCGACCCGGCCCGGGCGGATGCTCACGGCCTGATCCTGGAGCCGGCGCTCACCACCCTGTCCCGCTCGCCGCGGGCAACCTGGCAGAGCAGTTACGACCTCTTCGCCGAGATCCTGGCGATGGTGCTCCCCCACCACCGTGAGGTCGCCGCGGCCTGGGCGCTGCCCGGCCTCGCCGCGCTCGCCGACCAGGACGGCCGGGACGCGTCGCTGCTCCCGCTGCTGGCCGAGGCGTCCGGCCCGATCGGCCCGGCGATGGCCCTGGCCGTGGTCTATGCGCTGGCCGCCCGCTTCGAGCCGGACCGGATCGCCGCCGTCGACGCCTTCCTGACCCTGGCCGCGCGTCCGGAGCCGTTCGCCGCGGAGGTCGGCGCCGAGCTGGGGGCGCTGGGGCGGGACACCGTGGTCAAGCTGTCCCGGGTCGCGTCCGCGCTCGGCGACGCCCATCATGCCGGGGCGGCGGGCGCCGTCTGGGCGGTTCTCGCGGCCGCCCTGCCGATCCTGCTCCCGGCCGCCCCGCGCGGGCTGCCCGATCTGCTGGAGGTCGCCACCCGGGCCGCCGCTGCTGTCGGCGCCCGCGCCGATCTGCCGCTGTCTCTTATACAC
>KL571301.1:18054-26187 GCA_000715855.1 Actinoplanes liguriensis
TGCCGGGGCTGAGCGCCGTCGCGGCCCGCGGCGGCGGTTCCCGCCTGGTCCGCGAGGCCCGCCGGCTGCAGGAGATGCTGCGCGCGTCATGAGCCCCGTCAGGTATCGCAGCAGGTCGATCCGCGTGACTGCGAACGACCATTGGCCGGGCGTTCGCGGACACGCCACGAGATCGTCGCTTGGGCGACGAATGCGTCACCTGGACTTCCTCTCGGTGAATCCGGTTACCAAGGCCGGACCCGGGAATCCGTGGAGGAACAGTGGCAGATCGCCGTCAGGTGCTGCGCTTCGGCGCGGTGGCCGCCGCCGCGCCGGCGCTGGGTGGGGCCATCGCGTCCCCCGCGCTCGCGCACGAGAAGCCGGGCGACCACAAGCCGGGGACCACGCTGGTCGTCGGCCACCGGGGCGCCTCGGGTTACCGTCCCGAGCACACCCTGGCGTCGTACGAGCTCGCCGCCCGCATGGGTGCCGACTACATGGAGCCGGATCTGGTCAGCACGAAGGACGGCGTCCTGGTCTGCCGCCACGAGCCGGAGATCGGCGGCACCACGAACGTGGCGTCGCACCCGGAGTTCGCCGACCGCAAGCGCACCGTCGTTCTCGACGGCGTGAGCGTCACCGGCTGGTGGACGCAGGACTTCACGCTCGCCGAGCTGAAGACGCTGCGCGCCGCCGAGCGGATCCCGGGCACCCGCCAGCACAACACGCTCTTCGACGGCCTGTTCGAGGTGCCGACCTTCCAGGAGCTGCTGGACCTGCGCAAGCGCCTGGTCAAGGAGCTGGGCCGGGACATCGGCGTCTTCCCGGAGACCAAGCACCCGACGTTCTTCCGCACCATCGGCCTGGAGCTGGAGACCCCGCTCGTCAAGATCCTGCGCCGCAACGGCCTGGACCGCCGTGGCGCGAAGGTGTTCATCCAGTCGTTCGAGGCGAAGAACCTGAAGACGCTGGCCGACCACTACCGCGTCGAGGTCCCGCTGGTGTTCCTGAGCAGCGCGTCCGGCACGCCGTTCAACGACACCCGCACCTACGCGGACTACCTGACCCCGGCCGGTCTCAAGGAGCTCTCGGAGTACGTCGACGGTCTCGGCCCGGACAAGAGCCAGATCATCCCGCGCAACGCGGACGGCACCCTGGCCACCCCGACCAGCCTGGTCAAGAACGCGCACCAGGCCGGCCTCAAGGTCATCCCGTACACGTTCCGCGCGGAGAACACGTTCCTCCCGACGGAGCTGAAGGTCGGCACCGACCCGAACGCGTACGGCAAGGCGATCGACGAGCAGATCACCTTCCTGCGCACCGGCATCGACGGCGTGTTCACCGACCAGACCGACATCGGCGTGCTCGCCCGCAGCCTCGCCTGATCCGGCACGGATCCCCTGGGATCCGACATATAGTGCGGCCCGGCGGTTCTGCCGCCGGGCCGTCGCCGTCCCACCCCAAAACCCGGACCCATTCCCCGGTACGCCGTGAGCCCACGCCCGCCCCTCCCGCGCGACCCCCGGCCCGCACCGGCAGCCCCCGCGCCCCGCTCTCTCCGGCTGGTGCTCAGGGCTGTTTTGCGGGCCGAAAAGCGCCGTGAGCGCCAGCCGACGGGGAGCGCGGCCCAGAGGGCGGGAGCACGGCCCGGCCAGCGGGCAGCGGCCCAACCAGCGGGCAGCGGCCCGGCCAGCGGGCAGCGGCCCAACCAGCGGGGAGCGCGGCCCGGTCGGCGGGGAGTGTGGCGCGGGGCTACTTGGGGACGATGGTGGGGTAGATGTGCTCGAAGCTGAGCTTGTCGCCGAAGCCCGTCGCCACGATGAAGGTCAGACCCAGGAGCACTCCGGCGACGACGACCGCGAAGAGCAGGTAGCCGAGGACGGTGCCGAGCGGCCGCCGCGTGCCGGCGGTGACGCCGGACGTGTCGACCGAGGCCTCGCCCGCGCCCCAGGCCAGCGAGCGGATGCCGAGCGCGAACAGCACCGGGAGGCCGGCGCCGAGGATCAGGCCGGCGAGCAGGACGCGCCACGCGCCGTCGAGCGCGAATCCGAGGTTGTGCATGACGTCTCCGCTCACTTCGCCGCGACGACGCGGACGGCTTCGGTGACGGCCGGGTCGAGGGCCGTCGGGGCGGGCACGGGGTCCCAGTCGTCGTTCACGTTCGAGTGGTCGACCTGCTGGCCGCGGGAACGCAGCCACATCCCGGCCGACGCGGCGACCAGCAGCAGGAACACCACGATCGCGCCGGCCAGGCCGCCGATCAGGTGACCGATCCACCACATCCCGGCGCCGATCAGACCGGCCGCGGGCAGCGTGATCAGCCACGCGGCGACCATCCGCCCGGCGACCGCCCAGCGAACGGTGGCCCCGGGCCGGCCGAGACCGGAGCCGAGGACCGAGCCGGTGGCGACGTGCGTGGTGGAGAGCGCGAAGCCCAGCTGGCTGGAGGCGAGGATGACCGCGGCCGCGCCGGACTGCGCGGCGGTGCCCTGCGCCGGGCTGATGTCGGTCAGGCCCTTGCCGAGGGTCCGGATGATCCGCCAGCCGCCGAGGTAGGTGCCGGCCGCGATCGCGACGGCGCATGCCACCTTCACCCAGAGCGGGATGTTCTTGGTGTCGCTCCAGTCCCCGCTGGCGATCAGGGCGAGCGTGATCACGCCCATCGTCTTCTGCGCGTCGTTGGTGCCGTGCGCGAGCGAGACCAGCGACGCCGACCCGATCTGTCCCCACTTGAATCCGCGCTCGGTGAACCGGGCCGCGATCCCGTTGGTGACCTTGAAGATCAGCCAGGTTCCGGCCATGGCGACCAGGGCGGCGATGACCGGCGACAGCACGGCGGGCAGCAGCACCTTGCCGACCACTCCGTCGAGCTTCGATCCGTCGCCGTTCCAGTTGACGCCGGCCCAGCCGAGCCCGGCGACGGTCGCGCCGATCAGACCGCCGAACAGCGCGTGCGACGAGCTGGAGGGCAGACCGACGAGCCAGGTCAGCAGGTTCCACACGATGCCGCCGACCAGGCCGGCGAGCACGATGAGCAACAGCCCGGACCCGCCGTGGGCGAGCAGTTCGGCTTTGGGCGCGCCGGACTTGTCCTGGATCTTCACCACCGCGTTGGTGACGGTGAGTGCGACCTCGACGGAGAGGAACGCGCCGATCAGGTTGAGGGCGCCGGAGAGCGCTACGGCGGTTTTGGGCCGCAGGGCCTTGGTGGCGATGGAGGTGGCCATCGCGTTCGCCGTGTCGTGGAACCCGTTGGTGAAGTCGAAGGCGAGTGCCGTCACGACCACCAGCGCGAGGATCACGGATGTATCAGTCACGGGCTGATCGTGAAGGGTCGGACCGCTCCACTGCCAGAGAGCGAACGCAACATGTACAACATTCCGCTCTCGTTAACCTCACGTTTCCTAAAGTGCACGTATCAGTAATGGCTAAATGACTCTCCGTAGATGTCAACCAATCGTTTGTGAACGTTGTCCTACATCACACCTGTGACTCATCGCTCAATCCCGGCGCAGTCGGCGGGCTGCGGCGGCCACCGCGGTGGTGGCGAACAGAAGTCCCGCGCCGATCAGGACGTAGGCGAGCCAGGCCGTCCAGCCACGCGGCAGATACGCCGCCTGCTGGCCGAGATCGATCACGGGAAGGAGCAGATCGGCGGTGTAGGCGAACGCGTGGAACTCGGGCGCCTTGGGCGCCTCCGCGGCCCGGGGCGGCACCGCGCCGAAGACGAACGTGCCCACCGTGAGCAGCGCGAGCAGCCAGGCCACGGCCTTCCGCGGCTGATACCCGTAGCCGACGGTGACGTCCTGCAGCCAGCCCCAGAGCCGGCCGGGCAGGGCCAGAGCCGACCGGCTGCGCCGTTCCCCCGCCAGCAGCACGTCCCGTGACTCGTCGTCCCGGCCGGCTGCCTGGTAGAACGACGCCAGCCGGCGGTAGCTCTGCGGGCGGAAGCCGTCCGGGTCGCGATCCAGCCAGGCGAGCCGCTCGGCCACCGGCGCCGCGCCGTCGATCGCCTCGTACGCGAAGCCGTCCAGGCTCATCTCGGGCGGCCAGGTCGCCGCGTCGTCGCGCAGCAGCCCGACCCGGGCGTAGCTCAGGTCCACCCGCCCGGGCAGCGGCGCCTCCGGCCGCAGGATGAGCTCGCCCGCGGTGAGGTGGCGCAGGTCGAGGCAGCGCCAGGCGGGATCGGTGAGGACCGCCCGGCCCAGCGACAGCACGGTCCCGATCCGCGCGTTGGGGAGCCGCAGCTGACCGGCGGCCCGGAATCCCGCGGAGAGGTCCAGCACGGCGCCCACCCGCAGGCCGGGCGCGTTCATCGCGGTCCGTCCGGGGTGGCTCAGCATCGCGCCGTTGAGCCGCACCGAGCCGCCGATCTCGGCGCCGTCGAGGAACATCTCGCCGTGACACTCGAAGCCGTCCCGCGCCAGCAGGTCCTGCGACACCAGGAGCCGGACGCCGTCGAGGGCCCGCGGCCCGCCTCGCAGCACGGTGCCGTTCATCATCAGCGCGCCGCCGATCCGGGCGCCGGCCAACGACAGCTCGCCGTTCACGGTGGCGCCGGACAGTTGGAGCCCGCCGGTGATCTCGGTGCTGTTGAGGTTGAGCCCAGCCAACTCGCAGCCGGCCAGGTTGAGGCGGCGCAGGTGGGACCCGTAGAGCCCGATACGTTTCTCGAATCGGCTGTCCCGGATGCTGATCACGCCGGCGATGTCCGCATACCCCGCGTCCAGATTTCCGGTGATCACCGCCCCGGTCAGCCGCAGGCCCGCCTGGGCGCCGGGCGTCACCTCCCGGGCCCCGAGCAGTAGGGCGTGGATCACCGAGGCGCGGATCTCCCGGTCCGGCAACGGCTGCAGATCGACACGTTCTCCGGTCGGATAGGCGTCCCACACCAGGCGTTCGGTATCGGTCAGATCACCCACGTCCATGGAGGACAAGGTAGTCGCGCGTGTCACTGGGAGGCACCGGCAAGTGCCTCCCAGTGACGTACACACTCAACCCGTCGGAGTGAGGACCACCGTGGCGGAACCGGTCTGGGGCGGGGTGCCGGTGTCGGTGTAGGACGCCACGAACACCGCCGTCAGGTTCTCCGCTCCCGCGTGGCCCGCGTCCACGAACGTCGTGATCGACCCGGTGCAGCCCGACGACGTCGACAGCGGATGCCCGTGCTGGTCGTGCCCGAGGATGTACGTCACGGTCACCCGGGCGCAGTCCACCGGCGCGTCATCACTGACCGTCACTTCGTAGGTCACCGTCTGGCCGAACGCGAACGGCTGCCCCGCCACCGGAGTCACGAACGTGACCTGCGGCGCGGCGGTCCCGACCGGGAGGATCACCTCGGCGGAGGCGGATCGCCCGGTGCTGTCGGTGACTTTCAGCGTGGCCCGATAGTTCCCGTTGGCGGTGTAGGTCCAACTCGGTGAGGCAAGCGTCGAGTCCACCCGCCCGTCCGCGTCGAAGTCCCACGCGTACGTCAGCGCGTCCCCGTCCGGATCCACCGTCCCGGCGCTGGAGAACTGCACGGTGAGCGGCGCCTGCCCGTTGCCCGGGTTGGCGCTGGCCTTCGGGATGGGCGTGCGGTTGCCGCGCACGTAGTCGATCCGGGCGAGCTGCGCGTCCGGGTTCTCGCTGAAGTACCCGTCGCCGTATTCGAGCACGTAGAGCGCCCCGTCCGGCCCGAACTCCAGGTCCATCGGGTTGTCGAAGACGATCTCCGGCAGCACCGGGTCGATCTGTGTCACCTGGTTGCGCCGGTCGAGATGGAACGCCTTCACATAGTCACGGGTCCACTCCCCGAACAGCGGCAGCCCGTCGAACGAGGCCGGCCACTTGAACGGCGACCGCGACTTCGCCGAGTAGTGGTACGCCGGCCCGCCCATCGGCCCGATGCCGCCCGTGCCCAGCTCAGGCCAGGCGGAGCTGGCGCCGTACGAGTAAATTATCTCTGCCTTCTCCACAGGCGGCAGCCGGCGGAGGCCGGTGTTGTGCGGCGATTCGTTCACCGGAGCGGCACAGTCGAACGGCGCGCCGGAGACCCCGGTGGCGAAGTCGTAGTCGACGTAGGGCTGGTCCGGCGCCACGCAGTACGGCCAGCCGTAGTTCGCCGGCTTGTCGATCGCCATCCACCGCCCCTGCCCGGCCGGCCCGCGCGCCGGGTCCGCGACCTGCGCGTCCGGCGAGTAGTCGGCGAGGTAGACCGTGTCCGACGTCGGCGACAGCGTGAACCGGAAGGGGTTGCGCAGCCCCATCGCGTAGATCTCCGGACGGGTCTTCGGGGTGCCCGGCCGGAACAGGTTGCCGCGCGGCACGGTGTAGCCACCGTTGCGGCCGACCTTGATCCGCAGCAGCTTGCCGCGCAGGTCGTTGGTGTTCCCGGCGGTCCGCTGGGCGTCGAAGGCCGGGTTGCGGTTCGCCCGCTCGTCCAGGGGCGCGAAGCCGCTGGAGAAGAACGGGTTGGTGTCGTCGCCGGTGGACAGGAACAGGTTCCCGGAACGGTCGAAGTCGATCTTGCCACCGACGTGACAGCACATGCCGCGGTCGGTGGCCACCTCGATGATCTTCTGCTCGGTGTTCAGCCGCAGCGTGTTGCCACCGAGCTTGAACCGGGACAACCGCATCACGCCCTTGAACGGCGCGAAGTCGGCCGCGGTGCCTTCCGAGGGCGCGTCACCCTCGTTGACCGCCGGTGTCGCCGGGTCGTCGACGGGCGTGTTGAGCATCGGCGAGTAGTAGATGTAGACCCATTTGTTGTGGTTGAAGTCCGGGTCGATCGCGACCCCCTGGACACCTTCCTCGTCGTGCAGATAGACGGGGATCTTCGCGGCCAGGACGTTGCGGCCGGTGGACGGCTCGTGGATGCGCACCTCGCCGGAGCGGGCGGTGTGCAGCACCCGCCGGTCGGGCAGCACCGCGAGCGCGATCGGCTCGCCCGGGAAGTCGTCGAGCGTGACCTTCTGGAAGTCGGAGGAGGGCGGCAACTCGTGACCCGGATGGGCCACGGCCACGGCCGGGGTGGCCAGCACGGCGATCCCGGCAAGGCTGATCAGCTTCCCGCTCAAGGACAACATCAAAACCTCAGGCTTGCCAGGTACGCGTATCCGCGCTGAGCCGTGACGAGGGCATCCGCCGGAGTCCGCGGCGGGGTCCCGGCGTCGTCCCGCTCGACGATGTACTCGATCAGGCCGGCCTCGCGTGACCGCGCGAAGATCCGCCCGAAGTCGATCAGGCCGTCACCGGGGTCGGCGAAACTGCCGGCCACGTTGAGGTCCTTGACGTGCACCTGCTTGATCCGCCCCCGGTGCTCGGCGATCAGGTCGACCGGGTCGTGCGCCCCGCGGAACGCCCAGAACAGGTCGACTTCGAGGTGCACCAGGCGTGGGTCGGTCTCGCGGGTGAGGATGTCGAACCCGGTCAGGTTCGTGCCGTCCTGCCGGAGGAACTCGGCCTGGTGGTTGTGGTAGCCGAAGCTGAGCCCCGCTCGGCGGGCCAGCTCACCGGCCTTGTTGAGGTCGCGGGCGAACGCGCGGTAGACGTTCGCGTCCCGGATCGGGCCGGTGGCGCCCTGACCGAAGAACGGGTGGACGATGAACTTGTTGCCGACGACGGCGGCGTCCGCGAGCGCGCGCTGCCAGGTGGCGGCGTCGAACGGCTGCGGGATGCCGACGTGGCCGGAGGTGGCGCGCAGGCCGGCCGCGTCCAGGGCGGCGCGGAACTGCGCGGCGGTGCGGCCGACGAAGCCGGCGTGCTCCACCCGGGTGTAACCGATCGCGGCGAGCTCGGCGAGGCTCGCCTCCAGGTTGATGCCGAGTTGGTCGCGCAGCGTGTAGAGCTGCACGCTGATCTGGTCCTTCGGAACCCGGTGCAGTGATCCGTGCCCACCGGCGACAGCGGCGGCGGGAACGGCGAGTGTGCCGGCGGCGCCCGCGGCTGCGGCGGCGCCGAGAAGATGACGGCGGCTGAGTGACGGCGGCATTGCGGTCCCTCCCTATCGATAAATCGATATGCGTGAGGGACGTTACCCAGAGGTTTCGTCTCCGGTGAAGCCAAGTTTCTTCAGAACAAGCAAAAGTTCACGAGCCGCCGACAAAACTGTCCTCGCCCGGCGCAGGCAGGCGGGCTGGTCCTCACGGTGGTTATGAGGCACGAATAACCACC
>KL571302.1:0-1926 GCA_000715855.1 Actinoplanes liguriensis
CGGGGCCCTGCCGCAGGAGCTGGAGGATCTCGGCGGGTGGACGAACCGGGACACCGCCTGTCGGATGGCGGAGTTCACCCGGCTCGTCGCGGATCGCCTGGGAGACCGGGTTCAGAACTGGCAGACGCTGAACGAGCCTTGGTGTGCGGCCTATCTCGGTTACCAGCACGGGGTGCACGCGCCCGGTCGCCGCTCGTATCAGGAGGCCTTGGACGCGACGCACCACCTGCTGCTGGCGCACGGGTTGGCGGCACAGGTCCTGAAAGATACCGACAACTCGGTCGGGATTGCGCTCAACATCGGCACCGCGACCCCGCACAGCGACGACCCGCTGGACATCGCGGCCGCCCGCCGCGCGGACGGCAACGTCGCCCGGATCTTCCTGGACCCGCTGGTCTTCGGCCACTACCCGGCCGACATCCTGGAGGACCTGGCCGCTCAGGGCCACAGCCTGCCGATCCGGGACGGCGACCTGAAGATCATCAACCAGCGGCCGGACGTGCTCGGCGTCAACTTCTACTTCGGACAGGACTTCGCCGGGCGCGATGAGAACGGCGACACGCACGACTCCCTCGGCCGTCCCGTGGTCCGGGAGATCCAGCCGGACGTGCCGAAGACCGCGATGGGCTGGGCGGTCACCCCGGACCGGTTCACCACGCTGCTGCTCCGGCTGCACCGCGACTACGGCGTGCCGCTCGCGGTGACCGAGAACGGCGCGGTCTACGACGACCACGCCGACGAGAACGGATACGTCGCCGACGGGGAGCGGACGGCCTACCTTCGCGACCACGTCGAGGCGGCGCTCGCGGCACGGGCACAGGGCGCCGACGTACGGGGATATTTCGCCTGGTCCCTGATGGACAACTTCGAGTGGGCCGAGGGTTACCAGCGGCGTTTCGGACTCGTCGCGGTCGACTACGAGACGCAGCGACGGACGCCGAAACAGAGTGCGCTGTGGTTCCGGGACCGCATACGCTCCGGCGCGTGACCGACTACCTAACCGTCAACCGCGCCAACTGGGACGAACGGGCCGCGGTGCACGCCGCGTCCAACGACTACGGCCTCGCCAGGTTCACCGACGACCCGGCACACCTGAGCAGGGTCGTCGAATTCGACCGCCCGCTGCTCGGCGACATCACCGGGCAGCGGGGTGTGCATCTCCAGTGCCACATCGGCACGGACACGCTCTCGCTGTCCCGGCTCGGCGCCACGATGACCGGCCTGGACTTCTCCGGCGAGTCCCTGAAGCAGGCGCGCGCGCTGGCCGCGGCGGTGAACGCGGAGATCCCGTACGTGCAGAGCGACGTCTACGCCGCGCGCGAGGCGCTGGACGGCGAGTTCGACCTGGTCTTCACCGGGATCGGCGCGCTCGGCTGGCTGCCCGACATCAAGCGCTGGGCCTCGACCGCCGCCTCGCTGCTCGCCCCCGGCGGGCGCCTTTTCCTGCGCGAGGGACATCCGGTTCTCTGGGCTCTGGAATACGACCGCACCGACCAGGTGCTCGCGCTCTCCGAGCCGTATTTCGAGCAGTCCGAGCCGCAGATCTACGACGAGCCGGGCACCTATGTGGACAACGATCACCAATTCGTCCACACGGTCACGCACGAGTGGAATCACGCGCTCAGCGAGATCGTCACCGCTGTCCTGGAGTCCGGCCTCACCCTGACCGGCCTGGTCGAGCACCAGAGCGTGCCGTGGAACGCGCTCCCCGGCCGGATGAGCAAACTCGCCAACGGCGAATGGCAGCTCACCGATCGCCCCGAGCGCCTGCCGCACAGCTACACCCTGCAAGCAATAAAGCCCCATTAGCCGTACGACCGTGGCCCGCGCCCGCGCGTCCCGCACGCGAGCGCCGTGGCGGGTTCCGGAGGTGCCGCGCTCGCGGTCCGGGCTGGTTCTCACGGTGGTTATTCGTGCCTCATAACC
>KL571302.1:2111-2672 GCA_000715855.1 Actinoplanes liguriensis
GTGGTTATTCGTGCCTCATAACCACCGTGAGAACCAGCCCGGGGGCGGGGCGCGGCTGGGCCTGGAGGGGCTGCGGCCTCGCGTGCGGCGGGCGCCGTGGAGTGGGGACGCTCGGCGGATTTGTGCGCGCCTGGTGGTGACGGCGGGGGCCGGTGGGCACGGGACTTCTCCGGGAGGCTACGGGCGCTTCACGGTCGTACCAGGGAATGGTCTTGATCGGTTTTGATCTGATTGCGACCGGAACGTTTCGCGGAATAGAGCAGGTCGTCGGCGCGCAACAGCGCGTCCTTGCGGTCCTCGCCCGGCCGGATCTCGGTCACCCCGATGCTGGCGGTGACCGTGAGACCGGCCGCGATCGCGTCCCAGCCGTGCCCCTCGACGGCGGCCCGCACCGCCGAGCAGTGCGCGGCCGCCTCCTCCGCGCCGGCCCGGAAGACCAGCAGGAACTCCTCGCCGCCGAGCCGCCCGGCGAACCCCGGCGCCGCGCTCAGCAGGTCCGCGACCCGGCGCAGCACCTCGTCCCCGGTCGCGTGCGAGAACGTGTCGTTGACCCGCTTGAAG
>KL571302.1:2888-11204 GCA_000715855.1 Actinoplanes liguriensis
CCCCGGTGGCGTGCGAGAGCGTGTCGTTGACCCGCTTGAAGTGGTCCAGGTCGACGAGCGCGACACAGACCGGGCCGCCCGTCGCCAGCGCCGCGGTCAGCTCGACCTCACAGCGGCGACGGTTGCCGAGACCGGTCAGCGGATCGCGCTCGGCGACGTCCCAGGCCTGCTCGACGGCGAACTGGGCGTGCGCGAACTGCGCCGCGACAGTGCTCTGCTGACTGCGCAACGCCTCCCACGCCTCGTGGAACTCGCACATGAACCGGTACGCCGTCTCGAAATCCCCGGCGCCGGCGTGACACGTCGCCAGCGCGCGCAACGCCGCCGCGTCCGCCTCCGGCCGGTTCCGCTCGGCCGCCAGCTCCCGGCAGCGCTGCAAGGTCCGGACGGCACCGTCGACGTCGCCCTGCCGGCGCTCGATCTCGGCGAGGGTCAGCAGCGCCGCGGGAACGGCGTCCGAATCCGTGGACGGCGCGTTCGCGATCGCGTCCAGGACCACCCGCTCCGCCTCCTCCGGACGGCCGGTCTCCAGCAGCACCCGGGCCACGGTGTCCGCGCACGAGCAGTTGAGCAGCTCACCGACGGCCATCATCCGTTCCACCATCACCGCGGCGGCCTCCAGATCGCCGCTCTGGTAGGCGCACCAGGCCCAGTTGTTCAGGTTCGCGATCTCCAGGCCCGGGAAGCCGGACGCCTCCGCCTCACGCTGCGCGGCGGCGAACTCGGCCGTCTCCAGCGTGCCCAGGCCCTGGTCGTTCACGAGCACGGCCAGGATGATCGCGTGGTCGGCGCGGATCGTCACCGGGTCGTCCGGCTGCAGCATCCGTACCGACCGGAGCGAATGCCGCACCGCGGTGGCGCTGTCCCCGATCCGCCACACCCCGCCGGCGATGATCGCGTGCGCCTTCGCCCGCACCAGCCGGTCGTTGCTCGTGCCGAGCAGGGTGCGGGCCAGCTCCACCGCCTGCGGCACACGGCCGTTCCGGTTGTCCAGCTCCGCGAAGATCAGCCGGGCCAGGTCGGCGCTGCGCCGGTCACCGGCCTCCTCGGCCGCCGCGATCAGTGCCCGGGTGCGTTCGACCAAGCCGTCGTGGGACGTGTAGGTGTCCACGACCAACTGCTCGACCTGGCTTCCCAGTGAAGGTGACGGCACGTCGCGCCTCATCGCCACGGCAGACTCGCAGTTTAGAGATCTGATCGAATCGGGTATCTGCCGCGCATCCCCGGTTCCCCCCGGCTTATGGAGGCTCTCGATGCGTGCAGGCGCGGTCATCATCGTCATCTGGCTCTTGCTCGGGCTGGTCGCTTCGTACCAGCGCGGCTACTTCAAGGACACCGGCGACGCGAGTTGCGCGGAGGCCGGCACCGTCATCGTCACCACGCTGGCCGGGCCGCTGAACTGGCTCGGTGTCAACCCGAAGATCAAGTGTGAGGTGCCGCCGCCGTCGAAGTGATCTTCTCCGGGCGGCAGGTTGCCGGGATTCGGGCTTGAGCTGGAGCGCGCTCCAGGTCCTAGCGTCCTGGTCATGGAACTTCGGAACTTCGGACGACTCGGGCAGATCAGCGCACTCACCCTGGGCGGCGGCGGCATCGGCGGCGTCTGGGGAACGACCGACCGGCGCGAGGCGGTGGCCACCGTGCACGCCGCCCTCGACGCCGGGATCACGATGCTGGACCTGGCGCCGGGATACGGCGCCGACTTCGAGTCGGAGCGGGTGGCCGGCGAGGCACTTGGCACGTTTGGCGGGGACGTCATGATCACGTCCAAGGTCGGGCTGCCGGACAGGGCTCCGGTGGCCCGGATCAGGCAGAGCCTCACCGCCAGCCTGGACCGGATCGGCCGCGACCACCTGGACGTCTTCCTGCTGCACACCCAGATCCGCGCGTCGACTCCGGTGCCCGAGACCATCGACTGGCACGGGTACCACGAGGCGGCCGCGGAGTTCGAGCGCCTGCGGGACGAGGGCCTGATCCGCGCCTGGGGCATCACCGCGGTCGGCCACCCGGACCGGGTGATCGCCGCCCTCGGCGACACGCCACGACCGGACGCGGCGCAGGTTGTCGTGAACGCGCTCGACCTCAACGGCTGGTGGTACTTCGACGGCGTCCGCCCGAAGAGCGACGACATCGTCCGCTCCGCGAACGAGCACGGGGTCCAGGTCATGGGCATTCGCGCGGTTGCGGCCGGGGCATTGACCAGCACCATTGATCGTACGACGGAAGCCGGTGACCCGGTCGCGGCGGACTTCGCCCGTGCCGAGCCGTTCCGCAAACTGGCCGCGGAGTGGGGCACCTCGCCGGCCGTGCTGGCACATCGGTACGCGCTGTCCGTGCCCGGCGTCTCGACCGTGATCCTCGGCGTGAAGAACCGGGCCGAGCTCGTGGAGTGCCTGGCCGCGGAGGCGGCGGGGCCGCTCACTCCGTCCGAGATGGACGCCGTCCGGGCTCTCTAGCTCCCGCGGGGTGGCGCCGGACCCTGCTCCGGCGCCACGCCGTGCCTCAGCGCACCCAGGGTGGGCTGATCACGGAGCCGTCCGCCAGCGTCGCCTCCAAGCCGACACTGGTGGTCACCCAGGCCGTGGCCGGCTCGTCGCTCGCGTTGTCGACGCCGAACTCGGCGCCGACCGGAACCCGCAGCACATCCCCCGGCGTCATCTCCTCGACGGCCCCGTCCAGGTGGACCCGGATCTGTCCACTGAGCAGCAGGAACACCTCCTCCTTGCCGACCCGGTGCGGGACGCCCGCGGTCCCGCCGGCGATCTCCAGCCGCCAGGCGCAGAGCTCCTCGCTGCCGGCCGCCGGTGACACGTACGAGTGGAAGACCGACCCGTGCAACCGGTGCACCACGGCGTCGCCCTCACGTCGAATTCCCATCCGATCCTCCCCATGTAGTCAAGCTGCTTGACCAAATAGTCAAGCAGCTTGACCGCTGTGTCAAACTCGAATCGTGCGAAGTGATCTTCTGGACCTGCCGGTGCTGCTCCTCGGCGCCGCATCCGCCCTGGTCGACGGCATCAACGAGGGCGTACGGGCCCGCGGATTCACCGACATGCGGCCGGCCCACGGCTTCGCGTTCGTCCGCCTGGCCCCGGACGGCGCCACCGTCGTCGAACTCGCCGAACACCTCGGCGTCACCAAGCAGGCCGCCAGCCAGATGGCCGACGAACTGGTCCGCAAGGGCTACGTCGAACGCCGGCCGCACCCCACGGACGCCCGCGCCCGCCTCCTGACCCTGACCGGCCGCGGCTGGGCCTGCACTCGCGCCGCCGACGAGGCCGCATCGGAGGTGCTGCTCCCCTGGGCTGACGCCCTCGGTCCGGACCGCCTCGCCACCGTCCGCACCGCCCTGTCCACCCTCGCCGTCCCCGGCCGAATCCGCCCCACCTGGTAACCGCAATCCCCCAGCCGGCACCCACGGCTGTTTTGGGCTCAAATCGAGCCGTGAGCACCAGCCCGCCACGCCCCAGCCCCCGGCTGGCACCCACGGCTCTCCATGGGCCCGAGTTCAGCCCTGAGTGCCAGCCGGGAACGGGAACGCCCGCCGGGGGTGGACCCCGGCGGGCGTTGGGAGCGTGGTGAGGGTCAGTCGCGCTCGATGTGGTGCCCGATCAGCTGCGGGCCCATGATCACGGCGGTCCCGGAGCCGTCACGGCGGGCGTCCGGCTCGGGCAGCTCCACCGGATCCCCGGTGTTGGTGGCGCCGACCGGCCGCGGCCCCACCCAGGCGACCACCAGCTCGGTCTCGCCCTTGAGGAACCGCTGCACCCGCACGCCGCCGGTGGCGCGGCCCTTCGCCGGGTACGACGCGAAGGGCGACACCTTCACCTGCGTGCCCGTCGACGTCACCACCATCGGCTCGCCGTGCGACGCGTCCGCCGTGGCCACCACGTTGAACGAGACGACCGACGCCTCCGCGGCCAGGTTCACCCCGGCCATGCCGCCGCCCTTGAGACCCTGCGGCCGCACCAGCTTGGCCGGGAAGCGCAGCAGGTTCGCATCCGAGGTGACGAACACCAGCGCCTCCGCGCCGTCGGTCAGCCACGTCGCCTGCAGGACCTCGTCACCCTCCTTGAGGGTGATCACCTCGAACTCGTCGGACCGGACCGGCCACTCCGGCGCGCAGACCTTGACCACGCCGTGCCGGGTGCCGAGCGCGAGACCCGGGGAGTCACCGGCGGTCAGCGGCGCGAGCCCGACCACCTTCTCCCCCTTCTCCAGCGGGACCAGCTCGGACGCGGACATGCCGCCGCGCAGCGACACCGTGCCGGACGACTCGGGCAGCACCGGCAGCGGCAGCACGTCGGTCTTGAACGCGCGGCCCCGGTTGGTGACCAGCAGGATCCGCCCGCGGGCGGTGGCGTGGATGATCGCGCGGACCGCGTCGTGCTTGACCCGGCCGCTGCGCTTGCGCGCCTCGGTCGACTCCTCGCTCTCCGCGGCCGTGCGGGCGATCAGCCCGGTGGCGGACAGGATGATCTGGCACGGGTCGTCGGCCACCTCGAGCGGGCCGGCCGGCGCGGACGCGGCGAGCACCTCCTTGAGGTCGCCGTCGATCAGCGTGGTCTGCCGGCGCCGGGAGAACTCGCTGGTCACCTCGGCCAGCTCGTCGGAGACGACCTGCTTGAGCACGTTCTCGTCGTCGAGGATCCGGCTCAGCTCGGCGATCTCGTTGCGCAGCCGCTCCTGCTCGGTCTCCAGCTCGATCCGGTCGAAGCGGGTGAGCCGCCGCAGCGGCGTGTCGAGGATGTACGTCGCCTGGATGTCGCTGAGGCCGAACTCGCTCATCAGGGACGCCTTGGCGGCCGCCGCGTCGTCGCTGGCCCGGATGATCGCGACCACCCGGTCGATGTCGATCAGGGCGATGAGCAGGCCGTCGACGAGGTGCAGGCGGTCCTGCCGCTTGCTGCGCCGGTATTCCGTGCGGCGCGTGACGACGTCGTACCGATGCTGGACGAAGACCTCCAGCAGCGCCTTGAGACCCAGCGTGCGCGGGTGCCCGTCGACGAGGACCAGGTTGTTGATGCCGAACGAGCTCTCCAGCGGGGTCAGCCGGTAGAGGTCCGCCAGCAGCGCCTGCGGGTTGACGCCGACCTTGCACTCGATCACCAGACGGGTGCCGTGCTCACGGTCGGTGAGGTCCTTCACGTCGGCGATGCCGGTCAGTCGCGCCGCCTGCCGCTGCCCACGCTTGGGGCCGGAGGTGATCAGCTTGCCCTTCACCTCATCGGTGATCGCCTCGATGATCTTCTCGGTCCCGATCCCGTACGGCAATTCGGTCACCGTGATCGCCTGGCGCCCGCGTCCACCCTCCAGCAGGCCGGTCTGCGCGCGGGCGCGGATGCGCACCACGCCGCGGCCGGTCTCATACGCCCGCCGGACCTCGTCGAGGCCGAGCAGCTGGCCGCCGGTGGGGAGATCCGGCCCCGGGACGAAGCGCATCAGCTCGTCGAGGTCGGCCTCCGGGTTGGTGATCAGGTGCCGGGCGGCCGCGACCACCTCGCCCAGGTTGTGCGGGATCATGTTGGTCGCCATCCCGACCGCGATCCCGGACGTGCCGTTGACCAGCAGGTTCGGGAAGGCGGCCGGCAGCACCTTGGGCTCGAGGTCGGAGCCGTCGTAGGTGGGCTTGAAGTCGACCGTGCCCTCGCCCAGCTCGCCGACGAGCAGCATCGCCTCGCGGGACATCCGGGCCTCGGTGTACCGCGCGGCGGCCGGGCCGTCATCCGGTGAGCCGAAGTTGCCGTGGCCGTCGATCAGCGGCGTGTTGAGCGAGAAGTCCTGCGCGAGGCGGACCAGGGCGTCGTAGATCGCCACGTCGCCGTGCGGGTGGTACTTGCCCATCACGTCGCCGACCACGCGGGCGGACTTCACGTAGGCCCGGTCGGGACGGTGCCCCTGCTCGGACATCGACCAGAGGATGCGCCGGTGGACCGGCTTGAGCCCGTCCCGCGCGTCCGGCAGGGCACGTGAGTGGATCACCGAGTACGCGTACTCCAGGTAGGAGTCCTCGACCTCGGTGGTCAGTGGGTTGTCGATGACGTTGGCGCCGGCCTGGTCGAACGCGGAAAGGTCGACGCGGTTCTCGGTTTTGCGGCGTGCCATTGGTAGCGAACCTCTCAGGCGTCGATCGTCTCCTGGTCGATCCGGCCGGCAGCCTCGATCAACCAGTTCTTCCGGGGCTCGACCCGCTCACCCATCAGCAGCTCGAGAGTGGCCTCGGCCCGCTCGGCGTCGTCCAGCGTGATCCGCCGGACGGTCCGGGTGGCGGGGTTCATCGTGGTGTCCCACAGCTCGTCGGCGTCCATCTCGCCGAGGCCCTTGAACCGGCTCACCGGGGCCAGCGACTTGCCGTCCCGCTGCAGCCGGCCGAGAGTGGCCTCCATCTCCTGCTGGGTGTAGGTGAAGAAGGTCTCCGAGTTACGGCCCTTGGTGGTCAGCTTGTGCAGCGGCGGCATCGCGGCGAACAGCCGGCCGTCCTCGATCACCGGGCGCATGTACTTCGCGAACAGCGTGATCAGCAGGGTCCGGATGTGCGAGCCGTCGACGTCGGCGTCGGCCATCAGCATGACCCGGCCGTAGCGCATCGAGCCGATGTCGAAGGTGCGGCCGGAGCCGGCGCCGAGCACCTGGACGATCGCCGAGCACTCCGCGTTGTCCAGGACCTGCTGCATGCTGGCCTTCTGCACATTGAGGATCTTGCCGCGGATCGGCAGGAGCGCCTGGTATTCCGACGAGCGGGCCATCCGGGCGGTGCCGAGCGCGCTGTCACCCTCGACGATGTAGAGCTCGCTGCGGGCGATCCCGGTGGTGCGGCAGTCGACCAGCTTGGGCGGCATCGAGGCGCCCTCGAGCGCGGTCTTGCGCCGGGCCGCGTCCTTCTGCTGCTTCTGGGTGAGCCGGACGCGGGCCGCGTCCACCACCTTCTGCAGGACCGTGCGGGCCTCGGTCTTGGTGCGCCGATCCTCGATCCAGCCCTTCAGAAACGCCTCGACCAGGGTCTGCGTCACCCGGGTGACACCGGCCGTGGAGAGCTCGTCCTTGGTCTGCGAGGTGAACTGCGGCTCCGGCACCCGCACGTGGATGACCGCGGTCATGCCCTCCAGCAGGTCGTCCAGGACCGGCGGCTCCTCCTTGGGCTTGAGCAGGCCGCGGGCGTTGCGGATGGCCTCGGTCAGCGCGCGCACCAGGGCCCGCTCGAAGCCCTTGCGGTGGGTGCCGCCGTGCACGTTGCGGATCGTGTTGGTGAAGCACTCCACGGTGCGCTCGTAGCCGGTGCCCCAGCGGAAGGCGATCTCCACCTGGGCCTCGCGGACCACGTTCGACTGCATGACACCGTTCGCGTCGGCGGCGTTCTCCTTGTACGTCCCCTCACCGTTGATCATGAGGATCCCGGAGACCGGCTTCTCGGAGGCCGGTGTCATGAACTCCACCATGTCGGTGAGCCCGTTGGGGTAGTGGAACGTCTCGGTGGCCGGCTCCTCCGCTGTCGCGTCGAAGAGCGTGAACTGCACGCCGGCGACGAGGAACGCGGTGTTGCGCAGCTTGGCCCGGACCGCCTCGACGTCGAGGCGGGCGCTGCTCTCGAAGTAGCGAGCGTCGTACCAGTACCGGGTCGAGGTGCCGGTGGGCTCGCCGCGCTTCATCCGCCGGGCGACCCGCAGGCCGGCCTGCGGGGTGAACGGCGCGCCGGGCCCGGGGCCGTCGAAGACGCCGGGCACGCCGCGCTGGAACGAGATCTCGTGGACCTTGCCGTCCCGCTTCACGGTGACGTCGTAGCGCAGCGAGAGCGCGTTCACGGCCGAGGCGCCGACGCCGTGCAGGCCGCCGGACGCCTTGTAGCCCGAGCCGCCGAACTTGCCGCCGGCGTGCAGCCGGGTCAGCACCAGCTCGACGCCGCTCAGGCCGCTCTTGGCGTGGACGTCGGTCGGGATGCCCCGGCCGTCGTCGTCGACCTGCACCGAACCGTCGCTGTGCAGGGTCACCGCGATGCGCGTGGCGTGGCCGGCGACACCCTCGTCGGTGCAGTTGTCGATGATCTCGTTGGCCAGGTGGTTGATGCCCCGGCTGTCGGTGGACCCGATGTACATGCCTGGGCGTTTCCGGACAGCGTCCAGCCCTTCCAGGTGCGTGAGGTCGTCAGCCCCGTACAAGGTCTCTGGCTGTGCGGTCACGAGGTGGCTCTCCCGGTCGCCCATCAGTGGTCAGAACGGCGCGAGCCTACCCGGCCCCTCCGACACTTCTGCCCCAGGCGAGCCAGGTCACGACCTCTCAGCCCGAAAATTCGGGAAAAAGGTTACAAAAAACGGCTAACGAGCC
>KL571302.1:11467-12473 GCA_000715855.1 Actinoplanes liguriensis
GAGCCGGTCCGCGCCGCCGAGGCCACCGCTGATCGGCGACGACTTCGTGGACTGCGGCTGTAGCGCGCGCCACAGATCAAGGGGGTACGACTTGCCCGGCACGGACACCGGTGGCATCTCCTGATACGCGATCAGCTCGTCGGTGACCTCCCGGGTCGCCGAGCAGACCACCACCGTGTCGTGCGGCGCGTAGGCCTGCAACCGGGCCGCCGTCGCCACCACACTGCCGCTGATCATCCCGTAGCCCCCGTCGAAGGTCATCAGCGGATCCACGATCACCTCGCCGGTCGCGAGGCCGACCCGGGTCCGGACACGGTGCCTGCCGGCCAGGAGACGCCCCCTCAACGCCTCCTGGACCGACAGGCCCGCGCGCACGGCTGAGGCGGCCGCCTCCGGCTCGAAGCCGTCCTCGCCGGCGCCGAACACCGCCATCACCGCGTCGCCGACGTACTTCTCGACGATGCCCCCGCACCCCCGGACCACCCCGGCGACCGCCGAGAAGTAGTCCCGCTGCAGCGCACGAACCTCCGCGCAGTCCAGCCGGTCCACCAGAGCGGTGAAGCCGACGATGTCGATGAACAGCACGGTCACGGTCTGGCGCCGCTCCTGCACGGTGTCGATGGTGATGGTGGTCATGTCTCACGCTCCCCCAGATCACTGCGTTGACCGGGAGAACGGTGCCAGCCCCGATCGACATGCGGATCCGCAGAACGACGTATCTCTGACAGCATCAACACTCGTCATTTTTGTGACGCAGAACAGTCCGAACCGACGACAACGTGATAGTCGCTTTCGCATTAGGCTGCCGGACATGGCCAGCCAGGGGGACGACGGGCCGCTTGTCGGGCGCACCGGCACGCTGGCCGATATTCAGTCCAACCTGCGCAACGTCGGTCCTGGTGGGACAGCCGCGGTCTTCCTGACCGGGGAGAGCGGGGTCGGCAAGAGCCGGCTGCTGCGGGAGACCGCCGACGCGTTGCGCGGTAGGGACTTCGCGGTGCTCTTC
>KL571302.1:12629-18600 GCA_000715855.1 Actinoplanes liguriensis
GCTGCACCCGGTGCTGCAGGCGCTGCGCCGGCACGACAGCGCCCCGGCCACCGCGGCCGACGACGCCGGCGCCCTGCTCGACCGGGTGTCCCGGGACCTGCGCGCGATCGCCGGCGACCAGCGGCTACTGCTGGTCCTCGACGATCTGCAGTGGGCCGACCGGAGCACCCGCCAGCTGCTGCTCTATCTGCTCGCCGGCCTGGGCGACGTGCGCGTGTCGGTGCTCGCCGCGATCCGTGCCGAGGCGCTGCACGGCACCCACCCGCTGCGCCGGGTGCTGGCCGAGCTGCGGCGCCTGCGGTCCGTACGCGTGGTGGATCTCGCCCCGCTGAACCAGGAGCAGACCCGTGAGCTGGTCGGCGCCATCGTCGACGGCGCGGTCGCCGGGGAGGACGCCGACCGCGTCTACAAGCGCAGCGGCGGTAACCCGTTCGTGGTCGAGGAGCTGGCGCGGGATCTGCGCGACGGCCGGGTGGAGCTCTCCGACACGCTCCGGGAGATCTTCCTGGCCCGCATAGACGAGCTCCCGCCGAACGCGCACGCCGTGGTGAACGCGCTGGCCGCCGGCGTCGAGCCGGTCGAGCACGCGGTGCTGTCCCGGGTGGTCCGGCTGCCCGAGGACGAGCTGCTGGAGGCGATCCGGGCCGCCGTGGCGTACCGGTTCGTGGTCGGCGACGGCGAGGGCTATCGGCTGCGGCACCGCCTGGTCGCCGAGGTGCTGGAGCAGGAGGTGCTGCCCGCCGAGGCGGCCGCCCTGCACCGGCGCTACGCGGAGGCGCTGGACAGCTGCCCCGGCGACGCCGATCACGCGCGCCTGGCCCACCACTGGCAGCGGGCCGGGCTGCCGGCCCGGGCGTTGCCGTCGGTGATCGCGGCGGCCCGCTCCGCCGAGGGGCTGTACGGCTTCGCCGAGGCCCACCGGCACTGGACCCTGGCCCTGCGGCTGACCGGCGAGGACGCGGACGGGCGCACCGAGCTGCTCGGCCACGCCGCCGAGTCGGCCCACCACTGCGGGGAGCACCTGCTCGCCCTGGCCCGGCTGGAGGAGCTGGCCGGCCGCAAGGACGCCCCGACCGAGTGCGAGGTGCACCTGCGCCGCGCCCGCTACCTGGCCGCGGCCGGGCGCTCGGAGACCGCCGAGAGGGAGTACGAGCTGGCCCTGCAGTCCCCCGACTGCACACCCCAGCTGCGCGCCACCGCCGCCGCCTTCCTCGCCGAGCTGCTCCTGCACCTGGGGCGCTACGCGGACGCCAACCAGCACGCGCGGGACGCCCTGGAGCTGGCCGCGATCAACGGCTCCACCGCCGACCTGGTCCGGGCCAGCGCCGCGCTGGGCTTCAGCGCCGCCTTCCGCGAGGATCCGGACGCCGGTCTCGCGGTCATCCGGCAGGCCGTGGAGATCGCCGAGCGCTCCGGCCACCCGGACGACCTGGGCGTGGCCTACCTGCACCTGGCCGAGCTGCTCACCGGCCCGCTGAACAGCATCGAGGAGGGGGTGCTGGTCGCCCGCCGGGGCGCCGAGCGGCTCGCCTCGCGCGGCGTCGGCCGGACATATCAGACGCGGCTCCTCGCCATCGCCGGCAACGGCCTGTTCCGAATCGGTCAGTGGGCCGAGGCCGACTCCGTTCTGGAGGAGGCGATGCGGCACCGCCCGTCCGGGGCCGACGCGGTGGAGCTGCTGCTCGCCCGCAGCCGGCTCTGGGTCGGCTTCGGCGAGCTCGACAACGCCCGCCGCGACCTGGACGCGGTCGCCACCCTGCTGGCCGGCGGCGGGGCGCGGCACGTGCTGCCGATGCTCACGCTGCGCTCCGGCCTGGCGATGTGGCAGAAGGAGCACGGCGACGCACGCGCCGCGGTGCAGCGCGGCCTGACCGAGACCCGCTCCGACGACCTGGTGCTGCTCGGCGTGCTGGCCTGGCACGGGCTGCGCGCCGAGGCGGAGGCCCGCGCGGACGGCGCACAGGTCGACCCGGGCGCGCTGCGCCGGCTGAAGACCGTGGTCACGCGCCTGGAGGCGGGGGCGAACGCCGCCGCGCCGGAGGTCCGCGCGGTCCTGGACGGTTACTTCTACCTGTGCGCGGCCGAGCTGAGCCGGATCGAGAACCAGCAGGATCCGGAGCCGTGGGCCCGGGCGGCGGCCATCTGGGACCGCCGCGAGCAGCCCTATCCGGCCGCCTACTCACGACTGCGGCACGCCGAGGTGGCCCTGGGCCGCCGGGCGCGTCGCACGACCGCGGTCGCCGGGCTGCGGCAGGCGTACGTGACGGCGATCGCGATGGGCGCGCGCCCGCTGGCGAACGAGATCAAGGGTGTCGCCCAGCGGTTCCGGGTCGCGCTCGCCGACGATTCCGACACCGTGCCGATGGCCCCGCCGGAGCCGGACCCCGGCGACGAGCTGGCGGTTCTCACCGGGCGGGAACGCGAGGTGCTGGCCGCGGTCGCCGAGGGGCTGACCAACCGGGAGATCGGTGAGCAGCTCTTCATCAGCGAGCGCACGGTCGGCGTGCATCTCGGGCACATCTTCGACAAACTGCAGGTACGTACGCGCGTACAGGCAAGTCGGGTTTTTCTTACCGCGGCCTGACCAGGCGATCGTTATCTCACCGTGACATACGTACACGGAATACGTCGTTCTACCGATCCCCTCGCGCGCAGGCGGTGAAAGGCTGTGCGCACGGGGGAGCACCGCCCGGTGGACGAGTTGCCGCCGGGCGGTGCTGGGGGCCCTCCGCACACCAGCAAGTCCGTGGAGGATTCCGATGACCCAGCCGATCTGGGGACCAGTGCAGTCCGAGATGTCCGCGATCCTGCGGGAGCACCCGGACGACGTGCCCGCCGTCGTCGCCCAGCTCGGCAAACTGCAGGCCGTCCTCTGCCAGGTGCCACCGTTGCTGAACGGCAACCCGCTGGCCGACTTCAACAAGCTCTACCTGACCATCACCGAGAACGTGCTGGACCGGCTCTACGCGGGCAAGTTCAAGGATCCGGCGTTCCTGTCCCGGTTGGACGTGGAGTTCGCGGCGCGTTACTTCGACGCCCTGCGCTACTGGACCGAGGGCAGCCCCGCCTGCCCCGGGGTGTGGGCCGGGCTGTTCCACCGGATTCCCGGGCCGGACGCGCGCCCGCTGCCGTCCGCCGTGGCCGGCGTCAACGCGCACATCAACTTCGACCTGCCGTTCGCGCTGGTCACCACGTTCGATCACCTGGGCACCGACCCGATCGACGGCAGCGACCAGCACCACGACTACCTGCAGGTCAACGACATCTTCGCGGAGGAGATCCCGGGCCTGCGCCGGGGCTACCTGGACCGCTGGCAGCTGCTCATCGACACGATGAACGGCGACCTGGACGACTGGTGGCAGGGCGAGATGGTGGAGTACACCCGCAATGTCGCCTGGCGCAACGCCCAGCGGATCTGGGCGATCCGGCACGACCTGATCGCGCTCGACACGGAGCGCCGCCGGCTCGACCGGACCGCCACCGGCCTGGGGAAACTGCTGCTCTCGCCGTTCGCCGACTTCCTGCAGTGACCGCTACTTCTTGATCACGATCAGCCGGGCAGCGGTCGCGTCGCCGCTCTTCACCCCGCCGAGGCCGACCTCGGCGCCGGTCTTGAGCGCGGCGCGGTCCGTGGCCTTGCGCTGCTGCACGATCCGCAGCGGGTCGCCGTAACTCCAGGTGAGCTCGAAGCCGTCGGTGGACTTCACGGTCAGGCCCTTGCCGTCCACCGCGGTGATCGTCCCGCGCTGCACCACGACGGTCTTCGTCTCGTCCTTGACCTGCACGGTCACCTCGCCGTGCAGCGCGTTCTTCCGCAGCAGCTGACGGACCACACGCGGCCGGACGCCGCCCTTGTCCTTCACCGCGGGTGACGGATCGGTGTCCAGGTCGGTGGTGAAGCCGACCGCTTGGAGCGCGACGGCCTCGGAGGCGACGTCGCCCAGCGAGGACGGGGATTCCGTCGCGGCTGCGCCGCATCCGGCCAGGGCGAGGGTCAAGGTCGCGGCCACCATCAGAGCTTTCCCGCTTCGATTCATGGGTACGAGAGTGAGCCCGCCCGAATCGGCGAAGGTCAGCCGATTGTTCGAGTTCGGTAAGGAAGCTCAGCCGTTCCCCGGAGTCCGATACGGAAGCTCCACCGTGAACATCGCCCCGCCCTCCGGGGCGTGACCGGCCTCGATCCGGCCGCCCAGCCGTCCGACCAGGCGCGCCGCCAGCGCCAGCCCGAGCCCGCTGCCCACCTTGCGGATGCCCCGGTAGCGACGGTTCAGCGCGCCCCGCTCGAACGCGACGGCCAGGTCCTCGTCGGTGAAGCCGGGCCCGCCGTCGCGCACCTCGACGACGCCACCGGACTCCCCCGCCCGGACCGCCAGCACCAGCGGCACGCCGGACGGGACCACCCGCAGCGCGTTCTCGCACAACCCGTCGAGCACCTGCCGGATCCGTCCGGGGTCCGTCTCCACCGTGACCGGTGCGTCCGGCAGCTCGACCGCGAGGCTCGGGCCGTCCGCCGCGCACCGCGCCGACCAGGCCTGACCCGCCTCCCGGACCAGTTCCACCAGGTTCACGGCGACCACGTCCAGGGGCAGGTCGGCGGCCTCCAGACGGGAGAGCACGAGCAGGTCGGAGATGAGCCGGTCGAGCCGGTCCGCCTCGGCGACCATGGTGGCGCCGGCCTGCTCGGCGCCGTCCGCACCGACCACGCCGTCGGCGAGCGCTTCGGCGTAGCCACGGATGGTGGCCAGCGGCGTACGCAGCTCATGAGAGACCGACAACAGGAAGTCGCGCTCGCGGCCCTCGCTCGTCTGCAAGGCCGCGGCCAGCTGATTCACCGCCTCGGCCAGGCGAACCGCCTCGGCCGGCCCGTGGCGCGCGATCCGCACCGATCGATCACCGGCGGCGAGCCGCCCCGCGACGAACCGGGCCAGCAGCGCGCCCGCCAGGATCCCGCCGACCAGACCGGCCAGCAACGCCCACCAGACGCTCCCCAGAACCTGCAGCGTCAGGCCGGGCGAGGCCGGCCGGGTGAGCACCACACCGGCGTCGACCCCGGGCAGCGGACGACCGGCGATGAACGAGGCACGACCCGCGACCCGCCCCCGCATGTCGACCAGCGCACCGCTCCTGACCTGCGCGATCGCCAGCGCGGGCAGACCCTGGTGGTCGGGGATGCCGCGCCGGAGCAGATAGATCTCGATCTGGTCCTTGCGCAGCCGCTGGGCGATCTTCTCCCGCGCGGCCGGACGCTCGTCGGTGAGCAGCTCGACAGCGAGCGCGGACTTCTCCACCAGCTCCGCGCGGACCTGCGAGTTCACCGAGCGGACCGCGACCGGGACGGCGACCAGCGCCGTGACGATCACCGAGACGATCGAGGTGGCGACGGTGACCAGGACCGCGCGGCCGGTCAGCGTGCGGAAGAAGTCACGCATCGGCCGTGTACCCGACCCCGCGGACCGTGCGGATCAGGCTCGCCGCGTCGCCGAGTTTCGCGCGGACCTGGGCGACATGCACATCGACGGTACGGGTCCCGGCGTGCGACGCGTAGCCCCAGACCGCGGCGAGCAGCTCCTCCCGCGTGAACCCCGGCCGGGACGCCCGAGCAGGTGCGCCAGCAGGTCGAACTCGGTGGCGGTGAGAGTCAGCGGCTGGTGGTGGACCGCGGCGGTGCGGCGGCTCTGGTCGAGGGTGAGGGGGCCCAATGTCCGTACGCGATCGATCTCCGGAGGGCCCGCGGCCCGGCGGAGAAGGGCCTTCACCCGGGTGACCAGTTCGCGCGGGCTGAAGGGTTTGGTCACATAGTCGTCGCCGCCGAGCTCGAGACCCAGGATCCGGTCCACCTCATCGTCACGGGCGGTCAGGAAGATCACCGGGGTCCAGTCCCCGTCGGCGCGCATCCGGCGGCAGATCTCCGTGCCGTCCAGCCCCGGCAGGGCGATGTCCAGGATGCACGCCACCGGGCGCAACCGGCGGG
>KL571302.1:18808-19408 GCA_000715855.1 Actinoplanes liguriensis
CCACCGGGCGCAACCGGCGGGCCGCCGCCAGACCTGCCGCGCCGTCGTGCTCGACCTGCACGCCGAAGCCCTCCCGGCTCAGGTAGAGCCGGACCAGGTCGGCGATCGGCCGCTCGTCCTCGACGACCAGGACGAGCCCCTTCGACGCATCAGTCACGGCACACATCATGCCGTCGGCACGGATGCACGGATGTTCGGGCAACGTAAGGGATGTCGCCGGGCCGGGTGAGCTCTCGCCCCGCGCGGACCTCCCCCACCAGGCTGGGTGCGCTCCCAGAAACGGTTACAGGTATCGGAAAGCGCTCTCCTGGCATGCTATAAAGGCCCAGGTCCAGCAGCGGGCCTCAGCCGTGTTTTCCACCCGGTTCGCTGCGGCGTGCCCGGAATGCCCGGCCCCCTGAGCCGGGCGAGGCGTCGCACACGGGGGGATGCCTCGCCCCACTTAGCCCCACCACGGCCGCCCGCCCAGCGGGCGGCCGTTCCCTTCCGGAGGTCGTTTCTCCGGCAACCCCGCGAGCACCAGCCCGCAAAGCCGGCGCCGCGGCACAAGGCAGCCGCGCGGGTCCCTCTCCCCGGCTGGCACTCACGGTGATCATCGGG
>KL571302.1:19635-22624 GCA_000715855.1 Actinoplanes liguriensis
GCGGGCGGCGGCTTGCGGCGCGGGCGGGCGGCTCATGCCGTACCCAATCGGATTTTGATCTTTTAGCGAACGCCGTTGAGCAAGGCTTCGAGCATGGCTTTGTAGGCGGTGGTGGTGACGATGGGGATTCCGTACTGGCGGGCCAGTTTGGCGACGCCGGAGAGGGAGTCCGGGTCGGCGGCGACCAGGAGGCGGGTCTGTTTGGTGACCTTGCGGGCCGTGCGCAGGCCGTGGGTGAGGGCGTCGACCTCCAGGTGCTCGCGCGGCGGGCTCAGCGGGCCGGTGAAGACGACCTGGTCGCCGGGGGTGAGCTGCCACTGTGCGGGCTGGGCGGCCGGTTTCGCGGCGGCGTCGGCGAGAGCACGGTCGACGTCGGCGCTGGTGAGGCCGAGCAGCTCGGCGACGCCGTCGAGGTCGAGCCGCTCGGCGGGGGTGAGGATCTGGTCGGCGAGGGCGACCGTGGCCAGGCCGGACAGGTAGCGGTGGTGCAGGAGCTCGGCGTCCGCGCGGGACAGCCCGATCCTGCCGGCGATGGTGACGAGCTGGTCGGCCTCGCTCGCGGAGATGTGCCGGTCCAGCAGCACGCCGTCGAGCAGCGCCAGGTACGCGTCGGCCTTCGGGTCGAGCTGGCGGGGCAGCTGGTCGACGAGCCGGGTGAGGAAGTGCGGCTCGCGCTCCTCGGGACGGCGGCGCGTGACCGGGGCCACCGCGGTCACCGGCAGCGCCGGCCACTTCGCGTGCCGGGCCTCGTCGAGCAGTTCCGCCCAGGGCGGCGGGTCGCCGGCCCGGTCCAGGTAGTACGCGAGCAGCTCGGCGGCGGCCCGGGCGCCGTGCAACGCGGAGTATTCCCGATGCGGCCCCAGGCCCGCGGCGGCGCGACAGGCTTTCAGGCTGCGCGACGCGGTGGGGAGGAAATGCCCGGCCAGGCGCATGGTGCACAAACCGAGGTCGTCGTCGATCGGCACCGGGACGCCCAGCTTGCCGAACTCGGCGTTCAGGAAACCGGCGTCGAAGAGCAGGTTGTGCGCGACCACGAGTTGACCGGCCAGCCGTTCGGCGATCTGACCGGCCAGCTCCGCGAAGACGGGCGCGCGGCGGGCCTCCGCGCCGGTGATGCCGTGCAGCTCCTGCGGGCCCAGGTCACGGTCCGGATTGACCAGGGTGCACCACTCGTCCAGCACCCGGCCGGTCTCGTCGAGACGGACGATCGCGATCTCCACGATCCGGTCGTGCCAGCTGGTCTTGGTGCCGGTGGTCTGCAGGTCGACAACGGCGTACATGGGAAAGAAAACTAGGCGACCGACTCCGTGCCGCGCCAGCGGGCCGGGATCAGGCGGTGCGCCGGTCCGGAGAGGAGCATCAGCAGCAGCGCCCAGAAGTTGACCCGCGGGAACACCGTGCCGATCGCCAGGGCGAGCAGCAGCGTCCCGACGACCACCAGGGTGCCGATCACCTCGTCGCGCGGGAGGGGCGTGCGCCCGGCACTCAGCTCCGGATGCCGGCGGACGTAGATCGACAGCATCGCCAGGGCGCCACTGGCCAGGACCAGGTTTCCGCAGTAGAGCGCCACGGTGCCGCTGGACGCCTGGAAGTGGGTGATCAGCGCGGTCTGGATCGGCAGCATGACGATGGCCAGCGTCCACAGGCCGCTCCAGTACACGAATCACGGCGAAGCCGAGCAGGAACGCACCCAGCCCGGCGAGGTTCTCGCGGAGCAGCTCACCCAGCGTGACGCCCTCCTCGACGTCGGCGAGCGTCTCCAGCAACGGCAGGATGAGAAGTGTGATCGCGATCGCGGCCACGGCGTCGGTGAAGAGGACGAGACGTTCCGGGGAGGTGGCCGGTTCTTCCGGTTCGGTCATGCGCGACAGTATGCCGGGGTGGATCTTCGCGGTTCGCGCGCGTTTCCCCCCGTACCGGGAAATGATCTTGAATTTGATGGTTCGCCGGCGGATCGTCGCGGGCACGATGGACCCATGGCCTCCGGTGAGTACACCCGTGATCAGCGTTACATCGCGACCCGGATCACCGCGGACGGCCGGGACGGCTATCCGGTCGAGCCCGGTCGATATCGCCTGGTGGTGAGCCGGGCCTGCCCGTGGGCGAACCGCGCGATCATCGTGCGGCGGCTGCTCGGCCTCGAGGACGTGCTGTCGATGGGCGTCGCCGGGCCGACTCACGACGAGCGAAGCTGGACGTTCGATCTGGATCCGGGCGGTCGCGACCCGGTGCTCGGCATCGAGCGCCTGCAGGAGGCATTTTTCAAGAGATTTCCCGGGTACGACAAGGGAGTCACCGTCCCGGCGATCGTCGACGTGCCGAGCGGGGCCGTGGTCACCAACGACTTCGCGCAGATCACCATCGATCTGTCGCTGGAGTGGGCCGCCTTCCACCGGCCGGGCGCGCCACAGTTGTACCCGCCGGCGCTGCGCGCGGAGATCGACGAGGTCAACGAGGTCGTCTTCAAGGATGTGAACAACGGTGTCTACCGCGCCGGGTTCGCGACCTCGCAGGACGCCTACGAGAAGGCATATCAGCGCCTGTTCGATCGGCTGGACTGGCTCTCCGACCGCCTGGCAAACCGGCGCTACCTCGTCGGGGACACGATCACCGAGGCCGACGTGCGGCTCTTCACCACGCTGGCCCGCTTCGACGCGGTGTACCACGGGCATTTCAAGTGCAACCGGTCGAAGCTGAGCGAGATGCCGGTGCTGTGGGCCTACGCCCGCGACCTGTTCCAGACGCCCGGATTCGGCGACACGATCGACTTCGCGCAGATCAAGGAGCACTACTACGTGGTCCACCGCACGATCAACCCGACCGGCATCGTCCCGGCGGGGCCGGACCCGCTCGGCTGGCTCACCCCGCACGGCCGCGAGGCCCTGGGCGGCCACCCCTTCGGCGACGGCACTCCCCCGGTCAGCGGCCGCTGAGGAGTTGTCTCAGCAGGTCGGTGAGCTGGGACTGCTGGGGCTGTCTCTTATACACA
>KL571302.1:22897-23592 GCA_000715855.1 Actinoplanes liguriensis
GGGGAGACCCTGGTCGGTGAGGCGGACCAGGATCGCGCGGCGGTCGGACGGGTCGGGTGAGCGGGCGACCAGGCCGGCCTTCTCCAGGCGGTCCAGGCGGGCCGTCGTGCCGCCGGTGCTGAGCATCATCGAGGCGGCCAGCGCGCCCGGCGAGAGCTGGTAGGGGCGGCCGGATCGGCGCAGCGTGGCGAGGACGTCGAATTCGGGGCGGCCGATGCCGAACGCGGCGTAGGCCCGCTCCTGGGTGTCGCCGGCCATCCGGGCGATGCGCTGGATGCGCCCGAAGACGCCCATCGCGGTGGTCTCCAGGTCGGGGCGCTCGGTGGCCCACTGGTCCAGGATGCGGTCGACGTCGTCGCGCTCGATCATGCCGACATTGTCACGCATTCGAGTTTCTTGATGACGAACTTCTCGATGGGAGTTATCTTGATGTCGAGATACTTTTCATCGAGGGAGTTGCGATGCGCGTCCTGCTGGTCACGGCCCTCACGCCGGCCGTCTGGGGCACCACCTACGCGGTCACCACGGAACTGCTGCCGCCCGGAAGACCACTGCTCAGCGGGGTGCTGCGGGCGCTGCCCGCCGGGTTGCTGCTGCTCGCGATGACCCGCAAGCTGCCGCACGGGGCGTGGTGGTGGAAGTCGGCGGTGCTCGGGGCGCTCAACATCGGGTTCTTCCTGTCTCTTATACACATC
>KL571302.1:23835-24260 GCA_000715855.1 Actinoplanes liguriensis
AGCGCCTACCGGCTGCCCGGCGGCGTGGCGGCCGTGCTCGGAGCGGTGCAACCACTGCTGGTCGTGGGCCTGTCCGCGCTGCTGCTCGCGGAGCGGGCGTCACTCCGTACCGTAATCGCGGGTTTGATCGGCGTCGTCGGCGTCGCCCTCGCCGTGCTGACCGCCGCCGCCCGCCTCGACCCGATCGGGATCGTCGCCGGGCTGGCCGGGGCCGCCGCGATGGCGACCGGCCTCGTGCTGACCAAGCGCTGGGGACGGCCGGGCGTCTCGCTGCTGACCTCGACCGGATGGCAGCTCACCGCGGGCGGCCTGGTCCTGATGCCGATCATGTGGCTCGGCGAGGGCCTTCCGGCCTCGCTGACCAGCAAAAACATTATTGGGTACGGCTATCTTTCGCTGATCGGGACAGCCTTGGCCTACACGTT
>KL571302.1:24412-25681 GCA_000715855.1 Actinoplanes liguriensis
AGATGTGTATAAGAGACAGCCTCTCGCCGGTGACGGCGACGGTCACCGGATGGGCCGTGCTCGGGCAGTCCCTGACCCCGGTGCAGGTCGGCGGGATGGTGGTGGCTTTCGGCGCGGTCGTCCTCGGGCAGTCATCGCATCTCCGCAGTCGTCACCACGCGACGCGGGAAACCGGTGCGGACGGCGCGGAGCATCGCCCTGCCGACCGCGTCGGTGCTGGTCACCTGGCCGGGCGCGAGCCGGCTGAACAGTGGCATCAGCGGAGCGGTGACGGTGTAGATCGCGTTGTACCACCCGGTCTTGGAACGGGCGCCGTGCATGGGCTGGATGAAGCCGGGCCGGAACGCATAGCCGTTGTGGAAGAGGGTGAACACCTCGTCCTCGGTGCGGGCCTTCACCCGGGCCCACATCTGGCGGCTGCCCGCACCGGTGCCGGCGCCGGAGACGTAGATGAAGGTCATCTCCGGACTCAGGGTGGCCAGTAACCGGGCCGCGGCGACCGGGAACTCGTAGGACACGCGTGTGTAGGCAGCCTCGTCCAGCCCGACCGCGGAGGCGCCGAGACAGTAGAAACAGGCGTCGTAACCGGTCAGCTCACTCTTGACCGGGCTCAGATCGGCGAAGTCGGTCACGCGCAGCTCGCGGAGCTTCGGATGCTGGACGCGGATCGGCGACCGGGTCACCACCAGCACCTCCGTCACGTCGGGGGCGAGCAGGCACTCCCGCAGAACGCCCTGCCCGACCATCCCGGTCGCCCCGAACACGATCACCCGCATGCCCGCACCTCCATGCCCCACAGTCTGCCCCGCCGCTCGGCTCGAACGCCGGTTATCCACAGCGGCCGGTTGTCCACAGGCGATCCGGCGGGGCGGGCAAAACGTCGTACCCGCGGCCTAGGGTCGGTCCGTGCTCGCAGAACGATGGTCCCTCACCCAGGCGGAGTCGCTGGCTCCCGACGCCGCGGCGCTCAAGCGTGCCCGCGGCGTGTCCGGGCAGTTCGGTCCCACCGGGCAGCTCGACGACATCCTCTGGGGACTGTGCCGGGGCTATCGGGTCGCCGCCGACCTGTCCGCGCCCGCGTTCACCTGCTCCTGCCCCAGCTTCCAGGTGCCCTGCAAGCATGCGGTCGGCCTGCTGCTGCACTGGGCCGAGTCCGGCGCCGGCGACGGGCCGCCCCCGGAATGGGTGACGCAGTGGCAGGCCATGCGGGCGGCCCGGGCGAAACCGAAAGTGGCCTCCCCGCCCGACCCGGTGGCTGTCTCTTATACA
>KL571302.1:25870-26628 GCA_000715855.1 Actinoplanes liguriensis
TGACCGAGCTGCGCCGATGGCTGGACGACCAGGTCGAGCAGGGCCTGGCCGGGCTGGGCCGGCGCGGTCACCAGGCGTTCGAGCCGATGGCCGCCCGGCTCGTCGACGCGCAGGCGCCGGGGGTGGCCGGCGCGGTCCGGCGGCTCGGCGGGATCGCCGGCATCGGCCCGCAGTGGGCCGACCGGCTCCTCGGCGAGCTGGCCATGCTGCATCTGCTGGTCGCCGGGCACGACCGGCTGGAGGCGCTCGACCCGGCGACGGCCGCGACCGTCCGCTCCCGCATGGGCTTCCCCACCGCCACCGAGGAGGTGCTGGCCGGTCCGCGGGTCACCGACCGCTGGCAGGTGCTCGGGCAATATGACACCGACGACGGTGTGCTGACCACCCGGCGGACCTGGTTGCACGGCTCGTCCACGTCGCGGTTCGGGCTGGTGCTGTCGTTCGCCGCGCCCGGCCAGTCGCTGGCCGGGGATCTGGTGCCCGGCACGGAGTTCCGCGGCGACCTCTGTTTCTATCCGGGTTCGGCGCCGCTGCGGGCGCTGGTCGCGTCCCGCGACAGCGCCGCCGAGCCCTTCGGCTCGCCGGACGGCGCCGGGTCGGTGCGGGCGGCTCTCTCCCGCTGGTCCTCGCTGCTGGCCGCTGAGCCTTTCCGGTACGACGGACCGATGCTCCTGGCCGCCGTCACCCCCACGCCGGACGGCTTTCTCGTCGACTCCTCGGGTGACGCGCTGCCCCTGGCGGCCGGTCACCGGGAGCCG
>KL571302.1:26856-27210 GCA_000715855.1 Actinoplanes liguriensis
GATCCGGGGGCGCCCCGATCGGCCGAGCTGCCGCCGGAGATGCTGGCGGCGGCCCTGGTCGGAACGGCTCGGCGGCCGTGGTCCGGGGACGCGGTCCGGGTCGGCGCGGCGCGGGTGGAGCTGGACTGGGCCTGGCCCGCCTCCGGCGAAAACGCGACCTCCCATGCGGAGCCGTCGTCGTCCCCCGCCCACGTGGAGCCGTCGTCGTCCGCCGCCCATGCGGGGCCGTCGTCTCCCCCCGCCCATGTGGGGCCGTCGTCGTCCGCCGCCCTGCTCGACGCGGCGGCGGTGGCGCTGGCCGCCCGGCGGGCCGGGGTCCTGCCCGAGACGGAGAAAGCGCCGGTCGTGGCCGCG
>KL571302.1:27432-29401 GCA_000715855.1 Actinoplanes liguriensis
CCGGTCGCGGCCGGCGTGCGGCTGGGGCGCATCCTGCGTGGTGGCGCGCCCGGCGGCGCCCACCTGGAGCAGGAGTTGCTGGCGCAGTGGCTGTCCGCGGCGGCCGCCCGGGGCGGGGTCGTCCCGCCGGCGATGCTGCCCCTGCTGCTGGACGCGGCGCGGCGCAACACCACGGTCCGCGCCGACGTGGCCCGGGTCGCCGGGCGACGCGGTGGATGGCTGGCCACCCAGCGGGCGGACTGGCGCTGGCTGCTCGACGAGGCCGCGCCGGTCACGGTCGTCGACTGGTCCACCGCGACCAGCGCGGAACGGCTGGGCCAGCTGATCACGCTGCGGCGCACCGACCCGGCGCGAGCACGCGAGCTGGTGGAGAGCACGTGGGACGCCGAGTCCTCGGAGAACCGGGCACGGTTCCTCGGCACGTTCGCCGACGGGCTCTCGCTCGACGACGAGGAGCTGCTGGATCGGGCGCTGGACGACCGGCGCAAGGAGGTCCGGCAGACCGCCGTCGAGCTGCTGCGCCGGCTGCCCGGCGCCGCGCTCGGGCAGCGGATGCGGCAGCGGGCACACGCCGCGGTCCGGCTGGTGCTCAGCGATCCGGCGCGGCTGGCGGTGCAACCACCCGAGGAGCTGGACGCGACACTGCGGCGGGACGGCGTGGGCGCCACTCCCGCGCACGGCGCCGGGGCCGGGGCGTGGCTGCTGGAGGAGGTCGTCGCGGGCGCGCCGCTGGACTCGTGGGCCGAGCTGGAGCCGAGCGGCTATCTCGCGCTGGCCAGGGGAAACGATTGGGCCGGCCCGCTGTTGCACGGCTGGGCCAAGGCTGCCATCGCGCAGGTCGACCCGCGCTGGGCGGCGACCCTGCTGGCCACCGACGCCGGGGTGCTGCGGGAGGCGGTCCGGTGGGATCTGCACCTCGTGCTGCCCCCGGCGGCGCTGGCCCGTCTTGCCGCCGAGGCGCTCCGGGCCGAGGACGGGTCGGCCCATCGGCTCCTCGCGCTGCATCCGGGGCCGTGGCCGGAGCCGCTGAGCGTGACGGTTCTGGAGACGATCGCGCACCGGGCGCGTACCGATCGGCACACCTGGCAGCTCGGCGAGCTGTGCCGGACAGCCGCGCTGGCCATGCCGCCGGAGTATGCGGATCTCACCGGCCGCCTGGCCGCTCAGCTCGAGCCGGAGGTCGACGCGAGCCGGGTCCGGCCGGTCGCCGATCTGGCCCGCACGCTCGCGTTTCGTGAGGAGATGGCGCGCGAGTTGAGGGATCCGGCAGCGTCCGAAAATGTCACACCCGGGCGGTAGCTTGCTGTTCGAGCACCAACCGGTCAGACCCAGGAGATTCAGGAGTTCGAGTTGACCGCTCTGCGACCGCACGCCGAGGATGAGTACGCCGACGAGCTGGCTCTCCTGGCCGCCGCCGACGACCGGCCCCGGCCGCCCGGGTGGCGCCTGTCGCCGCAGGCCGTGGTGACCTATCTGCTGGGTGACGGTGCCAAGATCACCCCGAAGTATGTGGGGCCTCGCCGCCTGATCGAGGTGGCCGTCTCCACCCTGGCCACCGATCGGGCGCTGCTGCTGCTCGGGGTGCCCGGCACGGCCAAGACCTGGGTCTCGGAGCACCTCGCGGCGGCCATCTCCGGCGACTCGAAACTGCTGGTGCAGGGCACCGCGGGCACGGCCGAGGAGGCCATTCGGTATGGGTGGAACTATGCCCGCCTGCTCGCCGAGGGCCCGACCGACGCCGCCCTGGTGGCCGGCCCGATCATGCGGGCGATGCAGACCGGGGCAATCGCCCGCCTCGAGGAGCTGACCCGGGTCCCGTCCGATGTGCAGGACGCGCTGATCACCATCCTGTCCGAGAAGACACTGCCGGTCCCGGAGCTGAACACCGAGGTCCAGGCGCAGCGCGGCTTCAACCTGATCGCCACCGCGAACGACCGCGACCGCGGGGTGAACGAGCTGTCCAGCGCGC
>KL571302.1:29671-30368 GCA_000715855.1 Actinoplanes liguriensis
TGTGTATAAGAGACAGAGGTCGCCCAGCTCGGCAGGTCGCTGGAGCTTCCCGAGGTGCCGGCCGCGCTGGAGGAGATCCGCCGGGTGGTCACGGTCTTCCGCGAGCTGCGGTCCGGCCTCACCGAGGACGGGCGCACCAAGCTGAAGTCGCCTACCGGGACGCTCTCCACCGCCGAGGCGATCTCGGTGATCACCAACGGGATGGCGCTGGCCGCCCACTTCGGTGACGGCACGCTGCACCCCGGTGACGTGGCGGCCGGCATCACCGGCGCGGTGATCAAGGATCCGGTCTCCGACACGGTCGTCTGGCGGGAATACCTGGAGACCGTGGTCCGGGAGCGGCCGGACTGGCTGGATTTCTATCGGGCAGCACGCGATGCCTGAGAGGTTCTACGGGGTCCGGCATCACGGGCCCGGGTCGGCCCGGGCGGTGGTGCGGGAGCTGGAGGCCCAGCAGCCGGAGATCCTGCTCGTGGAGGGGCCGCCGGAGGCTGACGAGCTGGTTCGCTGGGTGGCCGGGGGCGGGTTGGAGCCGCCTGTCGCGCTGCTCGGGTATGCGGTGGAGGATCCGGGGCGGGCGGCGTTCTGGCCGTTCGCGGTGTTCTCGCCGGAGTGGCAGGCGATCCGGTGGGCGGTGGGGCACGGGGTGCCGGTTCGGTTCTTCGACCTGCCTTATGCGTATCGCGTGGGGGCGCCT
>KL571303.1:0-609 GCA_000715855.1 Actinoplanes liguriensis
CAAACCCGCGCGAGTTATCCACACCAGCCGCTCATCCACAGGCCACCCACACGATCATGAAAATCCAAGCCACACTCAAGGCAGAGGCGGTGGCCCCCCTTTGGGTTGGGTGGGTTTTGTCCGCCGCCCGCCGTTCATGATCGATACGACGACGAGCCCGGAAGCCCGGCCACAACAAAGCTCCGCCAAGCGCAGCCAGCTCGGCCCGACCGTGGTTAACGGACCCCCGGATAACCACAGTCGGGCCCAGCCAACAACAGCCAGCTGGGGCTGACCGTGGTTATGGGGTCCGAATAACCACGGTGACGCCCAGCCGACAACCAGCCGGGCCCGACCGCGGTCGACGGAACCGGACAACCGCGCCGGCGCCCAGCCAACAACAACCAGCTGGGCCTGACCGTGGTTAACAGCCCGAATAACCACGCCGGCACCCAGCTGACAACAGCCGGCTGGGCCCGACTGTGGTTATTGGGCGCGGATTACCACGGTGAGGGCCAGCTCGGAACGGCTCGCGGCTCCAGGCGACGGGAAAGGCAGGCGCTCGCGGCTGGCGGGACCGGGGCCGCTCGGGGCGGCGGGACCGGGCTGGGCGGGACGCGCAGGACCAGG
>KL571303.1:886-9169 GCA_000715855.1 Actinoplanes liguriensis
TGGGCGGGACGCGCAGGACCAGGCAGGTGTCGGGACGGCCGGACCGGGCTGGGCGGGACAGGCCGGACCGAGCTGGGCAGGGCCGGGGCTGAGCGGGGCCGGTCGGAGCGTTGGGCGGGCGGCCTCACGACGTACGCGCAAATGGGGTTGATGTGGAAAAGCCGCCTCCGAAGAGGCGGCTTTCGTGACGGCGGGACGTTATGCGCGCCTGGCGCGAACCCACAGGATCGGGCCGCTGACCAGGTACGTGGCGACGACCAGGACGAACGTCATCCGGGGCTGCATGAGCGCGCCGACCACCGGGAGCAGCCAGAACCACGGCGGGAGTTTCACGATGCGGGCGAGTTTCGCGTAGGGGAAGCTCGAGACCATCGCGAACGCCAGGAGCGCGACCCCGGCCAGGACTGCCATGCCGGGGAGCGGCAGGCCGATCAGCACGGCGAGGGCGAGGACCGCGGCGGCCATCGTGGTGGGGACGCCGCAGAAGAAGCGGCCGTCTTTCGGGGAGACGTTGAAGCGGGCCAGGCGGATCGCGGCGCACGCGGCGACGAGGGCGCAGGCCAGCGCGGCGGCCGGCTTCGGCACCGAGTGGACCAGCGAGGCGTAGACGACGACCGGCGCGGCCAGGCCGAACGAGCACATGTCGGCGAGCGAGTCCATCTGGGCGCCGAACGGGCTGGCGACGCCGAGTTTGCGGGCCAGCGCGCCGTCGAGGCCGTCGAAGACGACGCAGGCGACCAGGCAGGCGGCGGCGATCTGGGACTCGCCCTCCATGGCGAGGAAGATCGCCAGCAGGCCGAGCCCGAGGCTGCTCAGGGTGCAGGCGTTGACCAGGGCGAAGCTGGCGCGGCGGGCCATCGTGTGTGCTCCGGGGAGCAGCGGGATGGGTGCCGGCACCGGCTTTTCTTCGAAGGTGGCGGACGTGTCCAGTGGAACTCCGGGAGCGGGGATGGTGTGGTTCAGCCCCGGGTCCGAACCGGTGTAGAGCACCTCGGCGCGCGTCGCGGTGGCGGCCCGGCTCGTCTCGGAGTTGTTCCGGCGACTCACCCGAACCAGTAGGGCTTGCCGGGCGAGAGTCCCGCCGCGGCGCAAGCGGCCAGCCCAACGGCGTCCGGCGGGACGGGGACTATCCGTCGTTCGACGCCGGCGCCAAGGGGTACTCGGCACGTGGTTCCTCCATGGAGTTCGTGGTCACCGGCGTCGTCCTTGAAGCCCGGCGAAATTGCGGGTTACACCATCGCACAGCGAAGCGGCCTTGGCGAGAGGCCGTTTGGTTGCGCTGCGCTACTTCAAAACGCGTAGCGCTATGGGCCGCTCTCCGTCCTCCGCGTGACGATTTTAGCCCGCCTTGGCCAAAGTCTCCTGGGCCAGTTCGGTCAGGGGGAGTTCGGCCACCTCACCGCGGGTGAACCAGGACGCCCGGTCGGTTGATCCACCGGCCGCTTCGGTCACGGTCGCAATACCCGGTTCGTCCACTCTTACGCGGTACACGACGCGAATCACATGCCAGTCGAGCGGGACGCCCTCGGGTCCGAGCGCTGCCGGGTCGTACCGATGGCCCACGCTGAGTAACGTCTCGATCCTGCCCTGGTGTGAAGTTTCTTCATAAATTTCGCGCAACAGACCCTGTTCCGGAGTCTCGCCGAAGTCGGTGCCGCCACCGGGCAGGTGCCAGTGGCCGCCGCCGGGGTAACCCTGGGTGATGCGGGCCAGGAGGATCCTCCCGTCCGGGTCGGTCACCCAACCGTACGCCCCGAAGCGCTGCACCCGGTCCGCCCGGCGCACCGGCTCGTCGCTCGGCGGCACCGTCCCCGGCGCCTCGAACTGCACGCCGAGCGCCCGGGCGGTGAACGGCAGCAGCGGCAGGCCGGCCACCTCGGCGTGGGTCACCCACTGGGCCAGATCAGTCGTGCCGTCAATTTCCGGCCGCAGGTCGCCGCCGGTGACCGTGACGTCGTAGATGATCCGGTCGGTGTGCTCGACCAGCCCCCGGAGCGCGGCGTCGGGCCCGTCCGGCAGCGCGATCACGTCGGCGACCACGGCCCGGACGCCGTCGATGACGACAGCCAGGCCGGTCTCCTCGGCGAACTCCCGGACGACCGCGTCGGCCGGGTGCTCGCCGTGGTCGACCCCGCCGCCGGGCAGCGACCAGACGCCGGGGAAGGCGCTGAGGTCCGACCCACGGGCGAGCAGGACGCTGCCGTCGGCGGTGCGGCAGACGCCGTACGCCGCCGCTCGTCTGATCTTCACCGGCCCTAGATTAGCTTCGCCGCCCGCAGCGCGTCCGCCGTGACTTCGGTGAGCTCCTCGCCGGCCAGCGCCGCCACATCCTTCAGCGGCATCCAGCGCGCCTCGGAGGTCGAGCCCCCGACATCGTGGATGACCACCTCGGTCGGCTTGTCCACCACGACGCGGTAGAACGCGCGCACGCCGTGCCAGTCGATCGGGTACCCCTCGGGGCCGAGCGAGGCCGCGTCGCGGTGGCTGGCCACCCCGAGCAGCTCGATGAGGCGGCCCTCCTGGCCGGTCTCCTCCACGAGCTCGCGGATCAGCGCGGTGCCGGGCTGCTCGCCGTAGTCGGTGCCGCCGCCGGGCAGATGCCAGCAGCCCGCGCCGGGATATCCGGGGGAGATCCGGGTCAAGAGCAGATTCTCGTACGGATCGGTCGCGATCGCGTACGCCGCGAAGCGCTGCGCCCGGTGCAGCCCGTCCGGCCCCTCGTAGGCGTAGAACGACGGGAACGTCGGCGGCACGTCGGGGCGCAGGTCGGGCGAGTTGGTGCTGAGCCCGAGCGCAGCCGCGGCGAACTGCCGCAGTTTCAGCTGCTCGGCCTCTTCGAGCGTGAACCAGCGGGCGAGGTCGGTGGAGTGCCCGACCCGGTCGATCAGATTGCCACCGCGCACCGACACGGAGTAGATCAGCCGGTCGGTGTGGATGGTGACGCCTCGGTGCGGCAGCGAGCGCATGTCGGCCAGGACGTCACGCAGCCCGGTCACCGCGACGGAGAGCCCGGTCTCCGCCGCGGTCTCGCGGACGACGGTGTGGTTCGGATCTTCGCCGTGGTCGACGGCGCCGCCGGGCAGCGACCAGATCCCGGGTGTACCGGATTTGGCCGAGGCCCGGACCAGGAGGACACGGCCTTCGTCGTCGGTGGCGACGGCGTAGGCGGCGATCCTGCGGAGCGGTTCCAGTGCGGGGGTCACGAAGCGGCATTCTGCCCGGATTATGTTACCTATCCAGGGCGTCTGTCGGGTTCCTGACAGTTGAATTGCGCTCCGTAACTGCAGGTCAGAGTGGATTCAACCGCCCTGGGCGATTGATCCACTACTGACCGTCACTCCCATTCAATGGTGCCCGGCGGCTTACTCGTGACGTCCAGCACCACCCGGTTGATCTCCCGGACCTCGTTGGTGATCCGGTTCGAGATCTTGGCGATCAGGTCATACGGCAACCGCGACCAGTCGGCCGTCATCGCGTCTTCCGAGGAGACCGGGCGCAGGACCACCGGGTGACCATAAGTACGCCCGTCGCCCTGCACGCCGACACTGCGCACGTCGGCCAGCAGCACCACCGGGAACTGCCACACGTCCCGGTCGAGCCCGGCCGCGGTCAGCTCCTCGCGGGCGATCAGGTCGGCCTGACGCAGGATGTCCAGGCGCTCCCGGTCGATCGAGCCGATGATCCGGATGGCCAGGCCCGGACCCGGGAACGGGTGCCGCTGAACCATCGCCTCGGGCAGGCCGAGCTCGGCGCCGAGCGCGCGCACCTCGTCCTTGAACAGCGTGCGCAGCGGCTCGATCAGCGCGAACTGCAGATCGTCCGGCAGGCCACCGACGTTGTGGTGGGACTTGATGTTCGCGGTGCCGGTGCCGCCGCCGGACTCCACCACGTCCGGGTAGAGCGTGCCCTGGACCAGGAACTCGATGTGCCGCTCCGAGTCCAGATCGCGGGCCGCGGCCTCGAACGTCCGGATGAACTCGCGGCCGATGATCTTCCGCTTCTGCTCCGGGTCGGTGACGCCCTTCAGGTGCCCGAGGAACTGCTCCTCCGCGTCCACGACGACGAGCCGGATGCCGGTGGCGGCGACGTAGTCCTTCTCGACCTGCTCGCGCTCGCCGGCGCGCAGCAGGCCGTGGTCGACGAAGACGCAGGTGAGCTGGTCACCGATGGCCTTGTTGACCAGGGCCGCGGCGACCGCCGAGTCGACACCGCCGGAGAGGCCGCAGATGACCTGCTTGTCCCCCACGAGCGAGCGGATCGCGGCGACCTGGTCGTCGATGATGTTGCCGGGCGTCCAGCTGGGCTCGATGCCGGCGATGTCGTACAGGAAGCGCTTGAGCATCTCCTGGCCCTGCTCGGTGTGCGCCACCTCGGGGTGGAACTGCACACCGGCGCGCTTGGTGGTGACGTCCTCGAACGCGGCGACCGGGGCGCCGGGCGTGGACGCGGTCACCATGAAGCCGGCCGGGGCGACCGAGACGCTGTCCCCGTGGCTCATCCAGACTGGCAGGTCGGACGGCAGGTCACGGAGCAGCGAGCCGCCCTGCGCGGTGAGCAGGGTCCGCCCGTACTCCCGGGAGCCGGTGTGGGCGACGGTGCCGCCGAGGGCCTGGGCCATCGCCTGGAAGCCGTAGCAGATGCCGAAGACCGGCACGTCGCTGTCGAACAGGCCGCCGTCGAGCACGGGCGCGCCCGGCTCGTAGACGCTGGAGGGGCCACCGGACAGGATGATCGCGGCGGGGTTCTTCGCCAGCATCTCGGCCGCCGGCATCGAGTGCGGGACGATCTCCGAGTAGACACGGGCCTCACGGACCCGGCGGGCGATCAACTGGGCGTACTGGGCGCCGAAGTCGACGACGAGGACGGGACGCGGGGTGCTCACCCGGCGAGTTTACCGGCGACGCCGAACCCGGAACGCGACGAGGGGCCGCCCCGTCCGGAGCGGCCCCTCGCCAACGTGGCGCGTCAGGAGTGCGTGTACGTCCGCGTCGTGGAGGCGGTCGCGTTACCCGCCTTGTCGTACGCCACGACCTGGACCTTCATGGTCTTGGCCTGGCTGGCCGGCTTGAACGACAGGACCCACGCGGGAGTCGTGTCGGTCGCGACGACCTTGCCGTTGATCTTGAGCACGACCTTGGCGATACCGCTGGTCGCGTCGGTGGCGGTGGCCTTGACCAGGACCGTGCCGGAAATCTTGGCGTTGTTCGCCGGCCAGCTGGTGACCGAGAGCACCGGCCGGCTGTTGTCGGCGATCAGCGTGCGGTAACCGGAGTAGGTCACGTTGCCCGCCTTGTCGGTCACCTTCAACCGCAGCTTGACCGGGCCGCCGAGGCCCGCCGTGTTGAACTTCGTGGTGAATGCCGGACCGGTGTAGGACCAGCTGTGGAACGCGTCGTTGAGCTGGAGCTCCACGAGCCGCACACCGCCGCCGGCGTCCTTCAGGCCGTCCGCGGTGATGTTGACCGTGCCGTGCACCGCGGTGTTCTCCACCGGGAGGATCCGGGTGACGGTCGGCGGCGTGACGTCAGTGGCGAACGTCAGCGCCTTGGCCGCGTCGACGATGCCGTAGGCGTTCCACGGCCGCGCCGCCTTGGTGCCGGAGCGGACGATCGAGCTCCACAGGCTCCAGCCGGAGTACTCCGGGTGGGCCGACTTGACCAGCGCGGCGATACCGGACACCAGGGGCGTGGAGAACGAGGTGCCCTCCAGGCCGGTGGCGTACTGGCCGTTGCTGCCCATGCCGGTGGTGACGGCCGGGGCCGACACGTCCACCCAGGTGCCGTAGTTGGAGAAGTCGATCTTGGCGTCGCCCGGGTGAGCCGGGTCCGTGCCACCGACCGCGAGCACGTCCGGCAGCGCCGCCGGGTACGACTTCGTGGTGACGCCGTCGTTACCGGCAGCGGCCACTACCAGGACGCCCTTGGCGTTGGCGTAAGCCACCGCGTTGGCCAGCGTCGAGGAGTAGCCGTAACCGCCCAGCGACAGGTTGATGATCTGCGCCTGGTGCTGGACCGCGTAGATGATGCCCTGCGCGACGTCCGAGTCGTAACCCGAGCCGTCCGCGCCCAGCACCTTGACCGGCAGGATCTTGCACTGCCAGCAGACGCCCGCCATGCCCGCACCGTTGTCGGTGGTGGAGGCGATGAGCGAGGAGACCACCGTGCCGTGCGGGAACGTGCCGTCGTCGATCGGGTCGCTGTCGTAGTTGTAGAAGTCGTAGCCGGGCAGGACCTTGCCCGCCAGGTCACCGACCGGAGCCACACCGGTGTCCACCACGGCGACCGTGATGTCCGAGCCGGTGGTGGTGGCCCAGGCGGCCGGCACGTTCAGCCGGCTGAGCTCTTTCTGGCCCCCGTAGTACGGGTCGTTCGGAGTCACGGCGGACGTCGTCCGCTTGACGTCCAGCTCCGCGTACTGCACCGAGGGGTCGTTGCGCAGCGCGGCGAGGGTCGAGTTGACCTGACCCTTCGGCACCGAAACGGTCTTGGCGCCGAGCGCGGCCAGCAGTGCGCCGCGCGCCTGGCCCTTGGCCTCGGCGTTCTGCAGGCCGAGAGCGTCCAGGCTGGACAGCCGGGCCTTGGCGTCGTAGCCCGGCTTGAGCCCGATCAACACCCGTACCGAGGTGTCGGCCGCCATCGCCGGTGTGGCGGCGATAGCACCAGCGGCCGTGATCAAGGCGGTGGAGATGAGTCCGACGGTCAACCGTCGGGCTGAACGGTTCATGAGTGAGTGCCCTCCCCGTTGGCGATCGCCAAATGACGAATCGCCCGATGAAGATACTGGCGATCTTCCATTTAGTAACCCCCCTTTCAGTCAGCTTCGGGCACGACGTTGAGTCGGTGCCGTCCCGTCCTCTAGGGTTCGGCCTATGCGGAACAGCAAGATCACGTGGGCCGTGGTCGCCGGGGTGGTCGTCGCCGTGCTCGCGGGCGTCGGCGTAGCGATCGCCATCAATCGGGACTCGCGGACATCCGACGCGTCGCGGTCTACCCCGGTGACGGAGAGCACAGTCGTGCCGTCGGCCCCGGCCTCGCCGTCGCCCTCCCCCGGCGCCGACCTCACCGGCCCGTTCGACCTGCTGCTCGCCGGGGTCGACACCCGGATCAGCGTGCCGGACTGGGAGCCGCACTCCGACGCGATCATGCTGCTGCACGTCGAGGCCGGGCTGAAGTCCGCCTACCTCTACTCGCTTCCGCGCGATCTCCGGGTGCAGATCCCGGCGTACAAGAAATCCGGTTTTCCCGGCGGAAAACACAAGATCACCGAAGCGATGGCGTACGGGTCGAGAGTGCCCGGCAAGAGCACCAAGAACATCGCGAACGGGTACGAGCTGCTCACCAAGTCGATCAGCAACTACACCGGGATCAAGACGATCCAGGCCGGCGCCATCCTCAACTTCGGTGGCCTGGACCAACTCGTCGACGAGCTCGGCGGGATCGACATGACGATCGACCGGAAGGTGAAGTCGCGGCACCGCCGCCCGGACGGCAAGCTCCGCAAGCTCGTCGGCCACGACTACATCGGACCGCAGGCCGTCTATCTGCCCGGCAAGCGGCACCTGGTCGGGTGGCAGGCGATCGACTACGCCCGCCAGCGGTACGGCCTGCCGAACGGCGACTACGACCGGCAGCGCCACCAGCGGCAGATGGTCGAGGCCATCCTGACCAAGGCGCTGAGCCAGGACCTCAGCGACGCCACCAAGCTGCAGGCGCTCATCACGGCGCTGGGCAAGTCGCTCGTCACGTTCGGGGGACGGAAGCCGGTCGAGTACGCGTACGCCCTGCGGAACCTCACCGCGGCGACCATCACCTCGGTGCAGCTCGACGGCGGCGGGGTCGGCAGCGGCAGCAACTACCTGGGCGAGCAGCTCAACTCGGAGGCACGCGGGTTCCTCACCGCCGTCGCCAAGGGAAAGATCGCCGCATATCTGAAGGCACACCCCAAAATGGTCAACAAGGGTTGAACGTAACCTCGTCGTATGAGACGACGGGGTTTCGCCGCACTCGCGCTGGTCCTCCTGGGCGGGTGCACGTCGCCCCCGGCCACGGATTTCCGGCCGGGCGCGGACGGGGCCGGTGACCCGTACTTCCCGAAGTACGGCAACGGTGGGTACGACGTCGCCGGCTACGACCTCGACCTGCGGTACGACCCGGCGACCGGCAAGCTCGGCGGCCGCGCCACGATCACCGCGACCGCGACGCAGAACCTGTCCCGCCTCGACTTCGACCTGGCCAACATGGTCGTCTCGAAGATCACAGTGCTGTCTCTTATACACATCTCTGA
>KL571303.1:9347-9874 GCA_000715855.1 Actinoplanes liguriensis
GCCGTGCCGACGGCAACGAGCTGGTCGTCACCCCGGCCGCCGGGCTCCCGGCCGGGCGGCGGTTCACCGTCGTCGCCGAATACGCCGGCACCCCCGGCCAGCTGGAGAACAAGGCCCTGGGGAACGGCGGCTGGCTGCGCACCAAGGACGGCGGGCTCGCGCTCGGCCAGCCGGAGTCGGCGAGCACCTGGTACCCGGTCGACGACCACCCGTCCGACAAGGCCACGTTCACGCTCGCGATGACCGTTCCGGACGGGCTGGAGGTGCTCAGCAACGGGGTGCCCGGGCCGCACGCGACGAAGGACGGCTGGACCACCTGGCGGTGGACCGAGTCGTCCCCGATGGCGAGCTACCTCTCGACCGTGGTGATCGGGCAGTACCGGATCACCACGAGCACCCACGACGGCAAACCGATGATCATCGCGGTGCCCGACTCGATGCCGGACACCAGCCCGGCCGCGCGGTCACTCGCCCGGACCGGGGAGATCACCGACTATCTGGCGAGCGTGTTCGGGCCGTACCCGTTC
>KL571303.1:10111-10966 GCA_000715855.1 Actinoplanes liguriensis
TCTTCGAGGAGGTGAACCCCGGCGTGGTGGCGCACGAGGTCGCGCACCAGTGGTTCGGGGACAGCGTGGCCCTCACCCGGTGGTCGGACATCTGGCTCAACGAGGGGTTTGCGACGTACGCCGAATGGCTGTGGTCCGAACACGACGGCGAGGAGTCCGCCCAGCAGCTGTTCGACATGGCCTACGCCGGGACGGACTGGCGCCAGCCGGCCGGTGACCCCGGCCCGGACCGGATCTTCGGGAGCGCGGTCTACGAGCGGGGCGCGCTGGTCGTGCACGCGCTGCGCCGGAAGATCGGCGACGACGCGTTCTTCCGGCTGCTCAAGACGTGGACCAGCGAGCGCCGGGACGGCAACGGCGACACCGCCCAGTTCATCGCCACCGCGGAGAAGGTGTCCGGAAAAGACCTGGACACCTTCTTCACCGCCTGGCTCACCGGCACGACCGCCCCACCCCGCTGACCCCGGATGACCCCCGCTGCCCTCCCGCGAAACGCCGCCGGTGAGGAGGCGGCTGATTTTCCGACGCCCGCGGGTTTTGCGGGTGGCGGAAAATCAACCGACTCCTCACCGGGTACCAGGCGTTTTGCGCGCGGAGCGAAGCGGAGCAATTAGGCCCAGCTCAAGCCCTATCCAGGACCAGGGCGACCTTCTGGAACTCCTTGACGTCGCGGTAACCGCACTTCGCCATCGCCCGCCGCAGCCCACCGAACAGGTTCAGCTGCCCGTCCGCCCGATCGGCCGGGCCGTAGAGCAACTGCTCCAGCGAACCGTCCGGCTCCCCGGCGATGCAGAACCCGCCCCGCGGCAGCGCCGGGTGGCTGGCCGCCGAGTGCCACCAGGCGCCGCCGGCCGG
>KL571303.1:11173-14000 GCA_000715855.1 Actinoplanes liguriensis
ATGTGTATAAGAGACAGGGCGATCGCGGTGGCCATCGGCACCCGGATGCCGAGCACGGTGTCGGTGGTCGACCACTCGTCCGCGCCGACGCCGACGATCACGCCGGCCGCACCGGTGCGCATCAGGTGCAGGGCGGTCTTGTAGTCCGTGCAGCCGCCGACGATGACCGGCAGGTCCAGGTCGGCGATGAACTCCTTGAGGTTCAGGGGCTCGTCGGTCGTGGAGACGTGCTCGGCCGAGACCAGGGTGCCCTGGATGACCAGCAGGTCCACCCCGGCGTCGAGAATCACCGGGGCGAGCGCCAGGGTGTGCTGCGGCGACACCCGGACGGCGACGGTCACGCCGCCCTCGCGGATCTGGCGGACGCGCTCAGCGATCAGCTCCGGCTTGATCGGCTCCGCGTACACCTCCTGGAGCCGCTTGGTGGCGTCCGCCTCCTCGTCCAGCGAGGCGAGCTCTTCGAGGATCTTGGTGGGGTTCTCGTAGCGGGTCCAGAGCCCCTCGGCGTTGAGCACGCCCAGGCCACCGAGGCGGCCCAGAGCGATCACCGAGTCGGGGCTCTGGGTCGCGTCGGACGGGTGCGCGACGCAGGGGATCTTGAACGGGTACGCGTCGAGCTTCCACTCGGTCGAGACGTCGTCGACGTCCCTGGTCCGGCGGCTCGGCACGATCGCGATGTCATCCAGGTGGTAACCGCGCTGTGCGGTCTTACCTAGGCCGATCTCCACTACGTCACGCATTGGGGTTCCAGATCCTCTTAACGGGAGTGGTAATTCGGGGCTTCGACCGTCATCTGGATGTCGTGCGGGTGGGACTCCTTGAGCCCGGCCGCCGTGATCCGGATGAGCTGGCCCCGCTCCTGAAGATCGGGGATGGTCTCCGCGCCCACGTAGCCCATGGCCGCGCGCAGCCCGCCGATGAGCTGGTGCGCCACCCTGGACAGAGGACCACGATAGGGCACCTGACCCTCGACGCCCTCGGGCACCAGCTTGTCCTCGTTCACATCCTGCTGGAAATAGCGGTCCTTGGAGTAGGACTTGGCCTGACCGCGCGACTGCATCGCGCCGAGCGAACCCATCCCCCGGTACGACTTGAACTGCTTGCCGTTCATGAAGATGAGCTCGCCGGGGCTCTCCTCCGAGCCCGCCAGCAGGCTGCCCAGCATCACCGTGCTGGCGCCGGCCACGATCGCCTTGGCGATGTCGCCGCTGTACTGAATGCCGCCGTCACCGATCACCGGGACACCGGCCGGAGCGCAGGCCCGGTTGGCCTCCATGATCGCTGTTATCTGCGGCACACCCACGCCCGCGACAATCCGCGTGGTGCAGATCGCGCCCGGGCCGACGCCCACCTTCACCGCGTCGGCGCCCGCCTCGACCAGCGCCTTGGCGCCCGCGTAGGTCGCGATGTTGCCGCCGACGATGTCGACGGTGACGTCCTTCTTCAGGCGGGCGACCATCTCCAGCACCGCGCGCTGGTGGCCGTGCGCGGTGTCCACGATCACCACGTCGACGCCGGCGTCGACCAGGGCGCGGGCACGCTTGTAGGAGTCGTCGCCGACACCGACCGCGGCGGCCACGCGCAGGCGGCCCTGCGGGTCCTTCGCCGCGTTCGGGAACTGCTCGGACTTCGTGAAGTCCTTCACCGTGATCAGGCCGCGCAGGTGACCGCCCTCGTCGACCAGCGGCAGCTTCTCCACCTTGTGCTTGGCCAGCAGCTCGAGCGCCTCGTCCTTGCTCACCCCGACCCGGGCGGTGATCAGCGGGGTCTTGGTCATCACGTCGCGGACCTTGGCGTCCAGGTCGCTGACGAATCGCATGTCGCGGTTGGTGACGATGCCCACCAGCACGCCCTGCGCGTCGACCACCGGGGCGCCGGAGATCCGGTAGCGCCCGCACAGCGCGTCGACCTGGCGCAAAGTGTCGTCGGGACCACACGTGACCGGGTTGGTGATCATGCCGGACTCGGACCGCTTCACCAGGTCGACCTGGGCCGCCTGGTCCTCCACCGACAGGTTGCGGTGCAGCACGCCGATGCCGCCCTGGCGGGCCATGGCAATCGCCATCCGCGCCTCGGTGACAGTGTCCATCCCGGCGGAGAGCAGCGGAATCGACAGCTCGACGTTGCGCGTCAGGCGCGTGACCGTGTTGACCCGGCTCGGAACCACGTCCGACTCGCCGGGCTGCAGCAGCACGTCGTCGAAAGTCAGACCGAGGGGAACAGTGCGAGCGCTGTCATTTTCCACAGATCATCCCTAGACAAGAGGCGGAGTTCATCATCCTACCCATCCTGGACGGGGCACCCGGGCGGCGGACAGAACGTGCGGGCCAGCACACTCCCCCGCGAGGTGAGTACGGTATGGGGGTGCAAGAAGAGCCGATCGACCCGTTCAACGGCGACCCCGCCGACCCGGCCGCGGAACTCGACGACCTCAACGAGGACGCCGAGAACGAACCGCTGACCGAGGACGAGCGGCAGGACGTCCTGGAGGATCTCTCCGACCTGGAGATCTACCAGGCCTTACTGAGCCCGACGGGAATCCGCGGGCTGGTCATCGAGTGCGAGGACTGTCACGAGCCGCACTACTTCGACTGGGACCTGCTCCGCGGCAACCTCCGCCACCTGCTGAGCAGCGGCCGCCCCCGGGTGCACGAGCCGGCTTACGACCCCGACCCCGATCACTACGTGACGTGGGAATACGCGCGCGGTTACGCCGATGGCGTACACGACACCCTCACCGAGGGCGGCGACGACGACTGATCAAGATCAGATTCAAGATCTTGATGTCCTAGCTCCGCCGTGGTCCAGACCGCCGCTCCCGCGGGGA
>KL571303.1:14230-14998 GCA_000715855.1 Actinoplanes liguriensis
CGAAAGGGCGACCTCCGTGGCGGGGCACGGTCACCCCAAAACCCGTGCCGTCGTCCCGTGGCGGGTCAAGCTCACCCCAAAACCCCGCCAAACGCCCACCCAGCAGCAGGCCGACCAGGAACACCGGCGTCGCCACAAGCTCACCGTCACCGCCCACCTCCGCGAACTCGGCGCCGACGTCGCCCCCCGCGACGTCCAGCACCCCTCCCCACCATGACCCCCGCCAGGCTGCGGCCCACTCCCGCCAGCAGCCGCGCTCCCGCTTGCCGGCTGGTGCTGACGGTGGTTATTCGTGCCTCATAACAACAGTCAGCACCAGTCGAACCCCCGCGCCGCGCCGGCCCATGCACCCCGCCGGACCTCGCGTGCGCCAACACACAAAACGAAAGCAAAGCGGCTCACGGCGCCCGGAGCCCGCGTGCACGAATGCACCCAACGAAGACAGCGCGGCTCGCGGTGGCCGGCTGGTGCTCAGGGTTGTTACGAGGCACGAATAACAACCCTGAGCACCAGCCGGGAGCTGAGCCGCGGCAGTGCCTGGACCCGGCTGGGGGTCGCGGGCGCGAACGCACGGGACGAAGCCGAGTCAGCGCGGCTCGCGGCGGGCGGCTGGTTCTCGCTGTGGTTATGAGGCACGAATAACCACAGCGAGAACCAGCCGAGAACCCCGGGCCGCGGCGCGAGGCCGACCCGGCTGGGGCTTGTGGGTGCGGGCTCGGTGGGCTGTGCCGCCGGTGCGGGACGACGGCACGGGTTTTGGGGTGACCG
>KL571304.1:0-1101 GCA_000715855.1 Actinoplanes liguriensis
GGCCAGCCGTCGTCGTTCCAGGACAGCGGCTGCAGGTGCACCACCCGCCCGAACGCGCCGCGATCCTGGAAGTGCACGAACCAGTCGTCGACCCACGCGCCCTGGTGTGGCCCGTTGACGTCGGTGTCACCGCGGGCGAGCACGATCCGGGGTTCGTAGGGGCCGAACACGTGCTCGGACCGCATCGCGTACTGCCAGCCGTCGGTGACCCCGCCGCCTGGCGCGAAGATCCAGTACCAGCCGTCGCGCCGATACCATTTCGGACCCTCCAAGGTGCGGCAGCCGTCGACCGCGTCCCCCGCGACGACCACGGTTCCCGCGGCCAGCGGACGAGAAAGATCCGGGCTCATCGGGTACGCCGTGAGCCGGTTGTTGAATCCGCACCGGCTGCGTGCCCAGCCGTGCACCAGATACGCGCGGCCGTCGTCGTCCCACAGCGGGCACGGGTCGATCAGGCCGCGTCCGGGCAGCACGAGCCGCGCAGGCGTCCACGGCCCGGCCGGATCCACCGCGGTGGTCACGAAGATGCCGTGATCCGGGTCGGGGTAGCAGATCCAGAACCGTCCGTCGTGGAAGCGCAGCGCGGGCGCCCACACACCGCAGCCGGACCGGGGCACGGAGTAGTGGTCGCGCGGTGTCAGCTCCGGCAGGGCATGCCCGAGGATGCGCCAGTCGACCAGGTCGGCCGAGGTGAGGATCGGCAGGCCGGGCACGCGGTTGAAGCTGCTGGCGGTCAGGTAGTAGTCGTCGCCGACCCGGATCACGTCCGGATCGGACCAGTCGGCGAACAGCACCGGATTGCGGTAGTGGCCGTCGTCGTCGCCGGCCATCCACGGGACGCTCACCGGCGTACCTCCTGAAGGGGTGGGGGTGTCGCGGCGAATGCCGCCGCGGTCTCCGGCGTGGGCGAGCCGTCGGCGACGACCACGCCGACACGGCGGGTGAAGACCTGACCGGGCGCGATGACCAGCGGGCGGTCCCAGGCGATCGCGGAGCACACGCCGGTGTAGTCGGCCGAGCGCACGAACCACGGGTCGTCGGCGGACGCGGTGGTGTGGAAGATCAGCGTCCAGGCGTCGGTGCCGAGCGCGACCCACGGCT
>KL571304.1:1366-6586 GCA_000715855.1 Actinoplanes liguriensis
CCCGGCCCCGCACGGCCGGGCTGCAGATCGTCAGCGGGCGGTCGTCGGCGCTGCTGAGGGCGTATTCGACGCGAAGCATCCAGGCGGTCTCGGCGATCTGCGCGGTACTGAGCACGCGCCGCTCCCGAGCGATGACGTGGCCGTCGCGGGCGACCCAGTGCAACTCCTGCGCGAGCCGGTCGCCGGTGCGGTGCAGCCACCGCGTGTGCCGCTGCCGGCCGTGGTTGTCGAGGTGGACCGAGCCGCGGTCACGCAGGTAGGTGCGCCCGCCCCAGAAGTTGGCGTCGTTGACCACCGGCACGGCGATGCTGGCGCCGAGGTGGTGCAGGTGGTCGGCGGGCATGAACCCGGTGACGGTGGCGCCGCCGAGGGTGGTGACCGGGTGCAGGTAGGGCCGGGGCGAGACGGTGGCCGGCAGGTCGGGGTCCCAGACGTAGCGGGCCACTACCTGTCCGGCGCAGGTCAGTTCGTGAGCCTTCGGCATGGCGGCAAGTTACCGGCGCTCAACGAGTTACGTCAATGACTGTAACAAATTTCGGGAGCGCGCTTGACATGGATGCGACTCGATAGATAAAACACTGAAACAAATCCGTAACGACGGCGGAAGGACACTCCCGTGAACCCCGTTGACGAGCCGTCCGGCCTGCGCCGGCGCCATGTGCTCGGACTCGGCGCGCTGGCCGGGGTCGCCGCCGGGCTGTCCGGCTGCGGCCGCGGCTTCGGCGGCAAGAGCGACGACGACGGCAAGACCGAACTGACGATGGCCTGGTGGGGCGACGCGCAACGCGCCGGGTTCACCCAGAAGGCGCTCGATGGCTTCCAGGCCGCCAACCCCGGCGTGCGGGTGCGCACCGAGTACCAGGACAGCAGTCCGTACAAGGACAAGCTCGCCGCCCGGGTCGCCGCCGGTGACGCCCCCGACCTGATGGCCATGCGCTTCGACAGCCTGCGCGAGTACGCCGACCGCGGCACCCTGCTCGACCTCGCCCAGCACACCACCGACCTCGATCTGACCGGACTCACCCCGCAGGCGAAGGCGCTCGGCCAGGTCGGCGACAAGACTTTCGGCGTCCCGTCGGGCCTCAACACCATCGGCTTCATCGTCGACAAGACCCTCACCGACAAGTACGGCGTGCCGATCCCCGACGGCGACACCTGGAGCTGGGAACAGCTGGGCACGTTCGCCGCCGCCGTCACCAAAGCCAGCGGCAGCAAGGTCTATGGCGCCAACTTCGAGCTGTGGACCACCGCCAACCTGCTCGTCTTCGCCCGCCAGCACGGCGAGGACTTCTTCAGCCCGCAGGGCAAGCTCGACGTGCGCGAGGCCACCGTCGTCGCGTGGCTCCAGCTCGCCGAGGACCTGCGCGCCCGTGGCGCCATCCCGCCGGCCGGGTTCATCGACCAGAACAACGGCGCCTCACCCGCCCAGTCGTACCTGGCCAAGAAGTCGATCGCCTCGCAGATCATCCCGACCAACAACCTGCTCGGCTTCGACCAGGCCTGCGGCGGGAACCTGCAGCTGCTGCGCATCCCGGGGGAGACCCAGGGCGCCCGGCGCGGCCAGTCGATCGACACGCCTGCGCTGTGGTCGATCGCCGCCGGCTCCAAGCACCCGCAGGAGGCGTTGAAGCTGCTCGACTTCCTGACCAATCAGGCCGAACCGGCCAAGCTGTGCGCCGCGACGCGGGGTGTTCCGCCGAACCGGGCGATCGCCGAGCAGATCGCGCCGACCCTGGAAGCGGACAACAAACGCTCCAGCGACTTCCTCTCGAAGCTGCAGACCGAGAAGCTCCCGCCCTCGTACCCGTACCCGGTCGGCGCCAGCAAACTGACCAACATCCTCAAGAGCATCAGTACGGAGGTGGAGTTCAAGCGGACCACCCCGGCCGACGCGGGCAAGCAGTTCATCGCTCAAGCGCAGAAGGCGCTGACCGCGTGACCACCGTCCGGGCGCGCCGCCAGGACAATGCCGGTTACCTGTTCCTGCTGCCCTGGTTCGCCGGCATCCTGTTCACCGTCGGCCCGTTCCTGGCCTCGCTCTACCTCGCGTTCACCGACTACGACCTGCTGACCGCGCCGCGCTGGGCCGGGCTGGACAACTTCCGGGCCATGCTGCACGACGACAAGCTGCACCAGTCGTTGCAGGTCACCATCGTCTACACGGTCATATCGGTCCCGTTGTCGCTGGCCGTCGCGCTGGGAGTGGCGATGCTGCTCGATCGGGGCGTGCGCGGTCTGGCGATCTACCGCAGCATCTACTACCTGCCGTCGCTGCTGGGCGGCAGCGTCGCGATCGTCATGCTCTGGCGCTACATCTTCGGCTACCAGGGCATTGTCAACCACTTCCTGGCCTGGTTCGGCATCCAGGGCCCCGGCTGGAACTCCGACCCGCGATTCGCGCTGAGCACGCTGATCCTGCTGCACGTCTGGACGTTCGGCGCGCCGATGGTGATCTTCCTGGCCGGGCTGCGGCAGATCCCGGCGATGTACTACGAGGCCGCGGCGATGGACGGCGCGTCGCCGTGGCGGCAGTTCCGGTCGATCACCGTGCCGCTGCTGAGCCCGATCATCTTCTTCAACCTGATCCAGTCACTGATCGCGTCGTTCCAGACGTTCACCCAGGGATACGTGATCAGCAACGGCACCGGCGGCCCGGCGGAGTCGACGCTGTTCTACAACCTGTACCTGTACCAGAAGGGCTTCGCCGAATTCGACATGGGCTACGCGTCCTCGATGGCCTGGCTCCTGCTGATCATCATCGCCGGATTCACGGCGATCAACTTCCTGGCCGCTCGGTATTGGGTGTTCTATGACAACTGACACGGCGACAACCGACACGGCGCCGGCCGACCCGGCGACCCGGCCCGTCACCGCCTCACCGGGGTCGCGCCGGCCCTCTCCGCGCCGCCGCTTCCTGCGGCACGTCCTGCTCTGCGCGGTCGGCGTCGTCATGATGTACCCGCTGCTCTGGATGATCTCCAGCTCGCTCAAGCCCAGCAACACCGTCTTCACCGACGAATCACTCTGGCCGTCGACCTGGGACCTGGGCAACTACGCCCGGGGCTGGACGTCGCTCGCCGAGCCGTTCTCGCTCTACCTGGTCAACTCGCTGGTGATCGTCACGCTCAGCATCCTCGGGAATCTGCTGTCCTGCTCGCTCGCCGCGTACGCGTTCGCCCGCCTGCGCTTCCGCGGCCGCACGGTGTTCTTCGCGCTGATGCTCGGCACGATGATGCTGCCCGGGCACGTGCTGGTCGTCCCGCAGTACGTGCTCTTCGACCGGCTGGGCTGGCTCAACACGTACTACCCGCTGCTCGTCCCGCACTTCCTGGCCACCAACGGCTTCTACATCTTCCTGATGGTCCAGTTCATGCGGTCGCTGCCGGACGAGCTCGACGACGCGGCCCGGATCGACGGGTGCGGGCCGTTCCGGACGTTCTGGAAGATCATCATGCCGCTGTGCCTGCCCGCTTTCGCGACCACGGCGATCTTCACGTTCATCGCGGTGTGGAACGAGTTCTTCGGGCCCCTGCTCTACCTCACCGACCCCGACCTCTACACCGTCCCGCTCGCCCTGCGGCAGTTCATGGACTCCGAGGGGCAGAGCCAATGGGGCGAGATGTTCGCGATGTCGTTCGTCTCGCTCGCCCCGGTCATCGGCTTCTTCATCGCCGGCCAGAAGTACCTGGTCAAAGGCATCGCTACGACAGGACTCAGGTGATCGCTGCGAAACGCCTCGGCACCGTCCTCGCCGTTCTGGCTCACCGGCCCACCGCAGGCGGACACGGGCGCACCCTTTATACCGCGGGCAGCCGCATCGACCCCCAGCTCACCGTCGCGTTCAGCGACGAGAGCGGGGCCAGTTACCGAACCCTCGGCGACAGCACCCCACTGCCGGCCGGTCTGCGCATCCGGTACGAGACGAACCGTCCCCAGGTCGTCTCGGTCCGCGACGGCATCCTCGCCGCCGAGCAGCCCGGTGTCGCCACGGTGACGGTCACCGTGCACCACCACGGTAGGAGCGCCCGCGGGACGTTCGTCGTCCTCGCGCGCCCCTACCAGGCAACCTCGTCGATCAGTCCGACGAGGTCACCCCGTCCCCGCAGGCCGCGCGGCCGCCTCCCACGACCGCACGGCGCAGAACAGAAAGGACCCCCGTGTCCAGAATCCGGAAAGGAACAAAGCGCCTGCTACTGGCAGCGCTGACACTGGCCGCCCCACTCGCGGTCATCGGCCTGACGACAACATCCTCGCAGGCGGCGACGCTGCCCGCCGCGGGTGCCGACTATCAGTTGGCGGTGGCCAAGAGCGGCATGTGTATCGACGTGCCGAGCGCGTCGACGAGTAACGGTGCGTTGTTGCAGCAGTGGGGTTGTACGGCGGGCGCGAAGTGGCAGCAGTTCACGCTCAAGGCGGTCGGTTCGAGCTATCAGCTGGTCAACGTGAACAGCGGTAAGTGCGTCGACGTGCCGGACTGGTCGACGGTCTCGGGTGTGCAGTTGCAGCAGTACGGCTGTGTCGCCAGTCAGAACAATCAGCTGTGGACGCTGGCCGCGAGTGGCACGAACACGTTCCAGATCGTCAACGTCAACAGCGGGTTGTGCATCAGCGACAAGGACGCCTCCACCGCGTCCGGCGGCGCGATCATCCAGGAGACCTGCACCGCCAACACCAACAAGCAGTGGGCGTTCAACCCCGTCAGCGCGGGCGGGCGCACCTGGTCGAACACCGCGGACGGGTTCGCCGCCACCGGCGGCGCGACCACCGGCGGCGCGGGCGGCACCACGGTGACCGTCACCACCTACGCCGACCTGCTCAAGTACGCCACCGCCGGCGCCGCGTACATCATCAAGGTCAGCGGCACGATCACGGTGCCCACCTACGGCTACGAGATCCCGGTCGCATCGAACAAGACGATCGTCGGGCTGAGCACCACCGGCCGGATCAAAGCCGGCGGGTTCTTCCTCGGCACCGGCATCCACAACGTGATCATCCGGAACCTGACCATCGGCGACACCGCGGTGGCCTCCGACGACCCGGACGACAAGGACTTCGACTACGACGGCATCCAGATGGACACCGCCGACCACGTCTGGATCGACCACAACACGTTCACCAACATCAATGACGGCTACATCGACTCACGCAAGGACACCTCCTACGTGACCGTGTCCTGGAACGTGATGGGCAACCACAACAAGACGTTCGGCATCGGCTGGA
>KL571304.1:6885-10669 GCA_000715855.1 Actinoplanes liguriensis
CCGACAACGTCACCGCCCGGATGACGATCCACCACAACTGGATCCATGACACCACCCAGCGCAATCCGAGCGCCGACAACCTGCTCTACGCCCACCTTTACAACAACTACCTGCAAAACATTTCGTCGTACGGCAATCTGTCGCGCGGCAGCACGAAAATTGTCCTCGAGAACAGCTACTTCGACGCCGTCAACAACCCCTGGAACATCGACGACACCACGAAGGGCCAGCTCAAGCAGAGCGGCAGCATCGCCGTGAACTGCACGGGCAAGCAGGTCACCGGCGGGTCGGCGTTCACGCCGAGCAGCTTCTACTCCTACACCCTCGACCCGGCCGCCGACGTGCCGACCGTGGTCAAGACCTACTCCGGACCGCAGGCCGGCATCAGTATGTGAGCCGACTCGGCCGGCCACCCGGGTTTCTGAACGCTCCGCCGGTCCCGGCGGAGCCGGCCTATAAGAGACAGGCCGATGGTCATGACCCCTCGTAGAAGGTGCCGGCTCCCTTGATGCGGGTCGCCGTCCGGGGATGGCTGCGGTGCCCACGGGCGCCCCGAGTCAGGGGAGCGCGGGGATTTGGATGGTCGCAGGGTCGCCGAAGTCGTGCAGAGTGGCCTTTGTGGTCACTGTCCCGCCGAAGGTCGAGCCGTCGCCGTAGGTGATGTCCGCCTGGATGCCGGTGGGCCGGCCGTCGCCGTCGAGGGTGAGTGTCAGGTCGGCCTGGCCGATCGTGGATCGGTCCTGGATCATGCCCAGGTGCAGGCCCATCGCGTCGCACGAGGCGTTCACGGAGCTGTCCAGGGAGCAGGTGTAGACGAAGCTGTCGCCGTCGGCGTTGAACAGTTTCTGGTCGGTGCCGGTGTGCGGGAGGTACGACGCCGGGTCGAACAGCGCGCCGTCGAACGGGGACGTCTGCGACGGGGTGAATGCCGACCTGCCGAACGAGGGCCGCTGCTCCTTCACCCATTGGCCGTTGGTCTGCACGTACTGGGTTTCCCCGTCGGCGATCAGGTGCTGTGGTCCGGTTCCCGGCGCCGTCAAGTTCAGGTCGAGTTGGTGCCGCTGGGGGAGGCCGGTCCCGCTGCCCTGGTAGGTGGTCGAGGTGTACGGGCTCAGGCCTCGCGTCTTCACGTCGACCTGGATGTCGTACCGGAAGCTGTCGGTTTTGTTCAGTGCGTCCGACGCGTCCTCGGCCCGGGCTCCGGAGCAGCCGCTCAGCACGGCCAGCATGCCGACCATCGTCAATGCCATCGGCGTCGCGATCTTCATAGCTGAGCATGATGGCACCCGCCCGCCCGCGTGGGCCGGGGCTGTTCGACGGCCCCGGCCCACGGTGGTGGATCAGCTGCAGGTGGCGCCGTTGAGCCGGAACCCGGTGGGGGCGGCCGCGTTGCCGGTGTGGGTGGCCTGGTACCCGATGGTGGTCGAGGCCCCCGCCGCGAGCGCGCCGTTGTAGCTGACGTTGGTCGCGGTGACGTTGCCGCTGGCCGGGCTGTAGGTGGCGCTCCAGCCGGAGGTGATGGTCTGTCCGGCGGCCAGGGTGAAGGCCAGGCTCCAGCCGTTGACGGCGCTGGTCCCGGTGTTGGTGATGGTGATGTTGTTGGTCAGTCCGTTGTTCCAGGCGCTGACCGCGTTGGTGATCTTGCAGGCGCCGGCCGGGGTGGAGGTGGACGGGCTGGCGGACGGGCTCACCGACGGGGTTACCGACGGGCTGGTGGACGGCGAGGAGGTCGAGCTGCCGCCGGCCGCGCTGATGATGGCGTCGATGATGCCCTGCTGGGTGACGGTGGCGGAGCTGCGGTTGAACAGCCCGAACCCGTACGCGCCGTTGTAGCCGTTGTCCCAGTAGGCGGTGGCCGCGCCGTACTTCTTGGCCGCGGCGACCAGGGTGCGCGCGTAGTCGGCCCGGTAGGTGTTGTTCGCGGAGTCGGCGGCCGTCTTGTCGATCGAGCCGTATTCACCGACGAGGACCGGGTAGCCGTTGGCGACGAAGGTGTCGTGCACCTTCTTCATCTGCCCGTCGAGGTAGTCGGCCTGGCCCCAGGTGGAGGTCTTCGCCGCGTTTGTCGCGTTCGGACCCCACTGCGTGATGTTGCCGTCCTCCTGACCGGTGAAGTCCCACGGGTCGTAGTAGTGGACGGAGATCATGAGGCGCTTCTCGGTGCTGGGGATGCTCGACGATCGGTACTGATCAGTCGGCAGCACGAATCCGTAGTTGCCGACGGTGTAGTCGATGTTGGTGTTCCACCCGGGCACGAGCAGCCAGCGTGAGGCGTTGGTACTGCCGGTCTGGCGTACGGTGTCGACGAACGTCTGGTTGTAGGCGTTGATGTTCGTGTAGCACGGCTGGGTCGGCGTGCCGTACTGGCCGTCGAACTCCTCGTTCATCGACTCGAAGATCAGGTGCTCGTCGTAGGCGGCGAACTTGGTCGCGACCTGCTGCCACACCTTCTGGTACTTGGCCTTGATCGTGGTCTGGTCCGTGGCGTCGCAGATCAGCCAGGAGCCGGTGACCGATTTGTAGCCGTCGCCGTGCATGTTGATCACGACGTACAGGCCCTGGTTGTAGGCGTAGTCGACGACCTCCTTGATCCGGTTCAGCCAGGTGGCGTCGACCGTGTAGCTCGGGCCGGCGCCGATGTCGGCCAGGTAGGAGATGGGGATGCGGATCGTCTTGAAGCCGGACGCCTTCACCCGGTTGATCAGGGCCTGGGTGATGGCGGGGTTGCCCCACGCCGTCTCGCTGGGGACGCCGTTGTTGCTCGCCTCCAGCTGGTTGCCCAGGTTCCATCCGGCGCCCATGTCGGCGACCAGCTGAGAAGCGGTCAGCTGGGCCGCGGAGGCGGGCCGGGTCACGCCGTATACGGCGCCGGTGAGGGCCAGCGCGGCGGCGACGATTCCGAGCCCGGCCCTCCTTGCCATCGAACTCATAAGTGGTTCCTCTCGTGCGCACAGGGCGCGGGGGGAACCGGCGGTGAATCCGGTCCGCGCCCGGCGAGAAACGTCGCATGGGAACGCTCCCATGTCAATCGAACCGCTTCGATGATGCGAAAAGAGCCAGGCGCGGGCTGATCAGGCACCGCCAAAAGTCAGACGTCGATGCGAGAACCCATGATCACGGTACGGTCGCGGGGGAGGCCGAAGTAGTCGGCGGCATCGGCCGTGGCGTGCGCGGTCGCGATGAACAGCCGCTTGCGCCACGTCGCCAGCCGCTTGGTCGGGCTGCCGGGCCGCAGCTCGATCTTCGACAGGAAGTACGACGCGTCGTCGATGTCGATCCGGCCCTCGGTGGTGTCCGGGTCGAGGGCGCGCAGCGCGGCCGGCACGTCCGGAGTCTCGGCGTAGCCGTAGCGCGCGATCACGTGGAAGATCCCGTCGTTGGCGTACCCGAGGTCGTCGATGACCATGCGTTCCGCCTCCGGAACCCGGGGGACCGGCTGGGTCTCGATCGACATGATGATCACGTGCTCGTGGCGGATGCTGTTGTGCTCGACGTTCGCGCGCAGGGCCAGCGGCGCGGTCAGTTTGCCCCGGTTCAGGAAGACCGCGGTGCCCGGCACGATCTGCGTCGGCTGCGTGCCGTTACGGACGCTCTCGATGAACTCCTGCAAGGAGCCCTCCAGCTGCTCACGCTCCGCGGTCACCACCTGCCGGCCGCGCTGCCACGTCGTCATCAGCGTGAAAGCGGTCAGCGCGATCGCCAGCGGCAGCCAGGCACCGTGCACCAGCTTGGTCAGGTTCGCGGCGACGAACAGAAGATCCACCGACAGCTGTCTCTTATACAC
>KL571304.1:10927-14266 GCA_000715855.1 Actinoplanes liguriensis
GCCACACCGGCGCGCCCCAACGGCTCCGGGCCATGTAGAGCGAGAGCAGGGTGGTGATGGTGATCGTCCCGGTCGCGGCCATGCCGTACGCGTAGGCCAGCGCCGCCGAGGAGCGGAACGCGAAGACCAGGGTCAGTACCGAGACCATCAAGAGCCAATTGATCCACGGTACGTAGATCTGCCCGATCGACGACTCGGAGGTGTGCGCGATCCGCAGGCGCGGCAGGTAGCCCAGCTGACCGGCCTGCGACGCCACCGAGTACGCGCCGGTGATCACCGCCTGGGACGCGATGACGGTGGCCGCGGTGGCCAGCAGGACCAGGGGCAGGCGGGCCCAGCCGGGCGCGAGCAGGAAGAACGGGCTGCTCATGTTGGCCCGGTCGGCCAGGATCAGCGCGCCCTGGCCCATGTAGCTGAGCGTGCACGCCGGCACGACCAGGAACAGCCAGCCCCGGCTGATCGCCCGGCGCCCGAAGTGGCCCATGTCGGCGTAGAGCGCTTCGGCGCCGGTGACAGCGAGCACGATCGCCGCGAGCGCGAAGAAACCGATGCTGAAGTGACCGGCGAGGAACCCCACGGCGTACGTCGGCGAAATGGCCTTGAGAATCTGCGGATGATCACTGATTCCGGCGATGCCGAGGGCGCCGATCGCCACGAACCAGGCGAGCATGATGGGGCCGAAGACCCGGCCGACCGCTGCCGTTCCGCGGCGCTGCACCAGGAACAGCAGGACGATGATCACGGCCGTGATCGGCACGACGAACTCGTCCAGCGACGGCTCGACGAGCTTGAGGCCCTCGACCGCGGACAGTACGGAGATGGCCGGCGTGATCATGCTGTCGCCGAAGAACAGCGAGGCCCCGAAGATCCCGACCGCGGCGAGCAGTAGTGCCGTCCGTCGCCCGGCGACCCCGGCCTGGCGGCGCAGCAACCCGATGAGCGCCATGATGCCGCCCTCACCGTCGTTGTCGATGCGCATCGCCAGCAGGATGTAGGTGACCGTCACGATGATCATCACGGACCAGAAGATCAGCGACACCACGCCGTACACGTTGGCGTTGCTGACCGGCACCGGATGCGGGTCCTCCGGGCTGAACACCGTCTGCAGGGTGTAGATCGGGCTCGTCCCGATGTCGCCGAACACCACCCCGATCGCGCCGACCACGATGGCCGGCCGGACACTGTCGTGCCCATGCGACGTCGTCTGATGACCCTCGGTCACGGCGGTGCCCTCCCCAGCTGCTCACAGGCTGATCAAGCCCGCTCCGCGCGAGACCATACCCGCCCGCGATCCACCGGACACCGCCACCGGCCCGCCGTGCGGCCCTCGTCGCAGTCAGGTCAGAGCTTCATGCCGACCAGTTTGCTCAGAAAGCGGTCGAGCTGGCCGGTCAGCGGCGGCCAGGGCAGGTCGGGTTCGTTGATGCGCTGAGCCAGCATGCCGTTGACGGCGGTACGCAGGTCGATCGTCACGGTCAGCGCGTCGTCATCGGGGGCGACGCCGGCGTCCATGCAGCGTTGCACGGCGGCACGGGTGCGTTCGACCATGACCTCCTTGAACGGCATGCCGAGGCGGCGGTGCACTCCGCTCTCGTGCAGCACCTTGTACAGGCCCGGATGGGTCTGGGCCCACTCGCACTGGGCCAGGATGCGGGCCCGGAGCTGGGCGGCGGGATCCCGGTCGTGGGCGGCCTCGGCGGCGTCGCCCGCGGCGATCAGCTCCTCGTGGCAGCGCTGGGTGGCGGCCAGCACGAGCGCGTCGCGGTCGGGAAAGTAGAGGTAGACCGAGGTCGCGGCGACGGCGACGGCCCGCGCGACCGCCCGTAGCGACAGCGCCTGGTCGTCGCCGAGCTCGTCGAGCATGCGCACGCCGGCCGTCAGGATCTCCTCGCGGAGCAGGTCGCCCCGCCCACGGGTGTTCTGTTTGCGCCGGCCCGTGGTCTCCATGCCCGCAAGAATAGCTGGACACCTATTGCGCTACGGCTGTACTCCAATCATGCTGGGCGTACAACCTAAGGGGATGGCCATGCCGCTCACGCTCCACGAAGCTCAGACCCTCATCAGCGGCGCACACGAGCGCGCCGCCGAACTTGCCGCACCGGTCACCGTCGCGGTCGTCGACGAAGGCGGACACCTGCAAGCCCTCGGCCGCATGACCGGCGCGCCGCCGCTGTCGGCCCAGGTCGCCGAGGCCAAAGCCGCCACCGTCGCCCTCCTGCGCCGCGACGGCGCCGCGCTGCGCGAGATGCAGGAGAACTCGCCCGCCTTCTTCGCCCAACTCGACCGGGCCGTGCGCGTCCCCATCCTGACCGGCGCCGGCGCGGCGCTCATCAAGCGAGGCGACACCGTCCTCGGCGCCCTGGCAGTGAGCGGCGGAAATGTCCCCGGCCAGGACGACGAGTGCGCCGAAGCCGCGCTCGCCGTCCTCACCTCCGGGAAGGGCGCCACCGTCGACCCGGCGGCGCGCGGAATCACTGATCCGACAGGGCCTTGATGCCATGGAGTTGCCGCAGCCCGGGAAGGGGATCGGGAAGGCGGCGCCGCCTCGGCAGCCAGATGCGGCCAACGTCGACCGATGAGTTGGGCCCGGGAACGTCGTAAGGACCGCCTCGGGGATAGACCTGCAGCGTGCTGCCCCACAAGCCGCCGTCGCGCCACCCGATGCGCTCGATCTGACTCCAGGTGTAAGGACGGCTCACACCCCTGCGCGTCCGGACGAGGAGCCCGATGTCGTCGCCGAGCACGGCGTTGCTCCTGCGTGTCACCCCGAGGATGAGCGAAGCGGCGGCAGCGCCGAGCGCGTACCAGGAAACAAGACGGAACACGACGGCGATGATGATCAGTACGATCGTCGCCGCGCCCGGTATCGCGATGGCCGGCCATATCCGGGTCTGCCCGAGGATTTGCACCTCGCCGACGGGCTGCACGGACTCTTCCATGTGCGCCGACGATAATTCACGCGGTCGATGGCTGCCGACCCCGCGGCATGATCGGGTGGTCCGACATGCGTGGCACTTGAAGGGTCGCCGACGTCATGAAGCGGCTGCGGTCCAGGCGGCCAGAGCCTGGCGAACCAGATCAGCGTTGTCGGCGACCGGCTCGCCGGCCGGGCCGACGAGGGTGTCCTCCAGCCCGATGCGTGTGGGCAGCCCCAGTCGGCCGGCGTGAACAACGAGCGGCCAGCACGTCGCCTCCTCCCCGTGCAGCAGCCGTGGTGCGGTGATCCCGACATCGTCAAGGCGGGCAAGAATCGCTTCGGCCGTGGCAACGGCTGTCTCCGCCGTACCGTCGATGACCTCCACCAGGATGCGGAGCCCTGTCTCTTATACACATCTCTGA
>KL571304.1:14461-14758 GCA_000715855.1 Actinoplanes liguriensis
CAGAGATGTGTATAAGAGACAGCAATGCCTGCGCGTCGGCGGTCGACCACACCCCGGCCTCCACTGCGATCCCGGCCCGCTGCAGTACCTCGACGAGGTCGGCGAAGCCGGGTTCACCGACGTTGACCGAGGCGAACTCGGGCCGCGCCGCCGGCGGCAGGTGAGCCCAGCCGGCCACGGCCTTGAGCCGCCGCCCCGTGTCGCCGTCGCTGATCCACAGTCCGGTTGTCACCCCTACCGGCACGCCCGGACAGGCCCGGCGCACGGCGGTCACCGCGGCTGCCACATCATCGGGAT
>KL571304.1:15018-15489 GCA_000715855.1 Actinoplanes liguriensis
TGCGGACACCGCGGCGGCCGCTTCCGAGGCCAGCTCCTCGGGCGTGATCGGTAGAGCCGGATGCTCGTCGCGGAGCCGGCCACCGTTGAGGCACGCCTTGATCCGCTCGATCTGCCACTGCACGAAGGTTCCTTCCGCCGGTGGACGCCACCCTAGAGGTCCCATCGGGATACCCACGGCGCGAAGGCGCACCCCGCCCGATCCGCGCTGATCACTGGGGCATCATGCGGTCAGAGCCACCGGCGTACGCGGGATTGGTAGTCGGTGTAGGTCTGGCCGAATCGCTGGGTGAGGTAGCGCTCTTCGGGGCGGATGACGAGTTGGCGCACGGCGACGATCACGAGTGGCCACAGGATCAGCGGCCACCAGGAACCGAAGAGCAGCGCCAGGCCGAGGTAGGTGACGGCCAGGCCGGTGTACATCGGGTTGCGGGACAGCCGGTAGGCGCCGCCGGTCACCAGGGTGGTGACC
>KL571304.1:15716-17901 GCA_000715855.1 Actinoplanes liguriensis
CCGCCGGTCACCAGGGTGGTGACCGGGTGGTGGGGCACGATCGTGGTGCGGTGGCGGATCACGGCGGCGACGCCGCCCACGGCGAACGCCAATCCGAGGGCGGTGAGCACCGCCCCGGCGACCGTGGTGGCGGGACGACCGCCGAGCGGGAGCGCGGCCATGGCGTGGATCGCCAGGCCGCATGCGAGGCCGGCGGCGTAGTACAGGGGTGGCGGTATGAAGATCACTCGGGCGCCGTGCTGCGCTTCCGCATCGGCCGACATGGCCACTCCTTTGGTAGAGTCACACTCTACTGAATAGAGCACTACACTCGCGCCGTGGTTGTCAAGAGGCGATACGAGTCGGCGCGCCGGCAGGAGCAGGCCCGGCAGACGCGCCGGGCGATCCTGGACGCGGCCGCCGCCCTGTTCGTCGACCCCGGCTACGCGGCCACCCCGCTGACCGCCATCGCGGCCGAGGCGGGGGTCGCGATCCAGACGGTGTACAAGGTCTTCGGCAGCAAGCAGGCGCTGCTGTCCGCGCTGGTCGACGTCACGACGGCCGGCGACGACGAGCCGGTGGCGCTGCCCGACCGCCAGTTCGTCGCGGAGATCCGGGCACTGCCCGACGCCCGGGCGAAGCTCGACCGTTACGCCCGGCACCTCGTCGACGTCCATGCCCGGCAGGCGCAGGTGATGCTTGCTCTCGCCGCCGCCGCGACCGCCGATCCCGAGGCCGCCGCGATCTGGCGCAAGAACCTCGACGAGCGCCGCGCCGGCATGGCCATGTTCGCCGCCGACCTCGCCTCGACCGGCCGGCTTCGGCCGGAACACACCGTCGAAACCACGGCCGACGTGCTGTGGCTGGCCATGGACGTGCGCAACTACGACTGGCTCGTGCGCCAGCGTGGCTGGTCACCGGAGCGCTTCCAGAGCTGGTACGTCGACACCGTCGCCGCAGCCCTCTTCGCCCCACCGGAATCGCGGGCGTCCGCAACGAGCGCCTGATCGCGCCTGACATTCTTCCTGTTCGGAACCCGGGCCACACTCGGCGGTGATCATCGGCGGCCGGCAAGCTCGGATCGCCGGGGCGTGCTTTCCCGAGGGGGCCGGGACGATGTCCGTACGGCGCCGATGTTGGCGGTGATGACCAGCGCGATGGCGAGCCCTTCGGCAGGGGTGAGCCGCTGGTGCAGGACGACGTAGCCGGCGATCGCGGCGACGGCGGGCACGAGGCTCATCAGCACGGCGAAGGTCGCGGTGGACATGCGGCGCAACGCCAGCAACTCCAAGGTGTACGGCAGCGCGGACGACAACAGCGCCACCGCGGCGCCCATCGCCAGGATGTGGGGGCTCAACAGTGTGCTTCCCGCACCGACGGGGAGAGTGATGAGCGCGGCGACCGCCATGGCCAGGGCCAGGCCGTCAGCCTTCGGGAAGCGTTGCCCGGCCCGCGCACTGGCCACGATGTATCCGGCCCAGACGGCACCCGCCGCGACAGCGAAACCGACCCCGGCCGGGGTGAGCCGGTCGAATCCGGTGCTGCTCAGCAACGCAACCCCGGCGACGGCCAGGCCGGCCCACAGCCAGCTCACCGCGCGGCGAGCGGTCACCACTGACAGCACGAGCGGCCCCAGCACCTCAAGCATCACCACGGGACCGAGGGGGATCAGGGCAATCGCGTGGTAGGCGAGGGTGTTCATGCCGGCGAGCGCCGCCCCGAATCCGCCGATCAGCAGCCAGTCCGCGCGCCGATATCCCCGTACGCGGGGCCGGCACACCGCCAGGAGCACGAGCGCCGCGATCGTCAGCCGCAAGGTCACGACCCCGCCGACCCCGACCTGGGGGAACAGTAGCGCCGCGACCGCGCCGCCGAACTGGCCCGACAGCAAGGCGCCCAGTACCAGACCTACAGCAGGGGTGGATTTGACCATGCGGTCGACGGTAGGAGCCACGCCTTCGGCCGGGGAAATGCCGAATGTGCTGCGGTTATGCTCTGTGGTTATGACCGTGGAGCTGCGGCATCTGCGCGCCTTCCTCGCCATCGCGGCCGAAGGCACCATCACCGGGGCCGCGGCCCGGCTGCACGTGACGCAGCCCGCGCTGTCCCGCACCCTGCGCCAGCTGGAAGCCCACCTCGGCGCCCGCCTGATCGACCGGTCCACCCATCACCTGCGGCTCACCGCCGCCGGGAACGCGTTCCAGCC
>KL571304.1:18145-26422 GCA_000715855.1 Actinoplanes liguriensis
CCGTCGACGAGGCCCTCGACCCGGCACGAGCCGGGATCTGGCCGCTACGCCTCGGCCACGCCTGGTCGGCGCTGGGCGAACACACCACGCCACTGCTGCGCCGCTGGAAGCGGGAGCACCCGGGCACGCCTCTGCAACTGCTGCGCGTCGACGATCGCCTCGCCGGGCTCGACCGTGGTGCCGTCGACGTCGCCGTCATCCGGGGCGAGGCCGACTTCCCCGCCGACGTGAGCACCATGGTCCTGCTGCTGGAGCCGCGCGTCGCCGCCGTGGCCGCCGACAGCCCGCTCACCCGGAGGACACGACTCACCCTGCACGATCTCGTCACCGAGCCGATCGCCGTCAACACCATCGCCGGCACCGCGACCCTCGGTCTCTGGCCCGCCGATGACGCCCCGGCCGGCATCGTCGAGGTCGCCAACACCGACGATTGGATTGCCGCCGTCTCCGCCGGCCAGGCTGTCGGGGTCACCACGACCGCCACCGCGGCCACCTACCCGAACCCCGCCGTCGCCTACCTTCCGCTCATCGACGTGCCGGCCGTCCCGGTCCACCTGGCCTGGAAGCAGCCGCCGGGCCATCCCGCCGTACCGGATTTCCTCGCCCTTGCCCGGCGGCTTGTCCCCACTCCACAAGGCACTCAGCGTCAGTCGTCCGCCGGGGGTGACTGACGGAAGGCCATAATCCACATCTCGATGTCGTGCTCCAGCCAGACTCGGCCCATTCGCAATTCCTGGTACGGCTCGGGGAAGTCGTCGCGCTCGGCCAACTGCTGCACGCGCTGGCGGCTGAGCCCCATCCGCTCGGCGATCTCGGCCGCGCCCAGCAGCCGCGGCCGGTCGGCCAGCATGGTCTCGACGAGGGTTTGATAGTCCACGGCGGCAATTCATTCGCCGGTACGGGCGGTGATGCCGGCGAGGAAGCGACGTTTCGCCTCGCGGGACTGGTCGTCGTCGAGGGCGAGCTGGATCAGGGCGCGGCGTTCGTCGAAGCGGATGCCTTCGATCGTCACCGGGACACCCTCCAGCACGACCTGGATCTCTGCGTCGACGCCGATCGCTTTCAAAGCGGCGATCATGGCGCTTTGCGTGATCACTGTCGTTCTCCTTTCAAGATCACATTATGGATGGCGGGGTGGTCCACCGAGAAAGGCTGACAACCCCGCCGTGACCACGATGTTTGCCCTCGGGAAAGCCGCCTGCAATGGCGGTGAGTGAAAAAACCATCCCCGTTCTTGGCATTTGGCAAGATCATGCGGTATTCCTTTCAGATTGGTCGGCCCGGCTGCCCACAGGCGTCAGATTTCGGCTGGCCAGCATGGAAGGAAGGGCTAGACATATGCCCAGTAGAGCAACGGGTTCCACCGTGCCCCGCCGTCAGCTCGGCCGCCTTCTCCGGGAATACCGGGAGTGCGCCGGGATCACGATGCTGGACGCCTACACCTACCTGGACTGGTCCTACCAACGGCTCTGGCGGATCGAGACCGGAACGCCCGGCGTGACGATCCGCCCGGTGGAGATCGAGGCGCTCGCGCGCTTCTACGACGTCGCGCCCGACGAGACCGAAGTCCTGCGCAAGCTGGCGTCGGCGGCGAAGGCCGAGGGTTGGTGGCAGGACTACAGCGGAGCCATCCTCAAGTGGTCGGAGCTCTTCTTCAGCATGGAGGCCAGCGCCTCCCGGCTCCGGCAGTTCGAGTCCATGATCGTTCCCGGCCTGTTGCAGGCACCTGCCTACATCGAGGCGGTTGTCGCGGCCGGCAGACCGAAGGTCTCGGCGGACAAGATGGAAGCGCGGATCAAAGCTAAACACGAACGACAGCGGATCCTTGTCCGATCGTTCCCCGCGCCGCCCGAATATGAGTCGATCATTTCGGAGGGCCTGCTGCTCGGCGAGCTGGATGCTCCGGGCGCGATGCAACAGCAACTGTGGCACCTGCTGAAGGCAAATGAGTTGGCACACGTCGCCGTGCGGGTGTTACCTCTTGCGGCGAGCGTTCATCCCGGATCCGCCGCGGGCACATTTACGATCTTGGAGTTCCCGCCGCTCGCGGGCGGAAAGCTGGGCGAGCCCTCGACGGTCTATTCGGAGAACCTCACCGGAGCGATCTACCTCGATCGACCTGATGAACTGCAGGTCTATGAGGAGGCGTGGGCAGAGCTCGCCGAGCGCGCCCTCAGTAAAGAGGAATCTATTAAGCTGATCACCACGCGGCTGCACAGTCTAGGAGAGTGAAGATCGTGACCAACAATGACTTGACCGGTGCTGTCTGGCACAAGAGCACACGATCGGCCGGCGGTCAGAACTGCGTCGAGGTGGCCGACAACCTTCCGCAGGTCGTTGCGGTCCGCGACACCAAGAACCGTGACGCCGGAACGCTTCTGTTCACCCACGACGAGTGGGCGGCCTTCGTGTCCGGTGTCAAGGCCGGCGAGTTCGACCTGCCCGCCTGACGACGTCAGCGGGAGCCGGTGTCCCGAGGACGCCGGCTCCTACTGCTGAGAGGCGCCCGCCTACGGCGTCATGACGATCAGCGCGCCGGGAAGGACCTCGGCGACGAAGGATGTCGCGGTGCCGGCGATGTCACCGTCGAGCTGGTAGGCGAGCGGCCGGTCGAGGACCACTTCGACGCGCTGTCCGCGAAGGTGCGACAGGGTCGGGGTGTCGACGCCACGCCGGAGACCGGATGCCAGGCGGGCCATGTCACGAATGCCATGTCCGGAAGCGATCAGCACGTCGAGCATGCCGTCGGTGGGGCTGGCGGTCGGCAGCAGGTCGATACCACCCTGGATGCGGCCGACGTTGCCGACGAGCGTCATGACCGTCTCGCCGTCGTGGCGGAGTTCGCCGTCGATGACGACCCGGGCGTGGAACGGTGCCATGGCGAGCTGTTGCACGGCTGCCACGACGTACGCGCCCGCCTTGATGATTTTCTTGAGATCGGCGTTGGTGGTGCGCATGATCTCGGCGTCGATGCCGACCCCGGCCATCACGGTGAACAGCTGCTGGTGACCGTCGACGCTCCACCTGATCATGTCGATGGCGGTGGGCACGCCGCGCAGGACCACACCCAGCGCCTGATCCTCGTCGAACGGTATGTCCAGGTTGCGGCACAGCAGGTTGCCGGTGCCCGCGGGGATCAGGCCGACGGGAACGCCGGTGCCGGCCAGCTCCGCGCACACGGCCCGGACGGTGCCGTCACCCCCGGCGACAAGGACCAGGTCGACGCCTTTCTGCAGCGCGTCCTGGGCCATTCCCGGCCCGGCGTCGTCGCTGGTCGTCTCCATCCAGATCGGCGGCCGCCATCCGCCGCGGACCAGGGCGAAGTGCACGCGTCGATGGAACAGGTCCAGGTCGAGGATCTTGGTCGGGTTGTAGATGACCGCGGCGCGCGTACCGAGATCGGGCGTGAGCCGGCGCAGCCGCCGGGCGCGGGTGATCAGGTTGACGCCGCTGATCCACAGCGCCGCGCTGGCGGCGGTGACGCCGAGCAGCGCCCCGCCGATCAGGTCGGAGCTCCACTGAGTGCGCATCGCCCACTGGTCGACGGCGGCGAAACTGAGCAGCAAGATGCCGATCAGCCGTCTTTTCCACTGCGAGCGCCGGGATTTGCGCTGCGCGTTGGCGAGCGTGACGGACACCCAGACCAGAAGCGTCGCCGCGACCACGTGACCGGACGGATACGCGCTTCCGGCGGCGGACAGCGAATCGGCGAACAATGACGCCGGGCGCGCCCGGGGCAGCAGCAGCCGTTGCAGCTCCCAGGCGGGTATGCCCAGGGCGGCGACGAGCAGGGCGAGAGCGAGCCGCCGCTGCCGTTGCTGATAGGACCGGGCGGCCGCGGCGAGCATCGCCAGCAGGATCAGCACGGGATGCGTCAGCGCGGCGAACGCCTCCGCCAGCTGTCCCGGAATCGACCGGGGCTGCAGCTGCGGGCTGCCGAAGAACCGGTCGATCGTGTCGGTCAGACCGGCGGCGACCGCGGCGGTCCACCCACCGTAGAGGGCCAGCGCGCCCAGGAACACGCGGCGCTCCAGGGGCCGGCGCGCAAAGCGCGGGACGGTCCGGGAGGGCGTCCGCGCGGGATCGGGGTCGGGTGGGCCGGCCTGCATCTGTGTCGCCTCGTAGCGGGTGATCACGTCAAGAGGATCATTATGTCCTTCCGCTCCGGCGCGGGGAGGGCGCATGTGAGATGCCCGACGACCTTCAAGATCAAATTCCCGATGGGGTACGTCGTGAGCACCGCCCCAGCGACAACCGCCGGGATGATGCCGCCGATTGATCAGTGCGCGGACCTACCGGCTCAGCATGGTGGCACCGTCGGCCCGGGCCCGCCGGCCACGCACCGACAGCACGATGATCGTCGTCAACGCCGCGAGCATGACGAGCGAGGCCGTGCCGGAGACGACGGCGAACGCCACCTCGAACGCCGACCGCGCATGGGCGATCAGATCGGCGCCCCGCCCGCCGGGAAGGTCACCGGCGAGGGCGATGGCATCACCGAGGGTCTGACGCGCGCCGGCCGCCGTGCCGGGCGGCAGTCCGTCGGCCGACCTGCCCACCACGGTGCGGTAGACGGTGATGCCGAGCGATCCCAGCAGCGCGATGCCCAGCGCGCCGCCGAGCTCGACGCCGGTCTCCGCCACCGCGCTCGCCGAACCGGCTCGCTCGGGACGCGTGTTCGCCACGATCATATCGGTGGACATCGTGTACACCGGAGCCAGGCCGAGGGCGAAGATGACGCTTCCGGTCACGACCACCGCCAGGTTGCTGACCGAGCCGAGGATCACCGCGACGAACACGGTGCAGCCCAGCACGGCGGTCAGCAGGCCGCCCGTCATGATCTGCATGCGGGAGAACCGGGCCACCAGCGCCGGGCCGACCGCCGTGCCCACCAGATACGACACCACCGACGGCAGGGTCCAGAGCCCGGCCTGCAGGGGCGACAACCCGATCACCCACTGCAGGTACTGCGCGAGCAGCAGGTTGGTGCCGTTGAGCGCGAAGAAGGTGAGCGTGCTGGCGAGCAGCGCGAATCGGACCAGCGAACTGCGGAAGAGCTCCGGATCGATCATCGGGGTGGCGGCCCGTCGCTGACGCCGGACACAGATCACCCCGAGCCCGATGCCCGCCATGGCGGCGACGGCGGCGGTGAGCAGGCCACGGCCTTCGGCCACCCGCTTGATCGCGTAGACGATGGCGAGCAGCGCGAGCAGGCTCTGCACGGCGCCCAGCACGTCGAAGCGGGTGGCGGCCGGGTCGCGGGACTCGGGCAGGACCATCGGCCCGATCGCCAGCAACAGGAGAGTGACCGGGAGCGCCGGCAGGAAGACCGAGCCCCACCAGAACCGGTGCAGCAGCGCGCCGGCGACCACCGGGCCCAGCAGCCCGCCCAGTGAGAAGCTCGCACTCCACACGCCGAGTGCGACGGTGCGCTGCCGGGCGTCGGCGAACATGCCCCGGATGAGCGCCAGGGTCGAGGGCATCAGCGCCGCTCCGGACAGGCCCATCAGCACGCGCCCGGCGATGAGCTCGGCCGGCGTGCCGGCGAAGGCGGCGACCAGCGACCCGCCGGAGAAGAACGTCACGCCGATCAGGAGCAGCCGCCGTCGGCCGATCCGATCACCGATGGCGCCCATCGCCAGCAGCGACCCGGCCACCATGAACACGTAGCCATCCATGATCCACAACAATTGCGAGCCGCTCGGGCGCAGATCGGTCACGATCCGGGGCGCCGCCAGGTTGAGCACATGGCCGTCCATCGAGACCAGGAAGCACGGCAGGACCAGGGCCAGCAGCCCGATCCAGTCGCGCCGGGCAGCTCGCTGCGGTGCCGTCTCGTCCTCGATGCCGATCTGGGGACTGGCGCTCACCTGGCACCTCCGTAACGTAAAGAATGCCTCCATCACGTTACGGCGCTGTCCGTAGTGGTGCAACGTGAACACGGCGTTGATGGCGTTACCATTCGAGGCGTGACCACCCTCGTCCGACCCCTGACGCCGGAGGAGGTCGTCGCCCTGGTGAACGACTGGGGCACGTCTCCCCGTCAGGTCGGCGACCGGTCCGGCCGGCCGCAGCCGACCTCGTCGTACCCGCGAACGGCTCCGGCCGTCGCGACCGCGGTAGCCGACCGGATTCACGCCGTCTTCGCCGCCACCGAACCGGCCGAGCAGGCCCGGCTGGTCACGGCCATGCTCGACGAGGCCGCACCACGCGTGCTGATGACCGTGGCCGACGGCCGGGCCGTCGCCGCTTGGTCGGTGTCCGCACCCGGCGACAGTCTGCTCGCGGCGGCCGCACTGGCCCTGTGCGAGCATCTCACCGCCCACCCGCACCGGCTGGGCGTCTGCGCCGATCGCCAGTGCGCCGACGTCTACGTCGACGCCTCGCCGGCCGGTCGCCGCCGGTTCTGCTCCCTGACCTGCCAGAACCGTGCTCGCGTCGCGGCCTTCCGGGAGCGCCGCCGCACCGCGGGCGATTCGTGACCGTCGGCCAGGGCCTCCCGCCCGGACGTGCATGTGCGGCACCGTAAGGCAGGCACCGCCGAGAGATCTCTCAGCGATCCCGGTCGACCCGGTCGACGAAGTCGCGGACGGCGTCGGCGAGGGTTACAGGCGCCTCCTGTGCCACGAAGTGCCCGACGTCGGGGATCCTGACCGCGGTGACGTCGTGAGCGACCCGGGACATCGTCTGCTCGGTAAAGGGGGCGTTGACGCCGTCGACAGCGAGCACGGGCACGGTCAGCGGCCGCGACTCTCCGAGCGCCCGTACGACGCCGCCGTCGTGCAGAGCGGAACGGTAGAGCCCTTCGGTGCCTCGCCATCCGCCGGGCCGCGCGTACGTGCGGGTGAACTCGTCGATGTCCGCTTCGGTAACGGCGCCCGGCACCATGGTCATCAGCGTGACGACCCAATTGATCATTACCCGTTCGCGGCCGGCCAGGAACAACTGGGGGATTCCGGGAGCGGCGAGGAATCCCACGTGCCAGGAGCCGCCGTTGGCGACATCGGCCAGCATCTCCATGCCGTACCCCGGAAGGGTGGTCTCGATGGCGGTGACGCTGAGGACGTCGCCGGGGTGTGACGCCGCGAACCGGAAGACCGGCCCGCCGCTGATGTCCTGGCCGGTGACGTGCACCGGCCCCACATCCAGGTGAGCGACCAGCTGGTGCAGGTCCTCGGCCATGGTGGCCATGTCGTAATCGCCGGGGGCGTTTCCGGAGTCACCGAAGCCGCGCAGGTCGACGGCATACACGCGGTGAGTCTCGGCGAGCCGGGGGATGACGCCGCGGAAGGCCCACCAGGTCTCCGGCCAGCCGTGCACGAGCAGGATCGGCGAGCCCTCGGTGCCGGCCGAGACGTAGTGCAACGTTGTGCCGTTGATGTCGGCCAGATGATGGGTGACGCCCTCGATGTGGGGCGAACTGGGCAGGCTGGTGCTGGTCATATGGCACTCCCAAGAAAGACAACCGGGTTGTCCAAGCATTCGTCAACCAGGTTGTCTTTGTCAACACCGCGATCTAGGCTTTCGCCATGTCTCCGCGATCGGGTGCCGACCTCGCCCTGCTGCTGCTGGGCGGTTACCGCAACCTCGTCGACGAGGTGGTCCGCGAACTGGCGGCACGAGGCTTCCCGGATGCTCGCCCGGCGCACGAGTACGCGATGCGGGCGATCCAGGCAGGCGCCGACAACGCCTCGGAGCTGGGCCGGCGGCTCGCCGTCACCAAGCAGGCCGCGGCGAAGACGATCGCCGCACTCGTCGACCGCGGCTATGTCACCACCGTGGAGAGCCCGGTCGACGCCCGGCGTAAGCAGATCCAGCTCACCGAGCACGGGCTCGCGCTGATGCGAGAGGGCGCGGCGATCTTCGACGAGGTGCGAGCCCGGTGGGAAGAACGCCTCGGCGCCGACGAACTCGCCCGGTTGGAGACGCAGCTCACCCGGCTCGTCGGCGACTCGCCCATCGATGTGAACGCACCCGGATGGGCCGCCCAGGGAACCAGCTGACATCACACTGTGGGAGAAGTGGGCCGGCAGGCCGCGTGGCGGTCTGAAGGGGAGGACAGCGAAGCGGCGAACAGCCGTTCCCGGCCGTCCTCCCGGGTGAGCCGAAGGGTCAGAGCTTGCCGTCGGTGCGAGCGCGGATCAGCTTGATCAGCCGGACCGCCTTGTCGCGGTCCTTGTTGCTGGTCGGGTCGGTGACGACCTGCACGTAGCAGGCCCGGTCGCCGGCCACGAAGCTGGCCGTGTTGTCGGCGGCGAACTGGATGTCGTCCGGGCC
>KL571304.1:26642-30165 GCA_000715855.1 Actinoplanes liguriensis
CCGCCGACCGATTCGTCAGCCGGGAGCTTCCCGCCCGCCGCGGTCTTCGGGCCGCCGATCGCCACGGTCACCGAGTGGTAGTTGTCCTCGTTCTCCCACGTACAGGTGCTCTCGCCGACGCCGCCGCCGGGCTTGCCGCCGTCGTTGGCGCCGATGATCCCTTCGACTTCGTCCTTCTTGAGCAGCGTGCACGAGTCGACGGCGGCGGCCTTCTTGGTCTTGGTCGACGCGGCGTTGCCGGCCGCGGGCTTGTCGGCGGGGTTGGCGTCGGTGGAGTCGCTCGAGCAGGCCGCAGCCGAGCCGAGCAGAGCGAGGGTAGCGATGCCGGCCAGGATGCGGTGACGCGGTGATCTCACTTGGCGATCATCGCAGCGTGGCCCGGACAACTGATCCCGCGATCGTGCCATGCCGGGTCGTTCGATGATCCGGAACAGGCGTCGTTCGTGATCACATGGACGAGGGCCGGGGGCGTGACCGCGGCCGGATTCGTATGTGATCCTCTCCTTCGTCGTCCGTCCTCGGCGGAGAAAGAGTTGACGGAACCGGAGCAGGGGAGAGTCCTTGAAACGTACGCTGCTCCTTCTTCTTCTCCTCCTCGCGGCGGGCGGCAGCTGGCTGATCGCCGGGGCCGGGCACGGCCTGCGCCACGCGCACGTCACGTCGGCCGGTGTTCCGCTCGACGAGGTGCACCCGTCCGCGAGCGGCCGGCATCCCGGTGTCGTCGTCGCGCACGGCTACGCCGGGTCGGCCAAGCTGATGGCCCCGTTCGGCGACACCCTGGCGGCCCGCGGCTACGTCGTCGTCCTGCTCGACTTCACCGGCCACGGCGCCAGCACCAGGCGGCTTGCGAACCAGGACTCCACCGACATCCTGCAGCACGATCTCGACGTGGCCCTGGCCCACCTGCGGTCCCTGCCGGACGTCGACGCGTCCGAGGTCGCGCTGGTCGGGCACTCGATGGGCGCCGGCGCCGTCACCCGGTACGCGGGCGCCCACCCGGAGGTGACCGCGACCGTGGCGATCTCCCTGCCGGACGCGGCCGACGCCTCAGCCGGCCGGCCCGCGCGGCTGCTCACCATGGCCGGCGCGCTGGAGTTCTCCAGCTTCCGCTCGGTCGCCGGCAGCGTTGCGGCCGGTCACGACGACCGCGCGGTCCGGATCATCCCCGGCGTCGAGCACATCTCCATTCTGTACGCCCCGGAGACGCATCGGCAGATGGTGGAATGGCTGGACGACGCGTTCGGCGGGCCGCGCAACGACCACACGATCCCGTTTCCCGCCCGGCGCCTGACCGGCACGGTTCTGCTGGTGCTGGCGTTCCTGCTCGGCTTCTATCCGCTCGTGGCCTGGCTGTCCGGCGTTGCCGCCCGCCCGTGGCCGCGCTTCTCCTGGCGCACGGCTGTCCGGATCGCGGCGGTGACCGGGGTGGCGGCGGTCGTCGGGGCGGTGTTCGCCCGGTTGCTGCCCACGACCCGGCTGCCGCTGGCGATCGCCGGGTACGTCGTCGGCTATGCGGCGGTCACCGGGGCGTTGCTTTTCGCGTACGCGAGCAGGCGTTCCGCGTATTGGCCCGAGTCGGCGATCAGCCGTCCCCGGTTGCTGCTGGCCGTTCCGTACGCGATCGCCTCGATCGCCGTACCGGTGCATTGGGGAATGACCCACGCCTGGCCGATCGGCGACCGCTGGTGGCTGCTGGTGATCGTCTGGGCGGCGTTCGCCGTCCTCGCCTACGGCTCGGAGAAGCTCGCCGGCGGCGTCGCCCTCCACCTGGTGCCGATCGCGGCGGTCTTCGTGGTCGTCCTGGTCGCCGCGGCTGCCGCCGGGCTGACCAGCGGTTTCGTGCTGCTCGTGCTGGTCCCGCTGATCGGGCTGCTGCTCTGGCAGGCGTCGTGGAGCGCGTTCCTGCACCGCTTCGCCGCGCCCACCTGGGCCATCGCCCTGACCGGCGCCGTCGTCGTGGCCTGGCCGCTGGCGCTCGCCCTGCCCCTCGCCGCGCCCTGAGACGGTGATCGGGAAACCGCGTTAACCGTTGGCGGCAGGCGGTGACAGGTCCGTAACGTCCCGTGGGTGGTGCTCGTCGAGATGCGCGGCCGCCCTGGTGAACGGTGACTCCAGCCTCGCCACGGTGTTCGTGAGGTGGACATGGTGCCGTGCTCTTCTGCATCGAGGCTGGTGGGCGGTGACCAGCGTCTACATGCTGCTGCTCGGCGTCTACGTTGTGGCGCGCTTTCCCGAGCGCCGGTTCCGGCCGGTCCGCGGGAAGCGATGGTCCGCCTCCTGGTCGATCCTGCGGCGCGGATCGTCTCTGGTGCGTGCCAGCCGTGTCATCCTCGGCATCTTCGCGGCGACCTTCCTGGTCAACGGAGTCGTCAATGCGTTCGGCCGCTACCCGTTGAGACTGGTCGATGCCGGGCTGTCCGTCGATCCTCTGGTGTGGCTCGGCGGTGTGGGCGTCCTGACGAGCCTCGCCGGTGCCGGCGCACTGTGTCTGGTGCGACAGCACTTCAACGGGGTCCGCACGCTGCGCCGGGGCTTCGTCACCGCCTGCACGGTCGGCGCGGTCGGCGTCACCGGTCTGGCCGTCGCACCCGGTGAGAACAGCGGTAGCCTCGCTGTGCTCCTGGCCGCCGGCGCGCTGCCGTTGACCCACACCTTCACCACCATCTGGGTCAACCGGCAGACCGTCAGTGCCGTCCGGGCCACGGTGCATTCGCTGCTCGCCCAGGCCAAATATCTCGGCGAGATCGCCTGCGGGTTCGCCGTTGCCGCCGTCGCTCAACTGGCCACCATGCCCGTCGCCCTGCTGATCTGCGGCGGTCTGCTCGCCGCCGCCGCGCTGCTGGTCCAGCACCTCGGCTCGCCGCGGCCCGAGCCGGCACCATGATGCCCAGCGTCCACCCGCAAGAGCCGAACCATTTGCGCGTACGTCTTCGTCAGGCGCACCGACGATCCAGCAAGCCGCCGCCCGTGACGGTCACCGGCCGCCCCGGCGAGCAGTCTGAACCGCCGCACTCAATGCTCCGCGGCCCGGCCGACTGGACGAACGGACCCGATGCCCGAGGTCGATGGCGTGGGGTCGCGTTTGCGACGACGTACCTCGATCAATCCTGCCCGCGGAGTGCCTCGATGACCTCTGCCGTGGTGACGGTTTCGCCGAGCCGGGGGAAGATCCGCTGGATGCTGTTGTCGTGGGCGTCGGGACTGGTGTCGGTCATGGCGTCGGTGACGAGCACGACGTGGTAGCCGAGTTCGTGGGCGAAGCGGGCGGTCGACTCCACACCGATGCTGGTGGCGACGCCGGCGAGGAAGACCTGGGTGATGCCGTGCTGCCGCAGGTGTTCGTCGAGTGACGTGCCGGTGAAGGCGCCCCACCGCTGTTTGGTGATGCGATGGTCGTTCGGCTGGGCGTCGAGCTCGTCGACCAGTTGCAGGAGCTCGGCCGGCGGCGCCGGTGGGTTCGCGCCGGTTGCGTTCGCGTCGGTCCGGCCCGGCGCCCCACCGCCCACGGTCACCAGGATGACCG
>KL571304.1:30407-37795 GCA_000715855.1 Actinoplanes liguriensis
CGCCCGCCAGCGCGCTCGCATTGTCGATGACGCCGGTGACGGGATGCGCGGCCGGTAGGTGCAGGATGCCCTTCTGCAGGTCGATCGTGATCAGAGCGGCCGTGGGATCGATGGTGCTGAGCGGCATTGAGGTGCCCTTCCTGGGGGATTTCTCTGGTGACGGTTGTCATCCAGCAGTCGTCGCGCCGTCTTGGGAGGCGACGGACGGGATGGTGCGGTCGAGGGCGGCCAGCAGGCTGGAGACGCCGCCGATCACGAGGACGGCCCAGGCGAGGCGGTGGAATCCGGCGTCGCTGGTGTGTGCTCCGAAGCTGATGCTGATCAGGCTGGCGGAGAAGATCGCGCCGACGTAGCCGAACGTGCGGAACAGGCCGGCGGCGATCGCGACGGTGTCGCCGGGAGCCTGGGCGTACAGGGTCGTCTGATTGGCGAAGTTGCTGAGCCCGTTGGTGACGCCGAACAGGGCCGACATGAGGACCAGAAGGGCGACCCCGGAGCCGTGATGAATGCCGAGCATCAGCAGCCCGGCGACGGCGATCGCGACGGCGCCGACGATCAGCGGCCAGCGCACCCAGGCCCGGTTGGATGCCAGGCGGGCCAGCGCGATGCTGACCGCGGACATCGGCAGGAGGATGACGCCGACCTGGTAGGCGGAGTAGCCACCGACGTTCTCCATCCACTGGCTGCTGGCGTACAGGGAGGTGTAGATGCCGAGGCCGGCGATGAGCTGCCGGAGGTACGTGCGTTGCAGCGCGGGGTTGGCGGCGAGCATGCGTACGTCGATCAGCGGGGAGCAACAGCGGCGTTCCCACAGCACCAGGGCGCCGGCGAGCACGACGGCCGCGCCGAGTTTTGACCAGTCGGGGTGTTCGAGGTCGCCGAGCAACAACAGCAGAGTGATGGCCGAGCCGGCGAACAGCGCGATGCCGGGCAGATCGAGGGCCGACATCCGGACCCGGTCCGTGCCGGAGCGGGGCTCGTCCCGGTCGACGGTGAAGAAGGCGGTGGCCAGCACGATGGCGGCCAGGGGCACGTTCACCCAGAACAGTCCACGCCACCCGAAGGCGCCGGCCAGCACGCCGCCGATCGGAAGCCCGAAGACCACGGTGATCTGCGCGGCGATGCTGAAGTCGCCGAGCACCCGGCTGGGCACGCCCACGCCGAGCCGGTCCGCGCGGCGCCGGACGATCGCCATCGCCGTCGGGTAACAGGCCGACGTGCCCACCCCGATGAGGGCGCGGGACAGCAGCAGCATCCCGAAATTACCGGCCGCGCCGCCGATCGCCCCGCCGGCCAGCAGGATCGAGACGCCGAGCAGGAAGATCCGGCGAGGACCGAACAGCGTCGACAGCTTGCCCATCGTGGGCTGCATGACGGCGCTGCACAGGTAGAGCACCGACACCAGGTTGGCGGCCGTGCCGGGAGCGACGTGGAAGTCGGCGGCGATGCCGGCCAGCCCGGTGGCGATCATCGAGCTGTTGATCGGGTTGAGCGTGGTGCCGAGCATCAGCGGAAGCGTGAACCGCAGCCCGAACGGCTGGGAACGCCTGCTCGCGCGCCGGGCGGGCGCACCGGGAGAACCGGACTTCATAGATTCGATCTTTCGTAATACTAAGAACTTGTTTTGGTATACTAAGCAACTGTGCGACCGGATGCAACAGGGACCGAACAGCCGAGCGGCGGGCCATCAGAGGCAGCGACCGTCTCGGAGCTCAACGCCGACCTGCGGGCCGCCGTCGCCCGGATCTACAGCCGCTTCCGATCGGAGCGGGTGCCCGGCGAGGTCACCGATGCGGCGTTGTTCGTGCTGACCCTTCTGCGCAAGCACGGACCGCTCACGCTGACCGAGCTCAGCGACCGCGCCCGCGTCACACCCGGCTCAATGAGCCAGACCGTGAACCGGCTGACCGCCGACGGTCACGCCGATCGCCGCCGCGATCCGGCCGACGGCCGGCGCGTGCTGTTCGTCATCACCGAGCCCGGCGCGGAGATCGCCGACGCCGCCCGCCGGCACCGAGAGAGCTGGCTCAACGCCAAGCTCGAGGCCCTCACCCCGGACCAGCGGCGAGTCCTCGCCGAAGCCAGCCGGATCCTGCGCGACATCGCCGACTCGTGAGCAGCCACCGGTTCTCGTGCAGCACGTCCGTGCTGGGCCGATCGCAGTCCTGCTCGGTGTGTTCACGGTGACGCATCGGGTCTCCGTGCGCCGAGGCTGACGCTCGAGACCAGTCGAAACGCTTGATCGGAGCGATCCAGGGCGAGGCTAACGGGCCTGGTCGTCGATGACGGTTTTGATGATGTCGTCCAGGCGGTACTGCGGCCGGTAGCCGATAAGCCGTCCGGCGAGCGTCAGGTCCGGCATCCGGCGCCGCATGTCCTCGAAGCCCGGTCCGTAGGCCTCCTGGTAAGGCACGAGTCGGATGCCTGCGGCGGAGCCGGTCAGCTCGCGGATCCGCTCGGCGAGCCCGAGGATCGAAGTCTCCTCCTGGCCACCGAGGTTGACCGCCGTTCCGAAGGCCTCTGGAGTGTCCAACAGCGCGGTCATCGCCGGGATGACGTCGTGCACCGAACCGAAGCAGCGGCGCTGGGTGCCGTCGCCGTGCACGGTGATCGGCTCTCCGGCCAGCGCCTGCGCGACGAACCGGGGGACGACCATGCCGTACTGGCCGGTCTGTCGCGGCCCGACCACGTTGAAGAACCGCAGGATGACGCAGGGGACGCCGGTCGCCCGGCTGTTCTCAGTAGCGATGAGCTCGTCCAGGCCCTTGGCCGCCGCGTAGGACCATCGGCTCTTCAGCGGGGAGCCGAGGATCCGATCCGCGTTCTCGTCGAGCCGGTCCGCGTCGTTCTTGCCGTAGACCTCACTCGTCGAGGCGATGGCGTACCGGGCGCCGTGCCGGACCGCCGCCTGCACTACGTTCTCGGTCCCGTGCAAGTTGATTCGCAACGACCGCAGCGGGTGGTCGACAATGTTGTTCACCCCGACTGCGGCGGCGAGGTGGAACACCAGGTCGACGCCGCGGGTGCACTCGTCGACCGTCGCGGGGTCGAGGATGGAGCCGGGCACGAATCGGACCGCCCTGGACGGCAGAAGATGCCGGATGTTCGCCAGGGCACCGGTCGAGAGGTCGTCGAGGATCACCAGCTCGTGGCCGAGTCCGGCGAGGTGGTCGCAGAGGTGCGAACCGATGAAGCCCGCACCTCCGGTTACCAGGATCTTCATATGGCTGAATGCCTTTCGGGTGTGCGGTCCGGAGGCCGGTCACTACAGCGGTTCGACATTCCTGCGGCGTGGGAGCACGCCGCGGGTGTCGAGTACCAGCCGCGCCTTCTGAGTGATCATTTCCAGGTCGAAGGCGCGGTGTGCCTGGAGGAGCACGACCAGATCGGCGTCCGCCACCGCGGTGTCGAGGCAGCGCTCCCCGGCGAGCAGCCGACGGTCGACCGACCACTCCGGCACGAACGGGTCACCGAACCGGACGTCGGCGCCCGAACGCAGCAACGAGCGGGCCACCGGGAGCGCCGGCGTCTCGCGGGTGTCGGCCACGTCGGGCTTGTAGGTGACGCCGAGGAGCAGGATTCGAGCGCCGTTGACCGGCTTGCCGACCCGGTTGAGGGTCCGCTGGATCCGTCCGACGACCCAGTGCGGCATGGCCCCGTTGATCTCCTGGGCCAGTTCGGCGAGGCGGAACGGGTAGCCCAGCCCGCGGACGGCGTGCGCCAGATAGGCCGGGTCGACCGGGATGCAGTGGCCGCCGACGCCCGGCCCGGGCAGGAATTGCTGAAAGCCGAACGGCTTGGTCGACGCGGCCGAGATCGAATCCCAGATATCGACGCCCAGGTCGACGCAGAACGTGGCCATCTCGTTGACCAGTGCGATGTTGACGGCGCGATAGGTGTTCTCGATCAATTTGGCCATTTCGGCCTCGCGCAGACCGCGCGCCGGTTTGATGTGCGGCACGAATTCCTGGTAAAGGGCGACCGCTCGGTCGCGGCAGGCCGGGGTGAGGCCGCCGACCACTTTCGGAGTGTTGTGCAGGCCGAATTCGGTGTTTCCGGGGTCGACGCGCTCCGGCGAATAGGCCAGGTGGAAGTCCACGCCGGCGATCAGGCCGGAGCTTTCCAGAATCGGTCGGATCACGGTGTCGGTGGTGCCCGGCCACGTCGTCGACTCGAGCACCACCAAGGCGCCCGGCCGCAGATGTGCGGCAATATGGCCGGCGGCATCCAGAACGGCGGTGAGATCCGGCCGGAACTCCTTGTCGAGTGGGGTCGGGACACAGACCACAACGGCTCTGGCGGCGGCCAGCTCGGCGGGATCGGAAACCGCTCGGAACCCTTGGGCGAGCATCTTCGCCAGATCGTCGTCGGCCACGTCGCCGACATAGGAGGTTCCCCGATTGACCGACGTCACGCGGGCGCGGTCCGAATCCAGTCCGATGACCGCGAGGCCCTGATTCACCGCCTCCCTGGCCAGTGGTAAGCCGACATATCCCAAACCGATTACCGCGAGGTCATACGACAACATGCCCCCCATGCAGGCAGGATCGGCCGATGGCTCAGGGATCGACAGTCCTATGTCTCCATAGTGGACCACCTATCGCGGACAGATCCTATCCTCCATCGACGTCCTTTGGGGGCCTTGTTCGCACCGGTGAAGCGCTGATGACCCTGTTTGCGCAGCTCAAGGTCGGTGTCCAAAAAGCCGGGCAGCGGGATGGTACGTTGAGCAGCGAACGGGGCGTCGGTCGGATCGGAGCCGGATGACAGGGATGCTGGGGGCCGGGGCAGGGCTCGAGATGCCGACCCCGAGGGTCGTGCAAGGCAGTGCCTTCGACGGGGTCGGCAACGACGATCTTCTCGATCTCATGGGCACCGTCTTCGCGGTTCTCACCGTTCCGCCGCCGGTCATGGGCGCGCTCGACGCCGTCGCGGTGCCGATCGGGCAGGGGGAGGAAGCGCGCCTGCGACACGCGGTCGATCTGTGGAATTCGGAACCGCATCTCCGATTCCTTCTGGTGTCCGGGGGAAATCCCGCCGAGCGCACGCATGTCGAGGTTACCGGCAGCTATCTCCGAGATCTCGGACTGCGCCGGCACGACGGCGTGCGCATCCAGCCCGAGCCCGCGCCGAATACCGCGCTGCAAGCCGCCTGGATCGCCGATCAGGTGCGTCGGCTGGCCATTCGGAGTGTGGCGCTGGTGGTGTCTCCATATCATCTTCCGCGAGCATTTCTCACCGTCCTCAAAGCATTCGCCGACTGCGGGCTCGGTGTTCCGGTGATTCCGGCGGCGGTGCCGGTTCCACCGCATGCGACGGTGGCGGAGACGGGCATGAACGCATATGGTCTGCTGTCCGGGGAGATGCGACGCATCCTCACGTATGCCGGCAACGGGTGGCTGGCGACTCCGGCGGAACTGCGGGACTATGTGGCCTGGCTCTGGGTGAACCACGCGAATCTGTTCGGCCGGGCGTGACGGGCATTTCGATGACCAGCCATGGACAGCGAACCTCCACTGTGGAGTATCATTCCGCCATGCCCGACGTCTGTCACTCCGGCGTCCACGACCCGGCAGCATGACTTCGCTGCTGGAGAGCGTGCTCACGTCGGTGCGTCGTTTCCCGAGGCATTCGGCAATTCACGACGGCCGGCCGGTGACGTATTCCCAGCTGCTCACTCTGGTCCGCCGGGTGGCCGCCGCGTTGCCGCCGGCCACCTCCGCCCCGGCTTTCGGCGCGGTCCTGGTGAACCGGGACGCGCCCGGCTATGCGGCCGTGCTCGCCACGCTCTGGTCGGGGCGTGGCTACGTGCCGCTGAACCCGCGCTACCCGGTCCGGCGCAACGCGGCGATGCTGGCCGCGTCCGGTGCCGGCACGCTCATCGTGGACGGCTCCGTCGGCATCGATCTGTCCGAGTTGACCGCCGGGCTGCCGGAGCCGATCACCGTCGTGGTGTCCGGCGGCGCCGGCGAGCCGGGCGATGCGGTGCGCGCCCGCCACCGGGTCGTCCGGCTCGACCCGGAGTCCGGGGAGCCGGCCCGCTACGACCCGGTCGACCCGGCCGGCGACGTGGCCTACCTGCTCTTCACCTCCGGTACGACGGGCGCGCCGAGCGGCGTCCCGGTCCGCCAGCGAAGCGTCCTGGACTATCTGGCGGCGGTCGCCGGGCGGCACGATCTGAAGCCGGACGACCGCACCTCGCAGACCTTCGACCTCACGTTCGACCTGAGCGTCCACGACATGTTCGCCACCTGGCAAGCCGGTGCCTGCCTCTATCCGCTGTCGGCGCGAGCGCTGATGCAACCGGTGGCCTTCATCCGGCGTCACCGGCTCACCGCCTGGTTCAGCGTTCCCTCGGCCGCCGCACGATCGAGTGCGCTGGGCGTGCTCGGCGCCGAGGCGCTGCCGTCGCTGCGCTGGAGCATCTTCTGCGGCGAGCCGCTCACCGCCGCGGTGGCCGCCGCCTGGCAGTCCGCGGCCGCCACGGCCGTCCTGGACAATCTTTACGGACCGACCGAGGCGACGATCGCGGTGACCGGGTTCCAGCCCGGCCCCGACGTGTCGGCGTGGCTCGGCGACGGCAACGGGGTCCTGCCGATCGGCCACGCGTTCCCGGGGCAGCGGGCTACCGTGCACGTCGCCGGCGCGCCGGCGACGCCGGGTGAGACCGGGGAGCTGTGGCTCGCCGGCTCGCAGGTGGCGGCCGGCTACTGGAACGATCCGGTCCGCACCGCGTCCCGGTTCGTCACCGGCCCGGACGCCCGCTGGTTCCGCACCGGTGACCTGGTCCGGGCGGACGAGTCGGGTCTGCTGCACTACCACGGGCGGACCGATGACCAGATCAAGATCAACGGATTCCGGGTCGAGCTCCTCGAGGTCGACCACGTGCTGCGTACCGTCTGCGACCGACCCGACGCGCTGGCCGTGCCGTGGCCGAGCGCCTCGGCCGTCGAACACCTCGTGGCCGTGGTGTCACGCGGTGGCGACCGGGCGCCACGACAGATCATCGATGCGTGCGCCCAGTCGCTGCCGGGTTACATGGTGCCGCGCCGCGTGCTCGTCGTCGACGAGATCCCCCGTAACCCCAACGGCAAGCTGGACCGCAAGGCCGCCGCCGCTCTCCTGCAGGAAGGTCGACAAACCTGATGACGAGCCCGACCGACAACCTCGTGGCGGAGGCCCTGGACTGGGTCCGGGCGCACCGCGCCGACCGGGAGACGATGGACACCCCGGTCACCGCCGAGACCGATCTGCTCACCGTCGGAGTGCTCGACTCTCTCGGCTTCGTCCAGCTGATGGCCCTCCTGGCCGAGCGCACCGGCCGGACCGTGGACCTGGTCGACCTGGACTTCGACGACCTGGCCACGGTCCGCAGCCTGTGCCGGCTG
>KL571304.1:37975-42874 GCA_000715855.1 Actinoplanes liguriensis
CTCGTCGACGGAGCGAGCCGATGTCGGCTGACCCGATCGTCGAGACCTATTCGCGCCGCGCCGGCGAGTACGCCGGCGCCGAGAACCAGCAGTCGTGCTGGGGCCTGGCGACCCGCGAGTTGTGGCCGTCGCTCGACCCGAGGCCGACTGACCGGACGATCGTCGACGTCGGCTGCGGCGACGGATCAGCGTTGCGGGAGGTCCACCGGCGGGCGTCCCGGGCCCGGCTGGTCGGCGTGGAACCGGCCGCCGGCCTGCGGGACATCGCGGCCGGCCGGATCGGGGACATCGCGGGCGCCACCGTCACCGACGGCCGGTTCGAAGACCTGCGGCTCCCGACCGGTACGGTCGACTACCTGTACAGCCTGATGGCCTTCCACTGGGTCAGCGACCCGGCGACCGGCGCGGCCGAGATCGACCGGGTGCTGGCCCAGGACGGCCGGGCCGACCTGTTCTTCATCGGCCGTTACAGCGGGCGCGAGTTCATCAAAGCGACCACCCCGATCTTCCTGCGGCACTTCGGCCCGGCCCGGGTGTTCGGGGCGGCCCGGCTGCGATGCCAGCTCACCCGGGAGGAGGCAGCCACGACCTTCACCGGCGCGCTGCCGGGCCGGCGGGTCACGGTGCGGGAGTGGTTCGACACCCGGTACGACACGGTCGCCGGGCACATGGCCTGGTGGGTGCGGATCGAGGGGCAGCTGCTGGAGATCGGCGGTCCGGCTCGCGACGACTGCGAGGCCGAGATCCGGGCCGCGATCGGCGCGCTCGAGGCGCCGGCCGGAGTGCCCTACACGCTGCACCTGCTGCACGTCCGGGTGGAGCCCGGAGACGCGGCCCGTTGACGATCCAGGTGCGGGCGCACGACGAGCGATGGCGGCCCGCGGTGCGTGCCTTCAATGCCAGGATGGCCGCGGCCGGCAAGACCGGGTTCTTCGAGGATCCGGTGCCGGACTGGCTGGCGCCGGTGCCGGACTGCCCGACCCACCGGGAGCTCTTCGTGGCGCTCGGCGACGACGAACGCGCGCACGGTGGCTATGTGCTGCGGCACGAGGCGGCTCTGATCGGTGGCCGCCCGGAACAGGTCGCGTCAGTGCAGGGGCCGTACTCCGAGGGTGCCGCCGACAGCCGGCATGCGCGGACGTCGTTCGCCCTGGTCAAAGACATGATGCGCCGCCGGCCCCGGCTGTACGGCTGGGGCCTGGAGACCCGCCCCGACATGCGGGAGTTGTTCGGCATGTTCCGCTGGCAGTCGTGGGCCAGCCCGACGCTCGTCTGGTGGGGCGTGCCGCTGGGGCGATCGCTGCGCCGTGGGCCGCCCGGCGTGGACGTCACCGTCGAGCCGGACTTCGGTGACTGGGCCGACGCCGTGCGCCGGGACGGCGGCATCGACTACTCGTTCGTGCCGGGGCGGGACGCGGCCACCCTGAACGCCGTTTATCCCGCCGACGACCATGGATTCCACCGTTTGGTGGTCCGCCGGGACGACGCGGTGCTCGGCTGGGCGGTGGTCGGGATCCGTCGTTTCGTGCGTCATCCGCGGTTCCGGTCGCTGCGCGTCGGGGTGATCTGGGATGCTTTCGGACCGGTGCGACACGCCGCTGCGGTGCTCGGTGCGGCGCACACCTGGCTGGCTCGCGCCGGGGCGATGGTGGTGCTGGCCTCGTTCTCCGATACTCAGTGGAGCGAGACCCTGCGCCGGCGGGGCTTCCGGCCCCGGGGCAACGAGCGGCATCTGCTGATGTCGCCGGTGCTCGCCGCGGAGCTGGGCCGGCTCGCCGAGACAGGTGCCGGCCGGCCTTTCCTGACCTTCGGTGACGCGGAGGGTCATCGAGGGCCTCTCGGCCAGGCGATCTTCGGTGTCCCCGCTCCGCCCGGAGCGGAGCGATCAGACGCGTGACTGGCCGGCATCTGAAGCCCGGGTGGTGCGAAAGACCAGAATGTATAGAATAGTCCGTCCCAGCCGTGCGTATGTGCCGAAAACCGCTGTTTAAACAGCGAAGGGAGCCCTGAGCCAGCAGATGTGGACCAGCCAGCAACCTGGCGAGCCGCCGGACCGGCGCCCGCCCGCCGTCATGTCGCACGGGCGGGGGAGCGTGGCCGCCCCGCCGCCACCCGTCCGGCTGCGCGCCACGGGCATCACGAAGCGGTTCGGCCGTCGCGAGGTCCTCTCCGGAGTGAATCTCGAGGTGCGTGCCGGCGAGGTCGCCGCGGTGGTCGGGGCGAACGGGGCGGGGAAGTCGACGTTCCTCAAGATCTGTGCGGGCCTTGTCTCACCGAACAGTGGTCAGGTCGAGGTGCACGGCTCGATCGGCTACTGCCCGCAGGCCGGCGGGACCTTCGACTTCCTGCGTCCGGACGAGCATTTCATCCTCTTCGGCCGGGGCAACGGGCTGAAGCGTGACGTGGCCCGGTCCCGGGGGCGGGAGATGGCGGCCGGCCTCGGCTGGTCGCCCGATCCGAAGGTTCAGGCACGACACCTCTCGGGCGGCACCCGCCAGAAGCTCAACGTCATCCTCTCCGTCCTCGGCGGGCACGACATCCTGCTGCTCGACGAGCCCTATCAGGGCTTCGACCGCGGGACGTACACCGACTTCTGGGAGGTCATCTGGCGGCTGCGCGACACCGGCCGCACGATCGTGGTGATCACCCACATGCTCAACGCGATGGACCGCGTCGACCAGGTGCTCGACCTCACGCCGGCCGGAAGTGAGCGAAACCGATGACCAAGGTACTCACGGTCGCCGAGATGGTGCTGCGCGACCTGGCCCGGCGCCGGACCGTGCTCGGCATGCTGTTTCTGTTGCCCCTGGCCTTCTACGCGGCACGCCACGACCAGACCGGTCAAGCCATCCGGTTCGCCTGCCTCGGCCTCGGCTGGGGTGCCAGCACCGCCGGGCTGTTCTCCGGCAACTCGGCGAAGACGGTCGAGCCCCGGCTCCGGCTGGTCGGCTACTCGTCGCTCGCCCTGTTGATCGGGCGGCTGGCGCCGCTGCTGCTGGTCTCTTGGGTCATCGCCGGCGCCTACTTCCTGCTGATCTACTTCGACCAGGACATCCGGCGGCCGGGCGCGCTCGCCCTGCTGCTCATGCTGACCGCCCTGGTCGGGGTGCCGCTCGGCATGCTGGTCGGCGCCCTGTTGCCGCGCGACCTGGAGGGCACCCTGCTGCTCATCGGGCTGGTCGGGGTTCAGATGGCGGTCGACCCGGCCAAGAGCTCGTCGAAATACCTGCCGTTCTGGTCGTCGCGGGAGATCGGAACGTATGTGGTCGACAACGTCGACTCCGGCTATCTGAGCCGCGGCCTGCAGCACGGCCTCGGCATGGCCACCGGCATGATCGTGCTGACCGGGGTGCTCACCGCCGTACGACTGCGCCGCCGCAAGCATCTGCAGAGCATTCGCCAGCCGGTCGCCGCGGGCGTGCGCTAGCACGCGATCGTCGCGCGGAGCTGGGCGCCGGACGGCTCCCAGCTCCGCGACGTCAGTTGACGCGGTGCACGAGCTTGTGGGCGATCTCGGTCAGGGCCCGGCCGGCCGGCTCGGCGATCTCGGCGTCGCGCAGAGCTGCCACCGCCTCGGCGGTCCGCTCCTCGATGACCTGCTCCACCTGGCGCAGGCTGCCGGTGTCGACGATCACCTGACGCAGCGCGGCGACCCCCTCGTCATCCAGGTCGGGGTTGCCGTGCCAGCGTTCGATGACGGCCAGTTGCTCCGGTGACGCCGCCTGCCGGGCCATCGCCATCAGGACCGTCGACTTGCCGTCCCGCAGGTCGGTGGTCGCCGACTTGCCGGTCTCGGCATCGTTGCCGAACGCGCCCAGGGTGTCGTCCCGCAGCTGGAAGGCCACGCCGAGAGCCACCCCGTAGCGGGACAGCGCCGCCAGCACCGGCTCGGACGCACCGGCCAGGGTCGCACCGATCTGCAGCGGCCGCTCCACCGTGTAACGGGCGGACTTGAGGAGCAAAATGCGGTAGCAGCTCGCGAGATCGGCGGTGACCGCCTCGCCCAGGATGTCGAGGTACTGCCCGAGGAGAACCTCGGCCCGCATCCGGCGGAAGATCTCGACGGCGGGGCGGATCCGCTCCGGCGGCAGCGCGGCGTTCAAGAAGAGGTCGTCCGCCCAGGTGAGGCAGAGGTTGCCCCAGAGGATGGCGGTGCTGCGCCCGTAGTCCAGAGACCGGCCCCGGCCGCCGCGTCGCTCGTGTGCACGAGCCATGCTCACATGCACTGTTGGGCCGCCCCGCCGGGTGTCGCTGCGGTCCATCACATCGTCGTGGATCAGCGCGAACCCGTGGAACATCTCCAGCGCGGCCGCCACCTCGAGGATTCCCGGCTCGTCCGGCCCGCCGGCGCTGCGCCAGCCCAGGTGGCAGAAGAGCGGGCGGACCCGCTTGCCCGAGCCGACCAGGAACGCCTGCACCGTGTCGACACCGTCCTGCCAGCCCTCGTCGTTGCCCTGGCGGCGGGCGGCCTCGAGGCACCGGGACAGAATGCGATCCACCCCCGGGCCGACCAGCGCCCGGCTCTGCTCCAGCGGGCTCGTGGCGATCGCCTCGTCGGTACCGGTCATCTCCGTTCCTCGCAATCTGCTTCGTCTCGGGTCGGCATCGCCGAGAAATCAAATTCATCCGTGTCACTCAGAAATAGGCGGCACGATGACGTACGCTTCCGGCCGCGAAACCGGCCAGCCGGGCCGCGTACCGGATCCAGCGGCGACGCGGCGTGCCGGAGCGCCCGAGGTCCGGCAGATGCCGAAGCATCCAGACCCAGCTCAGGAGAACCTGCCGCCACGGGCGGCGGCGATAACCGGCGTTCCGGAACGTACGAAACAGCAGCGCGCCGGTCAGACCGTAGGACCACTTCTGCCGCGCCACGCCGGCCAGGGTGGGACGCAGCCGGTA
>KL571304.1:43077-44207 GCA_000715855.1 Actinoplanes liguriensis
CCCGCCAACTGCACCCGCCAGGACAGCTCGACGTCCTCGCCGGCACCGCCCGGGAAATGCTCGGCCCACCCGCCGACCGCGTGCAGCACGGAGCGCCGGATCCCGCAGTTGGCGCTGCGCGCGAACGCAAGCGGCTCATCCTGCGCGGGCAACGGGGCCGGCTGTTCGTCCAGGAAGGCCGGGCTCAGCACCGAGCAGTCCAGGGCGCCGCCAACCAGGTCGGCGTCCGCCAGCGCGGCCACCATGGCCGTGAGCCAGCCAGGGTCGGCGACGTCGTCGGCGTCGCAGAAGCCCAGCCGTTCGCCGGCGGCCGCCCGGACCCCGGCGTTGCGGGCGACGCCGGCGGTGTGCGCGGCCGGGGCGGAGACCACACGGAGTCCGGGCAACCGGTCCCGCCGGGCGTCGGCGACCGCCGCGCTGTGGTCGGTGGAGCCGTTGTCCACCACGATCAGCTCCCATGCGCCGGGGTAGTCCTGAGCGGCCAGCGCGTCGAGCTGGTCGCCCAGGGTCGCGGCGGCGTTGCGGACCGGAAGAATCACACTGACCATCGGGGACCCGCACGTCATCGGGTCGCGGGCGGGCCGGGTGCTCAGCAACCGGGGGAGTCCGGTGACTCGCGTGCGGCGCGGAAGGCTTCCGTCCGAGGTGGCCAGGGACCGCCGGAAGGCGATGCCCGGAGCGGGTCTTCCCCGGATGCCCGCCGTGGCCGGGGGTAGGTCGACCGATTCGACGATGCCGGCACCGTTCAGGGCGAGCACGCCCCACGCGACCGCGTCCGCTCCGGCCCCGGCGGCCGTGGCCACCTCGGCGAGCCAGGCCGGATACGGGTCGTCGGACTCGCCGAGCAGGGCGACCCAGTCCGCGGTCGCGGTGGCGATGCCGCGGCCGGGTGGGACGATGGTGACCTCGCCGGGATCACCGGTGACCGGGGATGCCGTCTCCACGATCACCCGGGCCGGCGGCCGGGTCTGGTCTTGCAGCCGGCGCACCGCGGGCCGCCAGTCGTGCCTGGCGACCAGCACCACGTCGATCAGGGGCGTCATCGAACCGGCTCGAGGTCGAAGTCGATGTCGTTGCCCGGCGCGACCAGCAGCGGCAGCAGCTCGGCGGGACCACGAGCCTGCTTGCGC
>KL571304.1:44349-45773 GCA_000715855.1 Actinoplanes liguriensis
AACCACAAGCCTGCTTGCGCCGCTGCTCCGCCTCGAGCAGCCGGGCGACATACGCCTGACGGGCCGGCGAGCCGAAACCGGTCTCCGGAGCGCCGGTCAGCGACTGCGACCAGACCCGGTAGCGGTAGAGCGGCAGCCGGCTGTTGCGGATCCGGTAGAGCCGGGCCAGGCGGAGGTGGAAGTCGGTGTCGGCGCCGAACTCGGCAGTGCCGTCGAAGCCGCCGAGCCGGCTGAACACGGCCCGCCGGACCACGGTGGTCGGGTGCAGCGCGACGGTGGTCCGGCCCATCCGGATCCACAGGTTGCCGTTGCGGGGCATCCGGCGCATCCCGGTGACCCGGCCCTCCGCGTCGATCTGGGTGAACCCGCACCCCACCAGGTCGGCCCGGCCGCGTTCCAGCATCGCGACCTGGACCGCGAAGCGATTCGGCTCGCTCTCGTCGTCCGCGTCCTGGAAACCGACGTACGGCGTGGTCACCGTCGGCAGCACCGCGTTCTTGAGGCGCAGGTGGCCGACCTGTCGGGAGGCGCGCAGCACCGTCAGCCGCGGGTCATCGCGGAACGGGGCGAGCGCGGAGACCCAGTCGTCGTCCGGCGAGCAGTCGTCGACCACGACCAGGCGCAGGTCGCGGAGGGTCTGGCCGAGCACCGACCGGACCGCCGCCGCCAGATACCGGGCGCAACGGAAATGCGGCAGGATCACGGTGAGCACTGGCGTTCTCCGGTCTTGGTGATGAGTTCCGGCGACTGGTCGGCGAAGCGGCGGTACCACGATTCCAGCTGCATCAGCGCCCAGATCCGGCGCCCGTGCTGGTGCCCGGCGTCCTGTTCGGACAGCAGGCGGCGCACCGCCTCCGGGCGGAAGATGCCACGCTGTCGCGCGGTGGCGCTGGTGAGCAGGTCCCAGGCGAGGGTGCGCAGGCCGGCGCGCAGCCAGTCGTCCATCGGCACGCCGAACCCGGCTTTCGGCCGGTCGATCAGGCCGGGCGGCAGCCACTCCCGGACGGCGTGCTTGAGCACACGCTTCGACCTCCCGCCGCCGAGTTTGAAACGGGCGGGCAGACGGGCCGCCCAGGCCATCAGATCCTGGTCGAGGAACGGCGAGCGTGCTTCGAGCCCGTGCGCCATGGTGGCCAGGTCCATCTTGGGCAGCAGGTCACCGGCCAGGTAGGTGCGCTGGTCGACGGTCAGCAGCCGGTCGATCATCGACCGGCCGGTGGAGTCGTCCCAGGCCGACCGCAGGTGCCGCATCGGGTCCACGCCCGTGACCAGGCGGGCGAACTCGCCGGTGTAGAGGCCGGCCAGGCGGCTCGGCTCGAAGACGGTCATCAGCGCGGCGTACCGGTCGACCGGGCGGTGACCGGCCAATGCGAGGACGCGACCGGCCCGGCGCAGGCGATGGCCGCCCGCCGATGCGGCCAGCG
>KL571304.1:45976-46294 GCA_000715855.1 Actinoplanes liguriensis
GATGTGTATAAGAGACAGGGCCCGGACCAACGGGGCGCCGAGCGGCCCGGCCTGGGCGAGACGCCCGGCGCCGGCCAGCACTCGGTATCGGTCGTAGCCGCCGAAGCACTCGTCGCCGCCGTCGCCGTTGAGTGCAACGGTCACGTGCCGGCTCGTCATCCGGGCCAGATAGAAGGTGGCGATTGCCGATGAGTCGGCGAACGGCTCGTCGAACTGCTCGGTCAGGTCGGCGAGCAGCGGTACGACGTCCGGCCCGAGCACCCATTCGTGATGATCGGCGCCGTAGTGTCCGGCGGCCGCCCGGGCGAAGCGCCGCTC
>KL571304.1:46614-48688 GCA_000715855.1 Actinoplanes liguriensis
GGTCACCGCCGGGGTGTACGCCGGTCGGTGGTAACGGCGGCTGGTCACCGTGCCGGCCGCCCAGCTGAGCACGGTGCCCGGCGCGAGACGGCGGACACCCTGCCAGATGCTGCCGGAGCCGGGGACGTAGGCGCAGGCCAGGTAGCCGTGCACCGCCGCCGGGTCGACCGTGCGCGGAAAACCCGGATCGGCCAGGAAGGCCTTCACTTCCGAAGCGAACTGGAGGCCGTCCGGCAGCAGGCGCCAGAACAGCGGTTTCTTGCCGACCCGGTCCCGTCCCAGCAGCAGGCGGCCGGCGCGGGCGTCCCAGATCGCGAAGGCGAACATCCCGTGCAGGTGGTCGACGAGGTCGTCGCCGTACTCTTCGTACAGGTGGACCAGGCACTCGCTGTCGCCGTCGCCGGTTAGCCGGTGACCGCGGGCGATCAGCTCACGGCGTAAGTGCCGGTAGTTGTAGAGCTCGCCGTTCAGCACCGCGACGACGTCGCCGTCCTCGCTGAAGACCGGTTGGGCGCCGCCCGCTACGTCGATGATGGCCAGGCGGCGCATGCCCAGGGCCACGCCCGGTCCGACGTGCAGCCCGGTGCCGTCCGGCCCGCGGTGCGCCAGGGCGGTCAGCATCGACCGGACCGGGCCGGGGTCGACGCCGCCCCGGCCGGCCTGCCCCGCGATGCCGCACATCATGACCGCCCGTCGGGAGGCGGCGGCCGATCGCCCGGCAACGCCAGCAAGATCGGCAGGCCCCGGTCGAGGATGTCGTCGGCGTAGCGGTCGATGATCGGCCGCAGGTCGTGAGCGCACGGGACGTCCGCCGGTGGGGTGGCCCGGACCCGCGCCTCCTCGATCAGTGCCCGCAGCGCGTCCTCGCCGACGCGCCCGGTGCGCAGCAGGTGCCCGAGATTGCCGGTCCGCTCGCCGTGCCTCTCGTAGTCGCGCAGGTCGTCCGCGATCGTGACGATCATGCCGAAGCCCCACCCGAAGTCGGTGGCCGCGGCCGAGGTCCGGGGCGCGCGGCCGGCCAGGGCGGCCAGCGTGCCGTACAGGCTGAGGAAGCAGCCGCCGTACGTCTCCGCGTGTGCCCGCCAGCTCGCCAGGTCGGTGGCGGGTTCCCGCTTGGTGCGCAGCTGGCCCACCCCGACGGTGACGAAGTTGTCCTCGATCGTGGTGAGCACGGTCCTCGGGTCCTCGGCCCGCAGCGCGAGGCGGGACACCGCCCGCTGCTCCAGCAGCAGGCACAGGGCCAGCTCGAACCGGTCGAAGCCGCTGTCGTCGTCCAGGAGGTCGTCGAAGAGTTTCATCGCCGCGATGTGCATGCCGATGTCGCCGGCCACCGCCCGCCGCAGCTGCGCCTCGGGCAGCCACATCGTGAGCAGGCAGGATGTGTATAAGAGACAGATATCGGACGAGACCGGGGGACGCGCCGAAGTCGCGCATGGTCCGCATCAGCAGGTCGCTGACGTAGTGGTGGCCGGCGTCGAGCTCGGCCGCCAGGTCCCGCCCGACCTCGGCCGGCACCTGGTAGGCGGCCGGGCTGGTCATCGGGAACCCGTTCCGTGCGCCATCACGTCGTCCGCGACGAACAGGTCGACGTCCTGACCGCCGAAGTCGTCGATCATGTGCCGGCTGGTCTGCGCGATCGCCCGGCCGGGGCCGTTCAGCGATGTGTTGATCAGCGCCGCGACGCCGGTCATCTGTTCGAACTCGCCGAGCAGATGGTAGAGCCGGGGATGGTCGGCCCCGGTCAGCGTCTGCAGCCGGCTGGTGCCGTCGATGTGCCGGGCCTCCGGGAACAGCCCTTCCCGTACGTCGTAGTTGAACAGCATGTACGGCGAGAGCTCTTGGCCCGGGAAGAGCTCGCCGAACCGGTCGTCCCGGATGACAGCGCCGAGCGGGCGGAACCACTCCCGGCGCTTGAGGTCCTCGCTCAGCCTCTTGCGCATGCCCTCGGCGGTCGGGTCGCCGAGCAGGGAGCGGTGGCCCAGTGCGCGCGGGCCGGTCTCGCCGGCGCCCTCCAGGAAGGCGATCACGCCTCCGCGGGCCAGCACGCGGGCCGCGGTGCCGGGGTCGTACGGGA
>KL571305.1:0-828 GCA_000715855.1 Actinoplanes liguriensis
GGTCGTGGCGGACCGGGAAGCCGGTCAGGTAGCCCTCCGACTCGTAGAGGGCCTGCGCCTCAGTGTTCGACTCGTCGGTCGACAGCTCGATGCGGATCACGCCTTCCTTCTCGGCGCGTTCCGCGGCGGCCTGGAGCAGGGCGCGGCCGACGCCGTGGCGGCGGTACGCCGGGGTGACGAACAGGTCGTTGAGGATCCAGACCGGGGCGCGGCGTACGGAGCTGAACGACGGGTAGATCTGGGTGAACCCGGCCGGCTCGTCGCCGACGCGGGCGAGCAGGATCTTGGACTCGCCGCCGTTCATCCGGGCGGAGAGGAAGGACCTGGCCTCGGCCGGCTCGGCGGGTGCCTGGTAGAACTCCAGGTAGCCGAGGAACAGTGTGGTGACGGTGTCGAGGTCGGCCGGCCCGGCTTCGTCGATACGTACGTCGGAAAGCATTTATCGTCCTTTGTCCGGCATCGGATCTCCGGCACGTTACCATGATCGATAAGTCGGTCGATGCCCCGGAGAGATCCGGGTAAGGTCCGCAAACTATGACCAGTCGATTGTCCGCGTTCTGTTTCGACGCCGTCGATCCGGAGGGCATCGCGCGATTCTGGGCCGAGCTGCTGGGCTGGGAGATGACCGGCCCGGCGACGCTGCTGCCGGCCGACGATACCGGGTTCGGGATGCGGTTCACCGCCACGGACCGCCCGAAGAGCGGCCAGAACCTGATGCACTTCGATCTGACCAGCACCGACGCGGCTGATCAGGAGCGGACCGTGACGCGTGTGCTGGAGCTCGGCGGCCGGCCCGCCGACGTCGGGCAGGGCCCGGACGAGCCGCAC
>KL571305.1:1038-4117 GCA_000715855.1 Actinoplanes liguriensis
GGGTGGTGCTCGCCGACCCGGAGGGCAACGAGCTGTGCGTGATCGAGCCGGGCAACAACTTCCTCGCCGGCTGCGGTTTCCTCGGGGCGGTTTCCGGCGACGGATCGCAGGCCGACGGCTATTTCTGGAGCGCCGCGCTGGGCTGGCCGCTGGTGTGGGACGAGAACGAGGAGACCGCGATCCGCTCACCGCACGGCGGCCCGAAACTCACCTGGGGCGGCCCGCCGCTGATGCCGAAGAACGGTGACCGGGTGCGGTTCGAACTGGCGGCCGACGGTGATCCGCATGCCGAGGCGGAGCGGCTGGCAGGGCTGGGCGCGACCCTGGTGAGCGCGGATGCCGGCCGGATCCTGCTGAGGGATCCGGACGGCAACGCCTTCGAGCTGAGAACCTGAAACCCTGACCGTCAGCCCAGCACGATCCGCTCGAAGAGCGACGAGAACTTCTGCTGCTGCTCGGCGGTGTTGAAGTCGACGTAGTAGTGCAGCCTCGCGTAGTCCGCTTCGCTCGGGAAGACCAGCGCGCTGTTCGCGACCTGCTCCATGTCGGTGCGATCAGTTCCGGACAGCGCCGCCGCGTCCTTGGTGATCTGCGCCTGCGCGCCGGGCACCGGGCAGACGTAGTTGATGTACTCGGCGAGCGACGCCGCGTTCTCGGTCGCGTAGAAGAAGTCGATCAGCTGGATGGCGTCGACGGGGTTCGCGGCGGTGACCGGGATGGCGAAGTTGTCGGTCCAGATCGTGCCGCCCTCCTCGGGGATCACGAACTTGAGGTTCGTGCCGTCGGAAAGATTCTTCTGGAACACGTCGCCGGACCAGGCCTGGGTGATCCAGACCTCGCCCTTGCCGAGCGCGTCGACGTAGTCCTGCTCGTAGTACTTGCGGACGATCCCGGCGTCGCGCTGCCGCTTGAGCTTGGCGGCCGCCTTCTTCCAGTCGGCCTCCGTCGAGCCCGCCGGCTTCAGGCCGGCCGCGAGCAGCCCGAAGTTGGCCAGCTCGGTCGGGTCGGACATCATCCCGACCTTGCCCTTGAACGCGGGGTCCCACAGGTCGGCGAGGCTGGTGATCTCCCGCCCGGTCTTCGCCGGGTCGTAGGCGATGCCGGTGATCCCGGAAGCCCACGGCACGCTGAACACGTTCGCCGGGTCGAAGGTCTCCTGGGTGTACTTCGCGGCCACGTTCGCGGTGAAGTTGGGCAGCCTGGTGTGGTCGAGCGGGGCCAGGAAGCCGGCCGAGCGGAACTGGCCGAACTGGATCCCGTTGGTGATGACCATCAGGTCGTACCCGATCGACTGCTTCGCCGACAGCTGCGGCTGCACCTTGGCGAACCAGGGGCCCATCTCCTGGATGACCTCCTGGTAGTTCACCTGGATGCCGGTCGCGGCGGTGAATTTCTTCAGCTCCGGGTGGGCCGGGTCCATGTAGAGCGGCCAGTTCGCGAAGTCGACCTTGCCGTTCTGCTTCCGGTCCTGCCAGAAGTTCGCCAGGGTGCCGGCGTCGACGCTGGTGGCCGGTGTGCCCTTGCCCGGCACCCCGCACGCGGCCAGCGCCGCGCCGAGCGCGGACAGGCCACCGAGCCGCAGGGCGTCACGACGGCCGAGCCGCCGGGTGGTGACACCGCGCAGGAGGGACGGGTCGGAAGTGGCGCGGGAGAACATCGGGCTCCGATCACATGCGGGGTGCAAACCCGGGCCAGGCTACCCACCGGTAGGCGCCGGGCCGGGCTGGAAACCTCAAGATCAACAGTCCGGGTCGTATCGTCCGACCATAAGGTGCGGCATCATGGCCTGATGGCGGAATCGGACGCCAGGCGGCGCACCTGGCTCGTCCTGATGACCGTGGCGTTGGCGTATGCGACCGGCGCCCTGATCGCTTTCCTGATCTTCGGCGCCACCTCGATCGTCGTGCTGTTCCTGCCGGCCGGGGTGACGCTCTCCGCGCTGCTGCTCAACCCGCCGCGCCGGTGGGCCGGCATCCTGCTGGTGGTCGCCGCCGTCGAGACGGTTGTCGATGTCTGGCAGGGGATCGATCCGGCGTACGCGTGGGGCTACGCCCTGGCGAACACGGCCGAACCGCTGCTCGGGGCGATGCTGTTGCGCCGCAACGTGCCCGGCTCGGTGGATCTGTCCCGGCGGCGCGACCTGCTCGCGTTCCTGGGCTGCTGCGTGCTGGCCGGTCCGCTGCTCGGGGCGGTGATCGGCGCGACCACGATCACGGTGAGTCAGGATCGCGGCTGGGTGGAGTCGTTCCTGCCGTTCTGGGCCGGCGACGCGGCCGGCGCGCTGACCATGGCCGGCACCGTCCTGGCCTGGCGCCCGCCGTTCAGGAACGTGCTGCTTCCGCTGCTGGCGACGGTCGCGGTGACGGTCGTCGGGTTCTGGCCGCAGCACCTGCCACTGTTCTACCTGCCGATCCCACTGCTGTTCGGTCTCGCCCTCTACCGGTCGCTCGCGGTGACCATGCCGGCCGGGCTGGCGATGGCGATCACCGCGAACGCGATGACCAGTTCCGGTCACGGGCCGTGGGCGGTGCTCGACGGGCCGGTCGAGCTGAAGACCGCCACCCTGCAACTGTTCCTGGCGGTCACCATCCTCGGCGCCTGCTTCCTGACCGTCGGCATCGCCGAGCGCGATCGCGCGTTGCTGCAGGTCAGCGCGGCCCAGCGACTCCAGCGCGCGCTGCTGCCGACGCTGCCGGACGCCCGGCCCGACGTGCGGATCAGCGCCGGATACCGCCCGGCCGACCGCACCCACGACGTCGGCGGCGACTGGTACGACGTCTTCGACCTGCCCGGCGACCGGATCGGCATCGCCGTCGGCGACATCGTCGGTCACGACCTGGCCGCGGCCGCCGCGATGGCGCGGATGCAGGCCACGCTGCGGGTCCTCGCCCAGTCGGCGCCCGGCCCCGCGGAGACCCTCGCCGAGCTGGAACGAGCCAGCCCGCTGATCAGCGGAAGTTACGCGGGCACGGTCGGCTACGCCGACTTCGACACCGGAACACGACTGCTCCGGTACGTGTGTGCCGGCCACCCGCCACCGTTGCTCGTCACCGGCGACGGCGGCACGTTCCTGTGGGAG
>KL571305.1:4342-8109 GCA_000715855.1 Actinoplanes liguriensis
CCTGTGGGAGGGCCGCTCCCTGCCGATCGGGGTGGCGCCGGGGGAGCGCCGTCACGGGTCGGCCCCGGTGCCGGTCGGCGCACACCTGGTGTTCTACACCGACGGCCTGGTCGAGCGTCGCGGCGAGACGCTGTACGAGGGGCTGGAGCGGCTCGCGGAGACGGCGCACGCGCTGGTCAAGGCGGGAACGGACGACCTGTGCCGGGACCTGCTCGCCGAGATGCCCGGCCCGGCGGTGGACGACACGGTCGTGCTGTGCCTGCACTTCCCGTGAGGAGAGCCGGTTGCTACGACGTACGGCGGAAATGGTGTCGAAAGGGGTCAAACGCGCTCGGTGACCACCCGATGGACCTCGTTGAGCAGCGTCTGCGCCTCGAACGGCTTGCGGATCAGCGGGGCGTCGGCCGGCATCTCCTGGCCGCCGGGGGCGGGTCCGCTGGTGTAGCCGGACATGAACAGCACCGGCAGCCCGGGCCGGTCGCGCCGCAGCTCCGCGCAGAGTTGCGTGCCCGACATGCCCGGCATGATCACGTCGGTGAGCAGCACGTCGAACTCCAGGCCGTCGTCGCGGCACATGCGCAGGGCCTCGGCCGGGTGCGGGGCGGCGAAGACCCGGTAGCCGGCCTTGCGCAGCAACCGGCAGACGATGTCGCGGACCTGCTCCTCGTCCTCGACCACCAGGATCCGCCGGCCGTCCCCGGCCTGGACGGCGGCGACCGGCGCGGCCGGGATCACCCCGGACGCGTCCTCGGCTCCGGCCGGCAGGCGCACCCGCAGGGTCGTGCCGCGGCCCGGCTCCGACTCCAGGGTGATCGTGCCGCCGGCGTCGGTGACCACGCCGTACGCGGTGGCCAGCCCCAGCCCGGTGCCGCTGCCCCGTCCCTTGGTGGTGAAGAACGGCTCGAAGGCGCGCGCCACGACGTCCGGCGTCATCCCGCAGCCGTTGTCGGTCACCGCGAGACAGACCTGATCGCCGCCCCCGCCGTCGTGCTCGAGGCCGGTGCTGATCGTCAACCGGCCGCCGGACGGCATCGCGGCCCGCGCGTTGAGCACCGCGTTCATCACGACCTGCTCCAGCTTGCTGCGGTCCATCACGACCGGCGGGAGGCCGGGGAGCAGCGCCGTGCCCAGCTCGATGTCCTCGCCGAGCGTGCGCGCGAGCAGCCGCATCATCTCCGAGGCGACCGCGTTCAGGTCGAGCAGCTCCGCCTGCGACGGCTCGGAGCGGCTGAACAGCAGCAACTGCCGGGTCAGCGCGGCGCCCCGGGCGGCGGCCTGCTTGATCCCGGCCGCGTCCGGCAGGCTGGGATGGCTGTCGCCGAGCTCGTCGGCCAGCATGTCGGCGTACCCGGAGATCACCGCGAGGATGTTGTTGAAGTCGTGGGCGATGCCCCCGGCGAGCTGCCCGAGCGAGTCGAGCCGCTCCGACTGGCGCAGCTGTTGCTCAAGCTCGGCGTGCTCCCGTTCGGCGGCCACCCGCTCGGTGACGTCGCGCAGGATGCCCTCGACGGCGGCGAGCCCCCCGTCGGCGCCGGCGACCGCGCTGGCCCGCTGCTCGATCCAGACCACCTCGCCGTCCCGGCGGCGCAGGCGGAAGGAGATCGTCCCGGAGCGCGGCGTGCGCCACGACCTCTCGAAGGCCGGCCGGTCCGCGGGCTCGACCCGGCTCATGATCAGCCCGGGATCGGCGTAGAAGTCCTCGGCGGCGAACCCGGTGATCGCCTCGACGGCCCGGCTCAGGTACTCCATCGCCGGCTCCGGGCCGAGCCGGAAGCGGAAGATGATGTCCTGGGCGTGCTCGGCGAGCAGCCGGAACCGTTCCTCGCTGTCCCGCAGGGCCGCCTCGGCCCGGCTGCGCTCCGTGATGTCGGTGGAGATCCCGGCGACCGCGTACGGCGTCCCGGCCTCGTCGATCAGCGGCCACTTCACGGTCAGGTAGGTGCGTACGCCGTCGTCGCCGGGCGCGTGCTCCTCCATCTGGATCGGGACGCCCCCGGCAAGCGCCTGCCGGTCGTTCTCCCGGAACGCGTCGGCGACCTCGCGCGGGAACAGGTCGTGGTCGGTGAGCCCGACGATGTCCTCGCGACGCAGGTCGAACAGGCGCTCGTACTCCCGGTTGACCAGCAGGTACCGTCCGTCGGCGTCGCGCATGTAGATCACCGAGGACGTGTAGTCGATGAGCGCCATCAACTGCTCGCGGTCGACCGCGAGCACCGGCTGGCGCACCCCGGTGCCCGACCTGAAGTCGGTCCGTGCTCCCACGCCGCCCCCGGCTCCGTCGTCCGTTCGGCTCATCCGGTCAGTTCCGCGACGACCGGCACGGCCGTTCCCTGATCGGAATGTATCGCCGGATCGGGCGCAGACCCCGGTTTTCCGGCGATCAGCACGGGACGCAGCGGGGCGAGCGTATGGTCCTGCCGCGCCCGGGTGAGCCGGTCCAGGTACGTCTCGGTCATTCCGGTCGTTCCGGCGCGGTTCGACACCAGCAGCCGGTCGCCGATCCCGGCCGCGTCGCGCTGGCGCTGCGGCTTGAACAGGAACTTCTTGCTCAGCATCAGGTGCGCTCCGGAGACCCGGGCGTGCATCGCGAGCAGGCGGTACCAGTCGACGAGCGCCGGGTGCTGGGCGACGAGCCGCCGCAGGTCGCCGTCGTCGAGGTCGCTCAGGGCGGAGTCGCCCGCCCCGATCTCGGCGAGCAGCCGGCGGGGCAGCGTCGGCCCGCTCATCAGCTCGGCGATCTCGGCGCGCTCCGAGGCGAGCAGGGCCGGGAACAGCCGCCGGGCCTGCTGGTCGTAGCCGGGCAGGTCGATCCCGAGCAGGAAGTCTCGTTTCAGCGCCTCCGGGTCCAGCGCGCCGCTGGGCGGGATGTCACCCGGGGTCCAGTGCGCGGCGAACTGCCGGAACACGTCCATGAAGACCTCGGCCGCCATGGTCTTCTCGGCCGGCTGAGCGGCGAAGTCGATGAACAGGCGGCGCAGGGCCGCCAGGCGGGCGTTCTCCCCGATCAGATCGGCGTCGGCGAAGGTGAGCGGCAACAGCAGGCAGTTGACCGCCAGCTCGATCGCCTCACCCTGCTTGACCAGCAGAAAGAAGCGTTCCTCGCCCCCGGTTCCGGTGTAGCTGCGGATCCGCCCGTCGTCGAAGATGCCCGGCAGCTCGGCCACCGGCTCGCCGCGCAGCAGCACCCGGATGGTGCCGACGTTCCAGCGCACCAGCGACGAATAGCTGTCCCGCTCGTAATGGCCGGTCCCGGTGTGCTCGGCGAGCGCCGCGAAGTAGCCGCGGAACGGGAGCCGGTCACCGCCGACGACCAGCGGGTCGAACGCGCGCTCCGGATGCGTGACACCGCCCGGGGTGTGCTCCTGGTAGTGGCGGGCGACCGAGGCGCCGACGAACCCGAGATGCACCACGAGCTGCTGCGCCTGCTCGGGCGTCAGCCGGGTGATGTCCGGCAGGTCGTCGAGGACCTGCTCGGACAGCTCGGTCACCAGCAGATCGGGTGGCGCGTGATCGTGCAGGATCGCCTGGTTGAGCCGGGGCAGCTCGTCCAGCACCCAATCGCCGACCTGTTCCGGACCCATGCGGGCCATCACCTCCGCGGACGTCTCACCCGTTCTCTTCGGCGCGTTCTCGGCGGTATTAAGTGAGGGCGGTCACTACCGGGTCGCACCTACCGCATGATCGGCTGTTCGGTGCATAAAACCCCAAAGACCCACTCAAAACCACGATTCGGTACGAACGGAGCGGGCTCTGTCTCTTATACACAT
>KL571305.1:8297-12335 GCA_000715855.1 Actinoplanes liguriensis
ACCGTCCTCCGACGTGCCGCCGAGCCCGGCGGGCGGGTCAGTTGCCCGAGATCGACCAGTGCCAGGCCTCGGCCGGGAAGTTGACGAACCCGTACTCCTTCGCGTGCACGGTCAGCCACTTGAACGCGGCCGTCTTCGACGAGATGGTCCTGCCGCCCGAGGAGATGTCGACGGCCAGGCCGATCTCGTGCAGGGACCGGCCGGGGATCGCGGTCGGGACCCGGCACGACGAGGACGGCGCGGTCCAGACGTCCGGGCAGCCGTTGATCGTGCGCAGTTCGATCTGGCGCTGGGTGGTGCGGAAACCGCCGCCGGAGATCTGCACGCCGTCGGCACGGGCGTCGTCGACCATGCGCTTGAAGGCGAACGCGACGTTCTTGTGCACGGTCACGCCGTACACCTGGGTGGTGTCCGTGATCTTGAAAGCGGGCCGGACCTGGTTCACCACGTCCCTGCTCAGCGTGGCGGCCTGGGCGGCATACGCGGCGGCGGTCGGCAGCACGGCGATCGCGGTGCGGGTCTTCTGGGCGGCCGCGGTCTCGTACCTGAGCCCGGCCTCCGCCTTCTTCCCGCGCGCGACGGCGCCGCGCGAAGCCCGGCCGGCGTCGGCCAGCGCGGCGGTGGCCTTCTGCGCCTGCGTCCGGCGGACGGCGGCCGTCCTGGCGGCGGCGGCGACCGCCTTCTGCGCCCGGGTGATCGCGGCGTTGCTGCGCGGCTTCTGCTTCGCGACGGTGGCCAGCATCTGCCTAGCGGTGGTCAGCGTCCTGCGTGCGGCGGTGTAACGGTTCTGGGCGGCGGTGTTCGCGCTGGTCGCGGTGGCGAGCGTGGCCCGGGCGCCGCGCTGGGCCCGGCCGGCCGCGGCGATCTCGGCGTTCCACCTCGCGATCGCGGCGTTCTGGCCGGCCAGCGACGTCTTCATCGCCGCGAGCTGCACGTCGTGGGTGAGGCTGCGGTACATCAGGCTCGACCAACTGGCCGCGATCTTGGGGACCGCGGCCTGGGCCGGCGCCGCCGGGAGGCCGATCGAGGTTCCGGTGGCGGCCAGCGCGATGATCGCCGCGGCGGCGGACTTCAGGAGAGTTCGCTGTCGTGTCGTCACCCGGAGACTGTGGAAGGCGGGGGTTTCGCGTTCCGGTTCCGTCCGGGACCGATCAGGTTGCTGTCGTTCGGCTGGGCTTTCAGTTGGGGGTGAACAGGCCCTCGATGCCGACCAGGATGGCGATCACGCCGAAGATGGCGATGACCAGGGCGCGGCCGGCGGGCTCGGCCGGGCCGGGCGCGTCGAGGATCCGGCGGCCGGTGAACTTCTCCCAGGTCAGCAGCGCGCCGACGGCCAGGCCGACCACCTCGAAGTGCCAGATGTGGCCGTCGATGAGGTGGACGATGAAGTAGAAGCCGCCCGCGATCAGCGCGACGATGCCGACCAGCCAGGACCAGCGCGCCAGCCGGTCGGCGAAGCGCTCCAGCCCGCCGCCGACGTTCGGCAGCCGGCGCAGCAGCGGGATCGCCAGCAGCAGCCCGCCCAGGATGTTCGCAAGATCGAGCACGAATGCCATGGCGGAGAGATTACTGGGAGCGCTTCCAGGCCGCCACCGGTGGTCAGGACCGCAGGAACGTCAGCACCGCGAGCACCCGGCGATGGGTCTCCTCGTCCGGCGGAAGACCGAGTTTGAGCAGGATGTTGCGGATGTGCTTGGCCACCGACGCCTCGGCGACGGTCAGCGCGGCGGCGATGGCGATGTTCGACCGGCCCTCCGCCACCAGCGCCAGCACCTCCCGCTCCCGGCCGGTCAGCGACTCCAGCGGGTCCCGCCGCCGGCGCAGCAGTTGGCGCACCACCTCCGGATCGACGACCGTCCCGCCCGCGGCCACCCGCCGCAGCGCGTCGACGAACTCGCCGACGTGGCCGATCCGATCCTTGAGCAGGTAGCCGACGTGGGTGCCGTCGCCGGCGTCGAGCAGCTCGGTCGCATACCGCGTCTCGACATACTGACTCAGGACCAGGATCGGCAGCCGCGGACGACTCCGGCGCAACTGCAGGGCGGCCCGCAGGCCCTCGTCCTGGAAACCGGGCGGCATCCGCACGTCGGTCACCACCACGTCCGGCTCGTGGGCGGCGACCGCCTCCCGCAGAGCGTCCGGGTCGGACACCGCGGCCACCACCGTGTGACCGAATCGGCCCAGCAGCCCGACCAGGCCGTCGCGCAACAGGACGCTGTCCTCGGCGAGAACTACGCGGAATCCGGGAGCGCCTGACACGGGATCTCCACAACTAGACGGGTGGGACCACCGGCCGGACTGGACAGCGACAGTCTGCCACCGACCACGGAGACCCGGTCCGCCAGCCCGATCAGCCCGGTGCCGGCCCCGATGTCGGCGCCGCCGTGACCGTTGTCGGTGACCTCGACGGTCAGGACGCCACCCGCGTACGCCCCGATGATCTCGCCCCGGTCGGCGCCTGAGTGCTTCGCCAGGTTGGCCAGGGCCTCGGCGACCACGAAGTAGACAGTCGACTCCACCGGGCGGGGGAACCGGGCGGTGGCGGTGAAACCGACGTCGACCCGCACCGCCGAGCGGGTGGCCAGATCGGTGACCGCCGCCTCCAGCCCGAAGTCGGTGAGCAGCGGCGGGTGGATGCCCCGGATCAGCTCCCGCAGCTCGACCAGCGCCAGCCCGGCCTCGTCGTGCGCCCGGGACAGCTGGTCGGCGAGCGGGCCGGCCGGGGTGTCCAGCCGCGCCAGGCCGAGCATCATCGAGAGCGCCACCAGCCGCTGCTGCGCGCCGTCGTGCAAGTCGCGCTCGATCCGGCTGCGCTCGGCCTCGAACGCGTCGACCAGGCGCACCCGCGACCGGGCCAGCTCGACGACCCGCTGGTCCAGCCGGTCCTCCGGCGGGGCGAGGATCACCCGGGCCAGCGCCGCGCGGGCCCCGGCGAGCAGACCGATCCCGTAGGCGCAGGCCGGCACGGCGATCACCCCGGCCACGCAGGTGAGCAGCGCCTGCGGCCACGAGGTCACCGGAACGGCCTTCACCACGTTCACCTGCTCGCCGTCGCCCAGCGTGCCGAACAGCACCGGCGTGGCGAGCAGCGCGGCCGGCACGGTCACGCCCAGCAGCACCGCGAGCAGGTCGACCGGCCAGAGCACGGTCATCAGCAGCGCGGCGAACCCGAGCGCGCGCCAGGTGCCCGGCTCGGTGTACCGGGTCCGCAGCCACGGGCCCAGGCCTGTCTCTTATACACACGCTCGAGAGCGGCCACCGGCACCCCGGTCAGGGCCAGCGCGGCCAGCAGCGGAACGCCCACCACGACCACCGCCAGCACCCCGCCCACCGCGAACAGCAGCACGGTCGTGACCAGCGTGAGCAGCCCGGTGATGCCGGTCGCCAGCAGGTAGAGCACCGCCCGCGGCGGCCACCACGGCCCGTGAGGACGGACGTTCAGCGCTCGCACGCCGATCACCGTAGAGGGTTGCCGGACCGGGCTGCCAGCATGCTGGGGCTACCCCGGAAGGTAACCCTGGCACTACCGGAAAGACTCCATCCCGCGTGACTGTGGCCGCCCCGGCGGTCCGACAGGGTTGTCCCATGACCCGTGACGCGATTCGGCTGCACCGCCTCGTCCGGACCTTCGGGACCGGCGACGCCGCGGTGACGGCCCTGCACGACCTCTCCCTGTCCTTCGCCGCGGGCTCCTTCACCGCCGTCATGGGGCCCTCCGGCTCCGGCAAGTCGACCCTGCTGCAGTGCGCCGCCGGCCTCGACCGGCCCACCTCGGGCACGGTGCTGCTCGGCGACACCGACCTGTCCACACTCTCCGAGGCCGCGCTCACCCGGCTGCGCCGCGGCCGGATCGGCTTCGTCTTCCAGGAGTTCAACCTGCTGCCGGCCCTGACGGCCGAGCAGAACGTGGCACTGCCGGCGCTGCTGGCCGGCCGGCGACCGGGCCGGGCCGGGGTGCGCGACGCGCTGGCCCGTGTCGGCCTGTCCGGCCGGGGCCGCCACCGCCCGGGCGAGATGTCCGGCGGGCAGCAGCAGCGG
>KL571305.1:12505-13115 GCA_000715855.1 Actinoplanes liguriensis
TGCTCTTCGCCGACGAGCCGACCGGCGCGCTCGACTCGGCCACCGGTGGTCAGGTGCTGCGGCTGCTGCGCGACCTGGTCGACCACGAGGGACAGACGATCGTGATGGTCACCCACGACCCGGTTGCCGCCTCCCGGGCCGACCGGGTGGTCTTCCTCGCCGACGGGCGCCTCGACGGCACGCTGGAGGCCCCGTCCGCCGAGACGATCGCCGGCCGGATGACCCGGATCGGGGCCGTCCCGTGCTGACCGTGACGCTGAGCGGCCTGCGGGCCCGGTGGGCGACCCTGACCGGTGCGTTCGTCGCCCTCGCGCTCGGCGTCGCCCTGCTCGTGATGATGGGCCTCGGGCTCGCCGCCACCCTGGCCGCCCCGGCGCAGCGCCCCGAGCGGCTCGCCGGCGCCCCGGTCGTGGTGCACGGCGCCGACGAGCTGCGGGTGCCCTCCCCGGTCGGCGACCGCGTCCAGCCGCTCGCCCGCCCGCACGCCGTCCCGGCCGCCCTCGCCGCCCGGCTGGCCACGGTGGGCCCGGCCGTCGCCGACCGGTCGTTCCCGGTGCACGCCGACGCCCTGCCCGACGGCCTGGTCGGGCATCCGTGGCCGGTCGCCGGC
>KL571305.1:13305-16201 GCA_000715855.1 Actinoplanes liguriensis
GCCACCACCTGATCGCCGGCCACGAGCCGCGCGAGCCGGCCGAGATCGCGCTCGCCGCCGACCCGGCCCTGGCCGGCCGGACGGTGCGGGTGCGCACGCCGGCGGGGTGGGGCGACTACACGGTCGCCGGGGTCCTCGCGCCGGTCTCCTACGAGCGCGCGGTGTTCTTCACCGGCGCCACGGCCGCGCGGATCGCCCCGCGCATCGACAACGTCGTCGTGGCAGCTGCCCCGGAGGCCGTGCGGGCCGCTGTCGCCGGCGACCCCGGCGTGCGGGTCCTCACCGGTGACGACCGGCGTCGCGCCGACCCCGAGCCGGACCGTGACCGGGACGCGCTGGTCGCCATGAACGCCCTGCTCGGCACCGCGGGCGGGATCACCGCGTTCGTGTCCGTGTTCGTGGTCGCCTCCACCTTCGCGTTCGCCGTCGCGCAACGGCGCCGTGAGATCGGCCTGCTGCGCACCGCCGGCGCGACTCCCGGGCAGGTCCGCGCCGTTCTTGTCGCCGAGGCGGCGGTGGTCGGCGTCCTGGCGTCGGCGGCCGGGTGCGCGCTCGGCTCCCGGGGCGCGCCATGGCTGGCCCGGCTCCTGGTCACCGAGCGGCTGGCGCCCTCCTGGCTCACCATCGGCGAGCAGCACTGGCCGTACTGGACGGCGTTCTGGACCGGTCTGGTCGTGGCGCTCGCCGGAGTCGCGGTCGCGACCTTCCGGGCCGGCCGGATCCGCCCGGTGGAGGCGTTGCGCGAGGCGGCCGCCGACACCACGGTCATGACGCCCGGGCGGTGGATCTTCGGCGGCGGCCTGCTGGCGACCGGCCTGGGCGCGCTCGTGTGGCGGCTGGTGAGCGATCCCGGGGAGGCGTTGCACCGCAAGACGTACGTCACCCAGCCGATGCTCCTGATCACCGCGGCCGCCCTGCTCGCGCCGATCCTGGTCCGGCCCCTGGTCCGCGTGGTCGCCCGGCTGCCGGGGGCGACCGGGCTGCTCGTCCGGGAGAATGCGAGCGCGGGCGTCCGGCGTACCGCCGCGGTCGCCGCCCCGGTGCTGGTGACCGTCGCGCTCGCCGGGTCACTGCTCGGCGCGACGGCGACGATCGACGGCGCGAAGGGGACCGAGATGCGGACACGAACCACCGCGGATCTGATCGTGCACGGCGACGAGCAGGTCGCGGCGGCGGTGCGGGCCGTCCCGGGCGCGCGCGTGATGACCAGCGTCGCCACGACCGTTTACACCCTGGAGGACGGCGTCGCCCTGATCCGCTCACCGGCCGAGGCCGTCGACCCCGTCACGCTGACCGCGGTCCGCCGGCTGCCGGTCACCGCGGGCAGCCTCGACGATCTCGATGACGACGGCATCGTCGTCACCGAGGAGTGGGCCGAGCACACGGTCGGCGCGCGGGTCACCGTGTGGCTCGCCGACGGGACCCGGCGCACGCTGCGGATCGTGGCCGTGCTGGCGATCGGCGCCGGCGCCAACGGCGCCTACGTGACCGCGCACAACTCCGGCGGCGCCGCAGTCGAGCAACTGGAGATCGCCACTGGCACCGCCGCCGCCGAGGCCGCCGTCCGCGGGGTCCTGCAGGCGTCCGGGGTGCGGGCGCAGAGCCGTGACCAGTGGCTCGCCGCGCAGCGACCGGCCAGAAACCGGCAGACCCGGGTGGGCTACGTCGTGGTGCTGGGCCTCGCGCTCGTCTACACGGGGATCGCGGTCGCCGGCACGACCCTGGCCGCCACCTCCGGCCGGGCCCGCGACCTGGCGGTGCTCCGGCTGACCGGGGCCACGAAACGGCAGGTGCTGCTGGTGGTGGCGGCCGAGGCGCTGGCCGTGGTGGTCACCGGCACCATCCTGGGCCTGCTCGTGACGCTGCTGAACCTGCTCGGCATCGGGGCCGCGCTGGCCGCGCTCTCGGTGTCGCCGGCGATCGTCCTGCCCTGGCCGGCCCTCGTGGCGACCCCGGCCGCCTGCGCCGTCGTCGCCCTCGTCGCCGCGGTGCTCGCGGCGATCGGTCCACTCCGCAGCCGTCCGATGGAGGTCGTCCGCCGATGAACCGCTGGATCGCTCTGGTCGTCGGGACGTTCGCGATGATCGCCGGCAGCACGTGCCAGTTCGGGCCGGCCTACCTGATTCCGGCGTTCCGCGAGCGGGGGTACTCGCTGGAGCGGGCCGGCCTGCTGATCGCCTGCCCCACCGTCGGCGTGACGCTCACGCTCATCGCGTGGGGCGCCGCGGCCGACCGGTGGGGTGAACGGGTCGTGCTCTCCACCGGGCTCGGCTCGGCCGGCCTGCTGCTGCTCCTCGCCCGGCAGGTGCACGGCACGACGGCCCTGGCGGTGTGCCTGACACTGTCCGGCGCGGCCGGCGCCTCGGTGCTGGCCACCGGCCGGCTGATCCTCGGCTGGTTCGCCCGGCACGAGCGGGCCCTGGCGATGGGCGTCCGGCAGAGCGCGGGCCCGATGGGCCTGGCACTGGCCGCCGCGACGCTGCCCGCGCTCGCCGCGCACGGCATCGGCGCGGCCCTGCTGTTCCTCGCCGGGCTGTTCCTGGCCGCGGCCACCGCGGCGGTCCTGCTGGTCCGCGATCCGGACGGGCAGACCGCCACCGCGGGCCCGGGGGAGCCACAGCCCTCGCCCTATCGCACCCCGCATCTGTGGCGCATCCACGGCGCCAGCGCGCTGCTGGTGATCCCGCAGTTCACGATCACGACGTTCGCGCTGGTGTTCCTCACCGACGCCCGCGGCTGGACACCCCTGGCCGCCGGGCATCTGCTGGCCGGCGCGCAGGTGTGCGGCGCCCTCAGCCGTCTCGGGGCGGGCTACTGGTCGGATCGCACCGGCAGCAGGTTGCGACCGATGCGGATCATCGCGATCGTGACCGGGGCGGGCATGGCGGTGCTGGCC
>KL571305.1:16495-16653 GCA_000715855.1 Actinoplanes liguriensis
GAGATGTGTATAAGAGACAGTCCTCGGGGTGGTGGCGGTGAGCAGCAACGGGCTGTCCTTCACCGCCGTCGCCGAGCACGCAGGGACGGCGTGGGCCGGTCGCGCGCTCGGCATCCAGACCACCGGCCAGAACGTGCTGACGGCGGCCACCCCGCCGG
>KL571305.1:16936-18093 GCA_000715855.1 Actinoplanes liguriensis
TATAAGAGACAGGATCGTGGCCGTGGGGCCTGGTCGGGCGAGCTGCGGCCACTGGGCGGTGGCCGGGATCGTGGCGGTGTTGCCGGTCAGACGAGCTGCAAACGGCGGTCGGCCAGCGTGATCGTGACCCGCTGGCCCCACGACAGCTCCAGGGCGTCCGACTCCAGGCCGTCGGCGAAGACCACGAGGCGTTCGCTCTCGCTGGTCAGCTCCAGCTCCTGGCCGGCGGTCAGCAACCCGTTCACCTGCTGCACGCCGGTGGCGGGGGAGGGCCACGCCTCCCGGACGAACCAGCAGAGTGCCGGATCGGCCGGGCCGGGCAGGGCGGGGGCGGCCATCCGGTCCCGCGCGATCGACGCGCACCACCCGGTCGCGCCGGTGCCGGTGCCGACGATCAGGCCGGACGACGACTGGCGCTCCCGGGCGCCGTCCGGTGTGGAGATCACGTACCGCGCCGACTGGTGGCCGGCGTGACCGATGTAGATCTCGTTGAGGCCGTACAACTCCTGGCCGTCGTCGAGCCGGGCCACCACCATCGTGCGTTCCAGGGTCCGGAGCCGGCTGCGGACCAGCCGGCCGACCGCCGAGGCGGGGTGCCGGACGAGCACCCCGGGGTTGCGGCCGGGCTCCGGGTTGACGCCGATCACCGGTTGCCCGTCCAGGTATTTCGCGACGTTCGCGACCAGGCCGTCCTGACCGACGGCGATCACCCAGTCCTCCGGGGCGAAGAGGAAGCGGGGCAGGTCCGTACGCTCGACGTGACCGCGACGCCAATCGGCCGGGACCGCCGCGCCCACCTCGGTCAGCGCCTGCCGCTGGGCCTCGTGCCGGGCGGTGACCTCGTCGAGATCGCGTCCCCGCTGCTTCAGGAAGTACGCGGCGGCGCCGCGGGTGCCGTGCCGGGCGAGCAGCTCCTCGAGCTCGCTGCGCCGCGACACGACCACCACGCGGGGGGACAGGGTGCTCATGATCCGATGCGCCCGATCAACTTGCTCAGCAGGTCCGGCGTGACGGTCAGCTCACCGATCGCCGGCAGGTGCTGCGCCAGTTCCTTGAGGGCCAGCGACTGGAGCACCTCGGGCGGCAGGTCGCGGTATGCCGCTAGGCGTGCCGCTTCGGCCTCCGCCTCGGCGAGACCGACGACCCGGGTGCCGGCC
>KL571305.1:18316-18642 GCA_000715855.1 Actinoplanes liguriensis
GGGACCGCTCGGCCTCGCCCTGTGCGGTGACCAGCTGCGACTCGGCGTCCAGCTCGGCGCCGCGGCGGGCGTTGGCGCCGTGCTGCTCGACCAGTTGCTGCTCCTGCCGGGCCAGCTCGATCTTGCTCTGCAGCTCGTTCTCCGCGATCGAGCGTTCCTGCTGGACGGCGTGCGCCCGGCGGGCGTACGTGGCCCGGTCCGCGTCCTGCTGCACCTTCTCCCGCGTGGGGGTCTGCAGCGCGCGCTCCAGCTCGGGCTCCGGCCGCAGCGCGACGACCCGGGCGCTGACCACTGTCACGCCGGTCTCGGCCAGCCGCGGGTCGGTG
>KL571305.1:18865-20364 GCA_000715855.1 Actinoplanes liguriensis
CGAGCCGGGACGCGGCCGCCGCCGGGTCGCTGAACCGGTACGTCACGGTGGCCTGCACGGTCACGTCGGCGAAGTCCTCGGTGCGGGCGTGGAACAGCAGCGGCAGCTCCCGGTCGTCGACCGGCACCTCGGACAGGACCGCGGTCAGCGGCCGGTACCAGAAGGCGAGACCGGTGCCGGAGCGCTTCGCCTTGCCCTGGACGGTGTAACTCACCCAGCTCGTCGGGGCGGAGCGCAGGTGACGCAGGTGCAGTCGGCGCTTGACGTCGGCCATCGGGGGGTCCTTCCTTCGTTTTTCGTCACCATGACGATAAAGCCTTGTGGTTATTATCGTCAACATGACGCTTAATATGGCGGCCGTCACAGTCGATCTTGTGCTGCTGACCATCCGGCAGAGCGAGCTGCAGGTGCTGCTCGTCCGGCGCGGCATCGAGCCGTTCCGCGGGCGGTGGGCGCTGCCGGGCGGCTTCGTCCTCGACGACGAGGACCTGGGCGCGGCGGCGGCCCGCGAGCTGCGCGAGGAGACCGGGGTGGACCCGTCCACCGGCCACTTCGAACAGCTCGCCACCTACGGCACCCCCGGGCGCGATCCGCGCGGGCGGGTGGTCACCGTGGCGTACCTGGCAATGCTTCCCGACCTTCCGGCGCCGGTGGCCGGAAGCGACGCCGCGGGCGCGGAGTGGCGCCCCTTCGACGAGGCCACCGGGCTCGCCTTCGACCACGACCGGATCCTGGCGGACGGGGCCGAGCGGGCGCGCGCCAAGCTGGAGTACACGCCACTCGCAACGGCTTTCTGCCCCCCGGAGTTCACGGTGGCCGATCTCCGCGACGTCTACGAGACGGTCTGGCGCACCCGGCTGGACCCGCGCAACTTCCACCGCAAGGTGACGACGGCCGAGGGCTTCATCGAGCCGACCGGCCACAGCGTCACCCGCGACCGCGGCCGCCCCGCCCAGCTGTTCCGCCGCGGCCCGGCCACCCTCCTGCACCCACCCCTGCTGCGTCCGTGAGGCCGGAGGTGGTCAGGAGACCGGGATGGCGATCGGCTTTTCGTGCCGAGGCACCGGCACGGCGCGGTCGTTGAGCGGGTTCACGACGCGGCTCATCGTCGTACATTGATGCGAAGCCCTTCTCCAGCGAAGAAGGAGGACCGTTTCGTGACCCCGGACCAGACCCAGGTGCTGCGGCTTCTCTGCGACACCGTGGTTCCCTCGCTCGACCATCCCGACGACGCCGACGGATTCTGGGCGCGCCGCGCCACGGACGTCGGCGCCGACCTGGGTGTGCTCGCGACCATCGCGGCCATGCCCGCCGACCAGCAGGAAGCCCTCGGTGGTCTGCTCGACGCCCTCGGCGCGCAAGGCTTCGCGGCCGCGTCCCAGGACCAGCGAGAACAGATCCTCGCCGCCCTGGGGCCCGTCGTCGCCCCGCTGACCAGCTTGATACTGCTTCTGACGTACGGCATGCCGGACGTCACCGGCCGCAATCCGAACTGGAGC
>KL571305.1:20568-21895 GCA_000715855.1 Actinoplanes liguriensis
GGCTCGGCTATCCCGGCCCGGCCGCCCGTCCGCCGCTCCCCGAGAAGCGGCCGATCACCCCGTTGCGCCCGGCCGGGGATCTCGAACGGGACGCCGACGTCGTCGTGGTCGGCTCCGGCGCCGGTGGTGGCCTGATCGCGGGGCGGCTCGCGGCGACGGGCGCGCGGGTCGTCGTACTGGAAGCGGGTCGGTACCGCAGCGAAGGGGACTTCCGTCACCTGGAGCTCGCCGCCTACCAGCAGTCCTACCGGCGTGGTGGGCCGACGCCGACCGCGGACCAGAACATCACCCTGATGACGGGCGCCGGGCTCGGCGGCGGCACCGTGATCAACTGGACGAACTGCATCCGGACGACCGATCGGGTCCGTCAACAGTGGGCCGAGCACGGGCTCACCGATGTGGCGACCTCGGCGTTCGACCGGCACCTCGACGCGGTGTGGCGCGAGCTGTCCGTGACTGATCAGTGCTCGGAGTTCAACCGCGCGCACGAGGCGATGCAGCGCGGGGCGGAGGCGCTGGGGTGGTCGTTCGCCACGGCGTACCGGAATTGGGACGAGAAACGGCATGACCCACTGGTCGCCGGGGGTCTCGGGTTCGGCGATCCCTCCGGTGCGAAGCAGTCGACCCTGAAGGTCTATCTGGAGCCGGCCGTCGCCGACCACGGCGCCCAGATCATCGACGGATGCCGTGTCGAGCGGATCCTGACCGAGAATGGTCGCGCTGCCGGGGTGGTCGGCCGGTGGACCCGGGAGGACGGCTCGGCATCGGCGTCGGTGACGGTCCGTGCGCCGATCGTCGTCGTGGCCGCGGGCGCCCTGGAGACACCGGGAGTGCTGCTGCGCTCCGGCGTCGGCGGGCCGGCGGTCGGGGAGTATTTGCGGCTGCACCCGTGCACGGTCACGCTCGGTGACTACGGCGAGGACATGAAAGGCTGGTGGGGGCCGCCGCAGGCCGCGCTCGTCAACGAGTTCGCCGCGGTGGAGGACGGGCACGGCTTCCTGATGGAGAGCGTGCAGTACACGACCGGTCTCGGCGCGTCCGCCATGCCGTTCACCACCGGCGCCGAGCACAAGCGGGCGATGGCCGGCTACCGGAACTATGCGTCGTTCATCGGCCTGGTCCGCGACCGCGGCCACGGGCGCGTGACCGTCGACGACGCCGGCGAGACCACCGCCTGGTATTCCCTTGACGACGATGTGGACGTACGGAACAGCAGGCGCGCCATCGAAGCCCAGATCCGCTTGCACCACGCGGCCGGGGCGCGGTCGATCCGGCTGCTCGGCCACGGGGTCCCGACGTGGTCCGCCGGTGAGGATCTGGACGCGTC
>KL571305.1:22074-22810 GCA_000715855.1 Actinoplanes liguriensis
CGCGGGCGGGGCGGTGCTGTTCTCGGCCCACCAGATGGGCAGTTGCCGGATGGGGAGCGACCCGGCGACCAGCGTGGCCGATCCGCGGGGCGAGCTGCATGACACGCCCGGGGTGTGGATCGGGGACGGGTCGGCGTTCCCGACGTCGTCCGGGACCAACCCGATGATCACGATCATGGCGCTGGCGTCGCGGACCGCGGAGCACATCTCCCAGGCAGCGGTCTGAGGCCCGGCCTCGCGGTGGGCGTCGCCTCTCAGCGACGCCCACCTGTCACCGGACGGTGCGCGGGCGAGTCGGGTGCCGGCGAGTGGGGAGAGGTCAGCGGGCGTGGGCGAGGGCCCACTCCAGGGCCTTGTCGGCGACCTGCTCCCAGCCCGGCTCGGCGCAGGTCCAGTGGGAGCGCCCGGGGAACTCGTGGTACTCGGTGACGGTCGAGGCGGCCTTGTAGTGGTGGGCGTTCGACCTGTTCACCGACGGGGGCATGATGTGGTCGGCGCCCCCGGCGATGAACAGCAGTGGCGCGCGGTTCTCGTTGTGGAAGTCGACCCAGGTCTCCTGCCGGCCCGGCTTGAAGTTGGCGATGAGTCCGTAGGACCACACCCAGCTGCCGGGCGCCGGGATCGCGTAGCGCTCGTAGGCGGCGAGCGAGTCGGCGGCCGACAGCGTGTTGGTGAACGCGTAGTGGAACTGGTCCGGGGTGAAGCCCGCCGCCTGGTGACTGTCTCTTATACACAT
>KL571305.1:23005-24130 GCA_000715855.1 Actinoplanes liguriensis
ATTTAGCCGGGTTGTTGAGGATCGGGAACAGCGACTTGAGCTGCGACGGCGGGTTGACACGGATGCCCTCCGGCGGCGCCGAGTCGATGACGACCGCCGCCGCGCCGTGGCCGCGGTCGAGCAGCAGCTGGGTGATCGTGCCGCCGAACGAGTGACCGATCAGGATCGGCTTCTCCGGCAGCGCGGTTATGATCTTCTCCAGGTGGGCGATGGTCTCCGGGACGGTGACCGTGGCGATCGGGGTGGGGTCGGCGCGCAGCGCTTCCACCTCGACCTCGAAGCCGGGGTAGGCGGGCGTGATCACCGTGTGGCCCTGGGCCTCGTAGTAGGTGACCCAGTGCTCCCAGCTGCGCGGGGTCATCCAGAGTCCGTGGATCAGAACGATCGTGCTCATGCGGGGTCTCCCTGGGGGTACGTCGAAAGGAACGCGAGCAGGTCCTGGCCGAGCTGCTCTTTGTGGGTGTCGGTGATCCCGTGCGGCGCGCCCGGGTAGACGATCAGCTCCGCGCCCTTGACCAGGGCGGACGACGCCATGCCGCCGACCTCGAACGGCACCACCTGGTCGTCGTCGCCGTGGATGACCAGCGTCGGCACGTCGAATTTCGCGAGGTCGTCGCGGAAGTCGGTGGCCGAGAACGCGGCGATCGACTCGTAGGCGTTGCGATGCCCGGCGGCCATCGACTGCAGCCAGAACGCGTCCCGGATGCCCTGCGACACGGTCGCGCCGGGCCGGTTGTTGCCGAAGAACGGCCCGTCGGCGAGGTCCTTGTAGAGCTGCGAACGGTCGGCCGCCGATCCGGCGCGCAGGCCGTCGAAGACGCTGACCGGCACGCCGAGCAGCATCAGCGGCGGCACCGCGGAGACCAGCACGGCCTGGGCGATCCGCGCGGTCCCGTGCCGCCCGATGTAGCGCGTGATCTCGCCGCCGCCGGTGGAGAACCCGACGAGCGTCACGTCCCGCAGGTCCAGCTCTTCCAGGAGCGAGGACAGATCATCGGCGTACGTGTCCATCTCGTTGCCGTGCCAGGTCTGCGTCGACCGGCCGTGGCCGCGCCGGTCGTGCGCGATCACGCGGTAGCCGTTCCCGGCGAGGAACAGCTGCTGCGCCTCCCAGCTGTCCGAGTT
>KL571305.1:24361-24674 GCA_000715855.1 Actinoplanes liguriensis
GCTGCTGCGCCTCCCAGCTGTCCGAGTTGAGCGGCCATCCGTGGCTGAGGACGACGGGCCGTCCCGTACCCCAGTCCTTGTAGTAGATCTGGGTTCCGTCGCTGGTGGTCACGTAACTCATCGGGCGGCCTTCCGGATCAGGTCGGTGGTGGCGCGGGGCTGGGAGATCATGGCGACGTGCGAGGCGTTGACCTCGACGGTGTGCGCGCCGGCGCGGGCGGCCATGAAGCGCTGCACGGCGGCGGGGATCAGCTGGTCGTCGCGGGCGACCAGGTAGTACGACGGGATCGCCGTCCACGCGGGCGCGCCGGAG
>KL571305.1:24946-33222 GCA_000715855.1 Actinoplanes liguriensis
CATCAGGTCGGTGGTGGAGCGGGGCAGGTCGCCGGCGAACACCTCGCGGAAGAACTCCGGCTTGACGTAGCCGTCGGTCCCGCCCGGGTACGGGCGGAAGTCGAGCTGCGGCTGCCCGAGTTTGCTGCCGGGGTACTTCAACTGGAGGCCCTGGACGGTCTCGCCCGTGTCCGGCGCGAACGCGGCCACGTAGACCAGGGCTTTCACGTTCGGGTTGCCGGTCGCCGCGTTGGTGATCACGAAGCCGCCGTAGGAGTGGCCGACAAGGACGATCGGACCGCTGATGGTGGCCAGGATCGAGGCGATGTACGCCGCGTCACCGGGGACACCGCGCAGCGGGTTGGCGGGTGCGATCACCCGGTAGCCGTCGCACTGCAGGTTGCGGGCGACGTCGTTCCAGCCGGACGCGTCGGCGAACGCGCCGTGCACCAGCACGATGGTGGGTTTCGTCTTCGAGGCGGAGGCGGAGGCCGCGGCGGGCGCCCCGATCAGAGCGCCGGTCGCCACGGCGGCAGAGCCGGCGATCAGGGTACGACGTGTGGTTGGCATGCCCTTACGCTGCTCGATCGACCGATTGCCGGGCATCAGTACGTTGACTGCAAAGGCAACCAGTGCAGCCGTTCGCCCAGCCCGTCCGGCGCGGAGGCGAACGCCCGCTCGACGACGTCGCGGCCCTGGCTGAAGTGCGACCACCCCTCGTAGTGCACCGGAATGATGGTCCGTGGCGCGACCAGGCGGCACAGCTCGACCGCGTCGGTCGCGGTCAGGCTGTAGTGCAGCCGGCCGGTGATCGGGAACGTGACCGCGCCCAGGTGCAGCAGCACGGTGTCGACGGTCAGCCGGTGCGGGACCTCGCGCACGCCCGGGTACAGCACGGTGTCCCCGGTGATCCAGAAGACGCCGTGCTCCTGGCTGTCCCAGGCGAGCGCGAAGCCGATCACCTGGCCGACGATCGGCCTGCTCAGCGCCGGTCCGTGGCGGCACGGGGTGGCGGTGACCCGGATGTCGTCCCGGTCCGGCCCGCTCAGCACGGTGGACTCCCAGTCGGTCAGGCCGCGCCCGCCGACCCGGCGTGCGCCGGCCGCGGTGGTGACGACCAGCGGCGTCTCGGCCAGCAGCGCCCGGCCGCGGTCGTCCAGGTTGTCCGCGTGGTGGTCGTGGCTGAGCAGCACCACGTCGACCGGCCCGATGTCCGCGGGTTCGAGCGCCGGCCCGGTCTGCTTGCGCGAGCTCGTGCCCCAGCCGAAGGAGTAGCGGCGCCCGGGCGGGTCGAAGGTGGGGTCGGTGAGGATCCGCCATCCGCCCACCTCGATCAGCGTCGTCGGGCCCCCGATATGCGTCACTCGTACGTCTTTCATGACCCGACCATGCGGGCCGCACCCGGGGCACGCATCCGTAACTTGACTGCGCCGGCGGGACGCGTTCGGGATGGGTTGTTTACAGAGACGTATTTAAGTTTTACGATCCCTTAACGCTAGCGAACGCACATGATCGCGCACAAGCGCACACAGGAGGACGTCGTGCACCGTCGTACGATCCTGGCCGCAGCGGCGGTCGCCCCCTTCGCCGGTGGCGCGACCGCGGCCCGAGCCGCCCCTCCCGGATACGTCACGAACCGCGCCCCGCTGCAGCCCGACGCCTTCCTGCGACTGCCGCCCGGCGCCACCCGGGCCGGCGGGTGGCTGGCGACGCAGCTCGGCTACCAGCTCACCGGGATCAACGGGCGGATGACCGAGATCTCGCACTTCCTGCAGTACGACAACACCGGCTGGATTCATCCCGGCCTCGGTGGCTGGGAAGAGGTGCCGTACTGGCTGAAGGGCTTTTCCAGCCTCGGTTATGTGACCGGCGACTCGCGCGTGCAGGCCGAGACGACGAAGTGGGTCAACGGGGTGCTGGCGACGCAGTCGGGCGACGGCTATTTCGGGCCGTCCGCGCTGCGCACGAGCCTGGGCGGCGGCCCGGACTTCTGGCCGCACATGCCGATGCTGCACGCGCTGCGGTCGTACGCCGAATACACGAACGACGGCCGGATCGTGCCGTTCTTCACGCGCTTCTTCCGGTTCGTGAACGCGCAGGGCGCGGGCGCCTTCAACCAGAGCTGGGGGAGTCTGCGCTGGGCGGACACCCTGGAGGTGGTCTTCTGGACGTTCAACCGGACCGGCGACGCCTTCCTGCTCGACCTGGCCCGCAAGATCCACGCGAACTCGGCGAACTACGTCGACAACCTGCCGTCGCTGCACAACGTCAACCTGGCGCAGGGGTTCCGCGAGCCGGCCGTCTATTCCGTGCTCAGTGGGGACGCCGCACATCGCCGGGCGAGCTACGACGACTACAACACGATCATGGGTACGTATGGACAGTTCCCCGGCGGTGGCTTCGCCGGTGACGAGAACGCGCGGCCCGGGTTCGGCGACCCACGGCAGGGCTTCGAGACGTGCGGCATCGTCGAGTTCATGGCCAGTCACGAGATGCTGACCCGGATCACCGGCGATCCCGTGTGGGGCGACCGGACCGAGGACCTCGCGTTCAACTCGCTGCCGGCCTCCCTCGACCCGCAACAGCGTGGCATCCACTACGTGACCAGCGCGAACAGCATCGCGCTGCTGGACCGGCCCGGGCACGCGGGGCAGTTCCAGAACGGGTTCGCGATGCAGGCGTACATGCTCGGGATCGACAACTACCGGTGCTGCCCGCACAACTACGGGATGGGCTGGCCGTACTACGTCGAGGAGATGTGGGTCGCCACCCCGGACGGCGGGCTGGCGGCGACCCTGCACGGGCCGGCCACCGTGACCGCGAGGGTCGCAGACGGGACCACGGTGTCGATCAGGGCGGACACCGCGTACCCGTTCGGGGACACCATCACGTACACGGTGACCACGCCCAAGCCGCTGGCGTTCCCGATCCACCTGCGGGTGCCCGGGTGGTGCACCGGTCCGGCGCTGACCGTGAACGGATCCGCCGTCGCGGTCGCGGCCGGGCCGTCGTACGCGAAGATCTCCCGGGTCTGGAACAACGGCGACCGGATGGTTCTCCGGCTGCCCATGCGAGCCCGGACCCGGACCTGGGCCGGGAACCACAAGTCGGTGTCGGTGGACTTCGGCGCGCTCACGTTCTCGCTGGCCGTCTCCGAGAACTGGACGCAGACCGGTGGCTCGGCCACCTGGCCCACCCGGGAGGTGCGGCCGGGCTCGGCGTGGAACTACGGGCTCGACGGGGCGACGCAGTTCTCGGTCACGACCGGGCTCGGCAACGTCGCCGACCCGTTCACGCCCGCCACCGCGCCCATCCGGATCACCACCCCGGCGCGGAAGATCCCCGGCTGGACCGCGGACGCGGACACCGTCGTCACGCCGTTGCAGGACAGTCCGACGCCGTCGAGCGAGCCGGTCGAGCAGGTCACGCTGATCCCGATGGGCGCGGCCCGGCTGCGGATCACCTCCTTCCCGACGATCGGGGCGGGAACGCCGTGGCGGCCGGCCGACGTCGCGGTCCGGATCCAGAACCAGAACAGCGGCAAGGTGCTCGGCGTCGACGGCATGTCGACCGCGAACAGCGCCCGGGTCGTGCAGTTCGGCGACACCGGGACCGCCGATCACCTGTGGCGGATCGTCGACAACGGCGACGGCTGGCTGAAGATCCAGAACGTCAACAGCGGCAAACTGCTCGGGGTCGACGGGATGTCCACCGCGGACTCCGCCCAGGTCGTGCAGTTCGAGGACAACGGCACCGCCGATCACCTGTGGCAGATCGCCGACAACGGCACCGGGTACGCCCGGATCAGGAACCGGAACTCCGGCAAGGTGCTCGGGGTCGCCGGGATGTCGACCGCCGACTCGGCAAACGTCGTCCAGTTCGCCGACAACGGCACGGCCGACCACAACTGGCGCATCATTCCCGCCGGATGAGGGGGAAAACCGGCTAAACCGCCCCCACGAGGGACCCAAGAGGTGAAACCGTCAGGTCCCATGTCACCGTTTCTCCGGACCAGCCCGGCGTTTCCGCAGGACAGCGCGCCGGCCGTGGTCAGACCCGTGATCGACGCGCGCGGTTCGCTGCGCCGGACGCTGACCTTCGTGGCCGCGCTGGGCGGGATGCTCGGCCTGGCCCGCTCCGGGCAGAGCACGCTCGTCGTCTGGCTGACGTTCGGCGTCTTCGTCAGCGTCGCGACGGTCTGGGTGCGCGGGCAGTACGTGGACAGCCTCGACGGCCGGCAATGGGTGATCCCCTACCGGATCGGGTGGTGGCTGACCGCCGGGGCCGCCGCGCTCCTGCTGGCCGGCTTCGCCGACCTTCCGAAGGCGATCGGCAGGCATGCGCGCGGTCTCGACGGCGAGCTGCTCGCGATCATCGGGGTGGTGCTGATCTACCTGGTCGCCGGGTCCGCGCTGACCCAGGTACGGCAGATTCCGCGGCCCCGCTTCCTGGGCCGGGAGATCCGGACCGGGCGCTGGTCGATCGGCCTGACCGCCGCGGGCCTGGCGCTGGCGATCGCCGGGGTCGGCCTGTTGCGCGCGGGACGGTTCGGCCTCGCCTGGCCGATGATCGGGTCGGGAGTGCTCGCCCTGATGCCGATCGGCATGGCGCTCTGGTCCGAGCAGGCCATCCGGCGGGCGTGCGCGCGAGGCCGCGCCCGGGCCTGGCTGTGGGGCCTCGGCGGGGCGGGCGCGGTGCTGTTCGCCACGGCGTCGGCGATCGCGTTCTGGGTGATCCACTCGCTGGTGCTGGTGGTGTTCTTGGTGGTCCTCGGCCTGTTCATCGTCGCCATGGTGTCGACGACCCAGGCCGGTATCGCGGTCGTCCTCGCGGCCATGGCGTTGATGGGCGTGACACCGGCCCAGCGATCGAACCATCGGCTGCACCCGCGGCCCGGGCAGCAGACGCTGCTCGCTCTCGGCGACTCCTACATGTCGGGAGAGGGCGCGTCGGTCTTCTACAAGAAGACCGACGACGGAGGGTTCAAGAGGAAAGGCGAAGGTCAGCGGAACGAGTGCCGCCGGGCGCCCAGCGCGTGGCCGGAACTGGTGGTGCAGACCGACGACAGCTGGCTGAAGTCGCTGGCCTGCTCCGGGGCGGTGGCCGGCGACGTTGCCGGCCAGATCACGGTTTTCCGGAGCATGCGTCTGGCCCGGCCGTCGATGGTCGTCCTGAGCATCGGCGGGAATGACGCGGGATTCGCCTCGCTCGGCATGATGTGTCTCGCCCCGGGCAACTGTGCCGAGAAGGGCGACATGTGGCTGGAGGCGCTCAAGACGCTGCCGGGCCTGCTCAAGAATGCCTACACCGCGGTGAACGAGGCGTTTCCGGGGACGCCGGTGGTGGTCGTCCCGTATCCGGATCCCATCTACACCAAGGCGACGAAATGCGATCAGGTGACGTTGTCCCCGGCCGAGCGGAAATTCATCCAGCGGTTCATCGACGAGCTGAGCGCGACGATCTCGAAAACCGCTGAGGAGTTCAGGTTCTACTACGCCGCCGAGATGCGGTACGCACTTCTCGACGCTCACCTTCAGTTGTGCGACAAGGAGAACGACGGCCGGCCCGGGGTCAACTTCATCGGCCTGCGATCGGTGCACGGCACCGCCATGCAGCGGTTCAATCCGATGAAGTGGGTGCACAGCAGCCTGCACCCGAACGAACGCGGGCACGCCGCGATGGCCCGGGCCTTCCAGAGCTGGCGGTCAGGGCAGGCGAAGGTGCTCCCGGCACGGAGGAACGCGGACAAGTCGATGTGCGGCACGGCGGACCGCAAGAGCGTGACCGCCTGCCGGCGGCAGCCCGACCGGCAGGAGGGCGGCGCCTCGACGCGGGTGACCACCGAGCCGCCGTGCGACCTGCTGGACGAGAAGGCCTCGACGGGCTGCAAGAAGAAGGCTTGGCGGTGGGCCATCCGGCAGGTGGGTGACGCGCTGATCGGGGGCCAGCGGTGGCTGCTGATCGTGTCGGCGGCGGCCGGGGCCTGGCTCGTCGCGGTCGCGTTCTTCGCCTACCGCCGCCGGGTGCATGCGGCCTGCGGCTGACCTTGCCCGATCGGGGGACACCGGCCGCGTTCCGGACCGCCCGGCGATCTCCGTTTCCTACCGTGTGAGCTGCTCATCCGTCATGGCTGGAGGTACCCGGTGAAGGTGCTCGCGACGACCGTCCTGATGGGAGTGCTCGCTGCGGCCGTCCCCCAGCCGGCGACCGCGGCCGCGCCCGTGGGCTACTACGCGACGGCGCAGGGCCGGCACGGGGCCGCGCTGAAGGCGGCGCTGCACACCATCATCTCGACCAGGGTGACCGTTTTCAGTTACAAGAAGGTCTGGGACATCCTCGGGGAGACCGACCGCGACCCGGCGAACCCGCGGAACGTGATCTGCCTCTACTCCCGCAAGAGCGTGCCGTGGACCAGGCACGGCTCCGCGCCGGCCGACTGGAACCGTGAGCACGTCTGGGCCAAGTCCCACGGCAACTTCGGCACCGACCCGGGGCCCGGCACCGACGTGCACCACCTGCGGCCGACGATGGAGCCGATCAACTCCGAGCGCGGCAACCTGGACTTCGACGAGAGCGACGGCCCGGCCCGGACGGAGCCGCACAGCCGCGTCGACCGGGACTCCTTCGAGCCGCGCGACGAGGTGAAGGGCGACATCTACGGCTGATCGTGCGGCAGCGCCTCCAGCGCCGCCCGCAGCTGGGCGCGGCCGGTGATGCCCAGCTTCGGGAAGATCCGGTACAGGTGCGAGCTGACCGTCCGGTGCGACATGAACATCCGCTGGCCGATCTCGCGGTTGGTCAGCCCCGCCGCCGCCAGCATCGCGGTCTGCAGCTCCTGCGCGGTCAGCCGCTCGCCCGACGGCGTGGTGCGCCCGGCGCTCTCCTCACCGGCCGCGCGCAGCTCCTCCCGGGCGAGCCGGCCCCACGCGGCGGCGCCGAGCGCGTCGAAACCGTCGCGGGCGGCCCGCAGCGGGACGCGGGACTCCAGGATGCGACGGTTGCGGCGCAGCCAGGACCCGTGCGCGAGCTGCAGCCGTGCCCGGTGGACCGGCCACGCGGCGAGGTCGGCGGCCAGGGCTTTCGCATAGGCTCCGGGCGCGTCCGGCTCAGGGCTCAGAACGGCTTGCGCGTACGCCAGTGAGCGCTGGAGCATCGGCGAAGGCAACCGCGACGCCCGCTCCGCGGACCGGGCCACGATGTCGCGGACCTCGTCGCGCCGGTTCGACCGTACGGCCGCGTCGGCGACGTCCGGCAGAGCCCAGCCGGACATGTCCGGGTGATAGGTCTCGTCCTGCGGGTCGAAGACCCGCAGGAGCAGGTCGAGCGCCTCGTCGTGGCGGCCGGCGGCGCTCGCGGCGACCCCGCGGGCGTGCTGCGCGGCGGCGGCGACGAACCGCCCCCCCACCACGAGCGGGCTGGCCAGCACCGAGTCGGCGAGCCGGAACGCGGTCCCGGCGTTGCCGTACATCGCCTCCTGCAGCGCCTGCGCGGAGCGGGCCGCGACGATCCAGAAGTGGTCGCCGATCTCCTCGGCGAGCGACTCGGCCTCCTCCAGGTCGGCGCGGACCGCCGGCCAGCGGCCCAGCCAGAGCCGGATGAACCCGGTCGACGACAGGTTGCGGGCCAGCAGCGCGGCCCGGCCCTGGGTGCGGTAGCCGGCCGAGGCGGTGCCCATGAACGACGACGCGGTGACGAAGTCGCCCAGGATCAGCGCGGCCCCGCCGAGGAACCGCATGCCGTCCACATCGGTGCGGTCCGGCACGAGGCCGGTCAGCGCGCGCAGCACGCCGGGCCCGTGCACGTCCGGCTGGGCGTAGGCGGCGACGGCCAGCGCGGCCGGCTCGTCGGCGGCCAGCCCGATCTTGCCGAGCACCGCGGTGACCCGCAGGCCGGCCTCCGGCGGCAGCCCGGCCCACCAGCAGCGCGACGCCGCCCGGAAGCACAGCGTGGTGGCCAGCTCGGTGTGCCCGTCGGCGAGCACCTCGCAGGCCAGGTCGCAGAGCATCTCCAGGCGGCCGGTGTCGCGGAAGTCGCCGGGCTCCACGATGTCGCGGACCAGCGCGAGGCGGGCCCGGTCGGCGGTGCCGCCCTGGGCCGGGTCGGCCTTCGCCACGAGCTGCACCGCGATCTGCCGGTCGAGCAACTGCGAGGCGAGCTCGGCGGCGTGCAGCAGCAGCGACGAGCGGCGGGCCGGGTCACCGGTCAGCTCGGAGGCGCGGTCCAGGTCGGTGACGGCGACGCCGAGCGCGCCGCGTTCCAGGGCCCGGCCGGCGGCCGCCTCCAGCTCGGCGCTGACC
>KL571305.1:33271-33748 GCA_000715855.1 Actinoplanes liguriensis
AGATGTGTATAAGAGACAGGTCGTGGACGTGGACCAGGCCGGCGTCGATGGCCGGCTGGATCGCGCCCGCCGCGACCGGGGTCCCGGTGAGCGCCTGCGCGGCGGCGAGCAGGGCGGGCAGCGGGCTGCCGGTGTCCGCGGAGAACGCCGCCACCACGGCCCGGGTCGGCTCCGGGAGCTGCGCGAAGCGGTCGGCGAACGCGGACTCCAGGCGCTCGTTGAGCGGCAGCAGCTCGGGCAGCTCGGCGCCGGGGGTGAGCACCCGCGGCAGCTCGACCAGAGCGAGCGGGTTCCCGGCGGCCTCGGCCAGGACCCGGTCGCGGACGCCGGGGGAGAGGTCCGGGGCGTGGTCGGTGAGCACCCGGCGGGCGGCGTCGTCGTCGAGCTCGGCGAGCTGCAGCTGGCCCAGGCCGGTGCCGGAGAGCACGCCGGTGTGCTGCGCGCGGACCGCCATCATCGCGGCGATCGGCTCGGTGC
>KL571305.1:33944-34686 GCA_000715855.1 Actinoplanes liguriensis
CCAGCCGCCGCGCCACGAAGACCAGCACGTCCAGGGTCTCCGGGTCGAGCCGGTGCGCGTCCTCGGCGACGATCAGCAGCGGGGTGCGAGCGGCCCGGTCGCCGAGCAGCTCGAGGACCGCCAGGCCGACGGTGAACCGGTCCGGCCAGGCATCCTGGAGCCCGAACGCGCCGCGCAGCGCCCGTTGCAGCCGCGGGGTGAGCGCTCTCACGTCGCCCAGCAGCGGGCCGAGGAGCTGGTGCAGGCCCGCGAACGGCAGCGACTGCTCGGCCTCGGCGCCGTTCGTGGTCAGCACCACATCCCGGACCCGGCGGCCGCGCGACGGGCGGCGCCCAGGAGCGTGGTCTTGCCGATGCCGGCGTGGCCGCGGACCACCAGGGCGGCGCCCCGGCCCGCCCGGGCGCCGGCGAGCAGCCGCTCGACGACCGTCAACTCGGCGTCGCGGCCGTGTACCACCCGCTGCGCGGCGTCCAGATCGATCACGCTCCCACGGTAGGTGAGGCGGGCCGACGGCAGCGGTCCGTGACCTCGTAGTCCTGACGGTCGACCGCGTAGTCGTGGACGCACGTCGCGTAGTCTGCTGCCGTGCTGCTGGGACGCGACACCGAACAGGCCACCCTGGACACCCTCCTCACGCAGGTCCGCGGGGGGATGAGCCAGGTCATCGTGCTGCGCGGGGAGGCCGGGATCGGCAAGACCGCGCTGCTGGACTCGGTCGCCGCGGCCGCCGCCGACCTGCGGG
>KL571305.1:34905-35305 GCA_000715855.1 Actinoplanes liguriensis
GAGATGTGTATAAGAGACAGGGTGGAGGCCGAGGCAGAGTTCCCGTTCGCCGCGCTGCATCGGCTGCTGATCACGTACGCGCAAGATCTTGACGGTCTTCCGGGCACGCAGCGCGAAGCGCTGTCGGTGGCCTTCGGCTTCGCGGACGGCCCGGCGCCGGACCGCTTCCTGGTCAGTCTCGCCGTGCTGTCGCTGCTGGCCGGGGCGGCCGCCCGCGGACCGCTGCTGTGCTGTGTGGACGACACCCAGTGGCTGGACCGTGAGTCGCTGAACGTGCTCGCGTTCGTGGCCCGCCGGGTGCACGCCGAGGGCATCGGCCTGGTCTTCACCGTCCGCACCGGCACCGAGGACGTCGCCGTGCTGGAGGGCCTGCCGGTGCTGACCGTCGAGGGCCTGCGGC
>KL571306.1:0-359 GCA_000715855.1 Actinoplanes liguriensis
GATCAGGTCCAGGAACGCCATGCCACGACCGGTGTAGCGCTTGGCCAGCGAGACCACGAGCCGCAGGTTCGCCTCGAGCAGGTGGTTCTTCGCCCGCTCGCCGTCCCGGTTGATCCACTTGAGGTCACGCTCGAAGTTGCGCTCGAGCGCCTCCTCGCCCTCCTCCGCGGCGCGCAGCCGCTCGGCGGCGTAGAGGCCGGCCTCGATCCGCTTGGCGAGCTCGACCTCCTGCTCCGCGTTGAGCAGCGGGACCTTGCCGATCTGCTTGAGGTAGGCGCGGACCGAGTCGGCCGAGGCGGTCAGCTCCGCGTCGCGCCGGGCCTGCTTGAGGGCCTCGGACTCCTCGTCGTCCCACTCGA
>KL571306.1:606-8741 GCA_000715855.1 Actinoplanes liguriensis
GACGACGGCTGCCGGCTCCTCGACCACCACGTCCTCGATCTCGGCGGCGAGCTCCTCGGGGTCGATCTCCTCGCCCTCGGGACCCTCCTCACCGGGCTTGGCGGCCTTGGCGGGACCGGCCTTGGCGGTGGTGGCCGCCTTCTTGGCCGGCACGGCCTTGGCGGCAGCGGCGGTGGCCTTGCGGACCGGACCGGGCTTGGGGCCCGCGTCGGCGGCCGGGGCCGCCTGCTTCGGGGCGGGCGTCGTCTTCTTCACCGGGGCGGCCTTGGCGGTGGTCGCCTTCGACGCCGGGGTGGCGGAGCGGGCGGCCGCCACCTTGGGGCGACGGGTGCTGACCGAGCCGTCGACGACGACGGTGATGCCGGCGTCGACCAGCCCGCGCAGGATCTTCTTGGCCTGTGCCGGGTTGACGGCGGCGGACTCCAGCGTGTGCGCGACCTGGGCCGACGTGAGCTGCCCGCCCGCACCCTGAGCATGGGTGATCAAAGCCTCGGTGAGAGAGCGAACGTCGGCACCGTTCTGGTGGGCTTCTGTCACGAATGACCTTCCGGAGGCGATGAGTTTGGGCACGGCCATGGTCCAGCGCAGCACGCGGGGGCGAGTGTCACCGGAGTTGATTTGGGAGCCCCCGGGTCACGGACAGTCCCGAGTGAGTGTCCGTGAAGCGCGGGCAGGGGTGAATTGTAGCGCCGTCTTACGAGATCCTCCCCCCGCAGCACGCCGCCGGGGGCCGACGACCTCGTCAGTGACGCTCCGGGCGAGAATCGTATCGGCGGAAAGGACTCATACGTGAGCGAGATTTCTCCGGGCTCGTCGCCCGAGGAGCTGCTGTCGATCGCCGTCCGGGTGGCGCGGGAGGCGGCGGCCACCGCGCGCCGGATGCGTGACGAGGCGATCGGCGACGTGCAGACCAAGAGCACCGACACGGACGTCGTGACCGCGGCGGACAAGGCGGTCGAGCGCCAGGTGGTGGAGACGTTGCGGGCCGAGCGGCCCGGCGACACCGTGCTCGGCGAGGAGTACGGCGGGGCCGAGGGCGCCGCGCCGGGCGCGGTCCGCTGGATCCTGGATCCGATCGACGGCACGGTCAACTACCTCTACGGCCTGCCGCAGTACGCGGTCTCCCTGGCCGCCGAGGTCGACGGCGAGGTGGTGGCCGGGGTGGTGCGCAACGCCGCGACCGGCGACGAGTGGACCGCGACCAGGGGTGGCGGCGCGTGGCGGGACGGGCGGCGACTGTCCTGCTCCACCGAGACGTCGCTGGGGCAGGCGCTGGTCGGCACCGGGTTCGGCTACGACCCTCGCAGGCGGGCGCACCAGGGCCGGGTCTTCGCTCAGATGATCACCCGTGTGCGGGACATCCGGCGGCTCGGCGCGGCGTCCCTCGACCTCTGCCTGGCCGCGGAGGGCAAACTGGACGCGTTCTTCGAGAAAGGTCTCAACCCGTGGGATCATGCGGCCGGTGGGCTGATCGCGGCCGAGGCCGGGATGGTCGTGACCGGCCTGAACGGCGCACCGGCCGGGCCGGAGATGGTGCTGCTCGCGCCACCGGCGCTCCATCGGGAGCTGCACGATCTGCTGGCCGAGGTCGACGCCGCGGGTGGGCCGTAAAGCCTGCTGAGCGGGCCGTGGCGGGCTCTTCGCGGCTCGTGGGCGGGGTGGATGCCCGTGAGCGTGGCGGGCGGCCCGTGGGGTGCACGGGCCGCCCGTACGCCTCAGTCGTCTTCGGGCTTCTTGGTGACCGGCTTGACGCATGCGCCGGGCGGGAGGGTCGGCTCGCCGATCTCGACCAGGGACTGGTTGACCTCGGTGGTGGTCGCGAGGGACTGGAACTTGCTTCCGATCACGATCTCGACCACCGCGCCCTTACGCTTGGCGTTGTAGACCAGATCCGACTGAGCCAGGAAGTACGCCTGGACGAGCTGGGCCTTGCCGACCGCGTCCGGGCCGAAACGGATCTCCGCGACGCCCTTGTACTTCGACTTGCTGACGCCGGCGGGCTGCACGGTGAAACGCCGGTTCTTGAACTCGGTGGACACACTGTCCGCCAGACCCTGCTGGGCGGTGCCGTTGAGAACCTTGAGGGTCACCTCGGCGGGGTCGTCCGGCAGTTGCACATCGGCGAGCGGGGCGCCGTCGGGGCAGTTGGCGCCGTTGGCGATGTCTCCCTGCTTGTCGCGGACGAGCGCGACGACGACGAAGACAATCGCGGCCACGGCGAGCACGCCGACGACGACAAGCGCTCGGACGCGCGCAAAGCTCATGGGGTTGGCTCCAGGATCAGGCGACAGGTCCCGGTGAGGTCGCCGGGCCTGTCGAGAGGTTAACGTCTGTCCGCCAGGCGCGCGGAAACAGGGAATGCTTCCGGCGTGCCGACGATGATCCAGAGGCTGGTACCCCTACTTTGATGTCGCCTCAGTCACATCGGGAACAATGTGCCGCCAGTAGGCGTACAACTTTGCCGCAACAGCGGTAAGGTTCCGCGCTCGCCAGGCCCCGTACTCGATGTTTGAGCGAGTGTCAGAAATCGTCTGGCGGAACCGGGAACCGAAACCATGCCATTGGCGTTACTAACGCCAAGTGACACATCGATACAGGAGAGTGAAGACCGATGGCCACCGACTACGACGCCCCGCGTCGCGATGAGGTCGACCTCGGCGAGGACAGCCTCGAGGAGCTGAAGTCCCGTCGTGCTGACTCCCAGTCCGGCTCGGTGGACGTGGACGAGGTCGAGGTGGCGGAGAGCTTCGAGCTGCCCGGCGCCGACCTCGCCGACGAGGAGCTGACCGTCAAGGTTCTGCCGATGCAGACCGACGAGTTCCGATGCTCGCGTTGTTTCCTCGTGCATCACCGCAGCCAGCTGGCGACCGAACGGAACGGGGAGCTGATCTGCCGCGAGTGCGCCTGAACCGGCGCGCTCGCGCGCTGATCATCACCACACGGGGATTGACACGGGGTTTGACCCTGAGGCGGAACCGGGCACAGTGATCGGTGACGACGACGGGGAGGACGACGATGAGTGAACCGGACCGCACGATCGGCTCGGAACCGCCCGCGATCGGTGCCGACCCGATGGAGACACCTGTCGAGGCCGCGGCCGACGAGGAACTGGGCCGCACCGTCGCGGCCCTGACCGCCGACGACCTGGAGCCGGCCGGCCGCCGGCGCCTGCTCGGCCGCCTGGTGGGTGACGTGCGCCGTCGCGGCGTGGGACAGCTGTTCAAGCCGAGGGCAGCCCTGCGCTGGATGGCCGACGTGGTCGCCGACGTGGCGCCGCATGTCCCGGTGCGTACCGGGGAGACGCTGCGCCGGCATTTCCCGGACATGGACGACGACGCCCTTGCGGAGCGTCTGATCCGCAACGCCGCCCGGGCGACGGCCGGGGTGGGTGCGGCCGGCGGCGGTGTGGCCGCCGTCGAGTGGGCCGCTGCGCCGACCCTGCTCTCCGCCCCGGTGCTGCTGTCGGCGGAGACGATCGCGGTGGTCGCGATCGAGATGAAGCTGATCGGCGAGCTGCACGAGGTCTACGGCGAGCCGGTCCCCGGCAACGGCACCGAGCGTGCCTTCGCGCTGATCCAGGCCTGGGCCGGTCAGCGTGGGGTCAACCCGCTGGTGCCCGGGACGGGTGTGGCCAGTGTGCTGGGCACCGCCGCCCGCGGGGAGCTCCAGAAGATGTTGCTGCGCCGCTTCGGGCGCAACCTCACGTCGATGGGCCCGATGCTGACCGGGGCCGCGGTCGCCGGTTACCTGAACCGGAGGGCGACCCGTGCGGTCGGCGAGCGGGTGCGCGACGACCTGCGCAAGCGGGCGCTCAAGTCGCCTGAGCGGCGCGCTCTCGACGACTGACCTCGAGCAGGGTGGTGGCCAGCTCGACCGGCCGCCGGCTGCTGATCACCCAGTAGGGTGTCGGGTCGGCCGGATCGTCGAGCAGCACCTGCACCGCCGTGCCGATCCACGGGCGCTGGACGACGAAGGCGTGCGGGTGCGCGCCGACGCCCAGGGCCTCGCGCTTGCCGTCCGCGTCCAGAGCGACCACGCCGGCGATCACCGCGACGGGCAGACGCGCGTCGTCGACCAGGAATTCACCATCCCGTACGGCGACACGGAGCCGCCCCAGGGGGAAGATCAGCACCAGTGCGAGCGGCAGCAGCACCGTGTACGGCAACCAGGCAGGCAACTCGGGGACGCCCAGGGTCAGCTCGGTGGCGAGGATGGCGCCGGTCAGCAGGCTCGCGGGCCACGCCCACCACGGCAGGCCGAGGCGTTCCTGGTAGGTCTCCGCGGTGCGGGCCGGGGGCTGGGGTGTCACCCTCGAAGGGTACGGCGTGCCTCCGCTGCGAGGCGCGGCAGGATGGCAGGGTAGGCACCGACTCCAGGCCGTACCGATGTGAGGAAGTTTCTTGACCGACGTAGTCATCCAGGTCCGGCGGCTCGACCCGGATCTGCCTCTGCCGGCCTACTCGCACCCGGGTGACGCCGGCGCCGACCTGGTCGCCGCCGAGGACGCGGAGATCGCCCCGGGCGCCTGGACCAAGGTCCGGACCGGCATCGCGATCGCCCTCCCGGAGGGTTTCGTCGGGCTGGTCCACCCACGTTCCGGACTGGCCGCTCGACTGGGCGTGACGGTGCTCAACGCGCCCGGTACGGTCGACGCCGGTTACCGTGGCGAGATCCTCGTCAATCTGATCAATCACGACCGCGACCGGACCGTGAAGATCTCCCGTGGCGACCGGATCGCCCAGCTCGTCGTCCAGCGGGTGGAGCGGGCGGTGTTCCACGCGGTGGACACCCTCGACGACACCTCGCGAGGCGCGGGCGGGCACGGTTCGACCGGCGGCCACCAGGCCCTCTGAGCTAAAGAACAGCAGGAAAGGCTGGAAGTGATGTTCTCCCGTAAGCGCGAGGGCGCCAAGCACGTACGCGCGGCCGACGCGCCGCCCTCCAAGGCGCTCGCCCAGAGCCTGGCGGCCGACGGGGAGGCCCCCGTGCCCGAGTTCGGCCCGTGGGACGTCAAGCACGCTCCGGGTGACGTGCAGCGGCTCGACCTGGGCAGCCTGCAGATCCCGGCGATCGAGGGCGTCGAGGTGCGGGTGCAGGCCAACCCGGACGGCGTCATCGAGCAGGTCGTCCTGGTGGACGGCGAGAGCGCCCTGCAGCTCGGTGTGTTCGCGGCCCCGCGGACCGAGGGCATCTGGGACGAGGTCCGCGAGGAGATCGCCACCGCGATGGGCTCCGACGGGGTGCAGCCCCGCGAGGTCGACGGGCGGTACGGCATCGAGCTGCTCGCCCGGGTGAACACCCCGGACGGCCCGGCGGACGTGCGCTTCGTCGGCGTGGACGGCCCCCGCTGGATGGTCCGGGCGCTGTTCCAGGGCGCGGCGGCCGCCGACCCGTCCTCCGAGGGTGTTCTCGGTGTGGCGCTGGAGGGCCTGGTCGTGGTCCGGGACGACGAGCCGCGGCCGGTTCGTGAGCCGTTGCCCCTGCGACTGCCCCGCGAGATGGCCGAACAGAACCCCGCACAGCAGGTTTGAGCCTCGATCGGGTTACCGTGAACTCATGACCACCGACGAGCGCACCGGCCTGCGCCGGTTCCTTGACCGGTTGACCGCGACCGACTCCGAGCTCGACGCCCAGGAGTTGCAGCGGGATGCGGCCAAGTGCGGCGCCATGCCCGCCGGCCAGTGCCGGCGGGGCCAGGTCGTTTCGGTGTCCGGGCGACTCCGCACCGTGGCGTACACTCCTCGCACCAACCTGCCCACCCTGGAGGCCGATCTCTGGGACGGCAGTGACGTGGTCACGCTGGTCTTCCTGGGTCGCCGGTCGATCGCCGGCATCGAGCCCGGGCGCCAGCTCACCGCGCGCGGCCGGGTCGCCATCCGGGACGACCGCAAGGTCATCTACAACCCGTACTACGAGCTGGAGGCGCCGCGGTGACACCCGGCAACGAGCCGCGCCACGTGGCGCACGAAACCGTCGAGGAGCGGCTCGCCGAGGAGGTCGTCGAGGAGCTCGACCTGAAGCCGGTCGAGGACGAGGAGGAGCCCCTCCCTCCGCTCAGCGAGCAGATCGCCGAGCAGCTGGGCGGCGTCCGGGGCCTGATCGAGTCGAGCGTCCCGGTGCTCGCCTTCGTGCTCTTCAACGTGCTGTTCGGCGAGTCCGTGATCGGCCTGGAGAAACGCACCGCGCTGCTCTGGGCGATCATCGGCTCGGTCGGCTCGGCGCTCGCCATCGGCGCCGTCCGGCTGGCCCGCAAGCAGCCGGTCCGCCACGCGGTGAACGGGCTGTTCGGCATCGCGCTCGGCGCCTACTTCGCGTGGCGCAGCGGCGACGCGAAGAACTTCTACCTGCCCGGCATCCTGCTGACGTTCGGGCAGGCCGCGGTGCTGCTGGTGTCGGTGGCGTTCCGGAAACCGCTGATCGGTTACGCCTGGGGCATCATGGCGAACAAGGGCCGGCAGGACTGGTTCGGCAACAGCCGGTTGTTCCGGGCGTTCCAGTGGCTGACCCTGCTCTGGGTGGTGTCGCTGGGGCTCCGCGCCGGAATCCAGTTCTATCTGTGGAAGCTGGGCGAGGCGAACGCGCTGGGCGTGGTCCGGATCCTGATCAGCTGGCCGATCTACGCCGCGACGTTCGCCTTCACCGCCTGGTTCATCCACCGGGTCAATTCGACCCAGGAGGACGCGGCCTAGTCCGCCGCGGTGCTGCCCAGCACCACCGCGCGGATCTGCTCCTCCACCTCGGCGGTGCACACGAAGATCAGCTCGTCGCCGGCCTCCAGCGGGTCGTCCGGCGTCGGGACCACCACGCGCTTGCCGCGCAGGATGGCGACCAGCGCGGCGTCCCGCGGCATCGGCACCGAGCGCAACGGCTTGCCCTCGTAGGGCGCGTTCCGCGGCAGGGTGATCTCCACCAGGTTGGCCTCACCCTGCCGGAACGTCATCAGCCGGACCAGGTCGCCGACCGTCACCGCCTCCTCGACCAGGGCGGCCATCAGGCGCGGCTTGCTGACCGAGACGTCGACACCCCACTGCTCGGTGAAGAGCCACTCGTTCTCCGCCCGGTTCACCCGGGCCACCACCCGGGCGACCGCGAACTCGGTCTTGGCGAGCAGCGAGACCACCAGGTTCGCCTTGTCGTCGCCGGTCGCCGCGACCACCACGTCGCAGGACGCGACGTCGGCCTCCTCCAGGCTGCTCAGCTCGCAGGCGTCGGCGAGGATCCAGCGGGCCTGGGGCACCCGCTCCGGGCAGAGCTGGCGGGGTTGCTTCTCGATCAGCATCACCTCGTGACCGTTGCCGATCAGCTCCTGAGCGATCGAGCGGCCCACGTTGCCGGCTCCCGCGATGGCGATGCGCATGTCAGTGCCCCTCGTTCCCGGCGCGCCCGGCGATGTCCAGAACCTTGCTCACGGTGTCGTCGGTGACCAGCATGAACACCTGGTCGCCGTCCTGCAGCACGGTGGACGGCTGGGCGAGCGCGCCCATCCCGAACCGCATCAGGTAGGCCACCCGGGCGCCGGTCCCGTCCTCCAGCGACTTCACCGTCCGGCCGACCCAGTCGGAGTGCAGCGGCATCTCGACGATGCTGACCACGCTCGTCGGGTCGCGGAACACCTCGTTGTGGGACTCGGGCACCAGGAAGCGGTACATCCGGTCGGCGGCCCAGCGGATCGTGGCGATCGTGGGGATGCCGAGACGCTCGTACACCTGGGCGCGTTTGGCGTCGTAGATCCGCGCGACCACGCGGGAGACGCCGAACGTCTCACGGGCCAGCCGGGCCGAGATGATGTTCGAGTTGTCGCCGCTGGAGACCGCGGCGAACGCGTCCGCCTGCTCGATGCCGGCGGCCCGCAGCACGTCCCGGTCGAAGCCGATCCCGTTCACCGTGATGCCGCCGAAATCCGAGCCCAGCCGCCGGAACGCGTCGGCGTTCTGATCGATCACGGCCACCTGATGACCGCCGGCGTCGAGGTGCTGCGCCAGGGTGGAGCCGAGACGGCCGCACCCCATGATGACCACGTGCACGGTTCGTGCCCTCCCCGATCGCCTAGCGTCCATGATGAGCGTCCCATGCCGCTCTGGAGCACGGTGTCCGGGGCGGGCAACGGCCGGAGACGTGCGGCCGTACCCTTGGCC
>KL571306.1:9012-10486 GCA_000715855.1 Actinoplanes liguriensis
CGGCTGCTCCTCGGCCGGCCGTTCCGCTCGGACAAGCTTCAGCACACGCTGTTGCCCAAGCGGATCGCCCTGCCGGTGTTCGCGAGCGACGCTCTCTCCAGCGTGGCCTACGCGCCGGACGAGATCCTGCTGACCCTCTCGATCGCGGGGGCCAGCGCCTTCGCGATCTCTCCCTGGGTGACGCTCGCGGTCGCGGTGGTGATGGTGACCGTGGTCGCCAGCTACCGGCAGAACGTGCACGCCTACCCCTCAGGCGGTGGCGACTACGAGGTGGCCACGGTCAACATCGGTCCGCGGGCCGGCCTCGGTGTGGCCAGCGCGCTGCTGGTCGACTACATCCTCACCGTGGCGGTGTCGATCTCGTCCGGGGTCAGCAACCTCGCCTCGGTCCTGCCGTGGGACTCGATCGGCACGCACAAGGTCGAGATCGCGGTCGGCGCCGTGCTCCTGCTGACCGCGCTCAACCTGCGCGGCCTGCGCGAGTCGGGCACCGCGTTCGCCGTCCCGACGTACCTCTTCATCTTTGTCATGGTCGGGATGATCCTGACCGGGCTGTTCCGGGTGTTCGTGCTCGGCAACGACCTGGAGGCGCCGAGCGCCGGGCTGACCATCACCGCCGAGGAGAGCCACCTCACCAGCTTCGCGTTCGTCTTCCTGCTGTTGCGGACGTTCTCGTCCGGCTGCGCGGCGCTGACCGGCGTGGAGGCGATCTCCAACGGGGTGCCCGCGTTCAAGCCGCCGAAGAGCAAGAACGCCGCGACCACGCTGCTGCTGCTCGGCGGCATCGCGATCGTGATGCTGTTCGGCATCGTCTCGCTGGCCCGGCTGACCCACCTGCAGTACGTGGAGGATCCGACCACCCAGATCCTCGGCGGCCCGCCGAACTACGAGCAGAAGACGGTCACCGCGCAGCTCGCCGAGACCGTTTTCGGTCACGGCTCGTGGCTGGTCGTGGTGGTCGGCGGGATCACCGCGCTGATCCTCTTCCTCGCCGCGAACACCGCCTTCAACGGCTTCCCGGTGCTCGGCTCGATCCTCGCGCAGGACCGTTACCTGCCCCGGCAGTTCCACACCCGGGGCGACCGGCTGGCGTTCAGCAACGGCATCGTCTTCCTGGCCGGCGCCGCGATCGTGCTGATCGTCGCGTTCCAGGCGGAGACCACCCGGCTGATCCAGCTCTACATCGTGGGCGTGTTCGTGTCGTTCACGCTGTCCCAGGGCGGCATGATCCGGCACTGGAACCGGCTGCTCAGGGTCCAGCGCGATCCCGAACGCCGCCGCCGGATGATCCGCTCCCGGGCGATCAACGCGTTCGGCATGGGCCTGACCGGCGCCGTCCTGATCGTCGTGCTGATCACCAAGTTCCTGCTCGGCGCGTGGATCGCGATCGCCGCGATGATCGTGATCTACGGCCTGATGCTGGCCATCCACAAGCACTACACGCGGGTCGCCGAGGAGCTGCAGCCCACCGAGG
>KL571306.1:10748-11484 GCA_000715855.1 Actinoplanes liguriensis
CCACCGAGGAGCGGCCGGTGCTGCCGTCCCGCAACCACGCGGTGGTGCTGGTCAGCAAGGTGCACCAGCCGACGCTGCGGGCCGTCGCCTACGCGCAGGCGACCCGGCCGGACACGATCACCGCGGTCACCGTGAACGTCGACGACAAGGACACCCGCACCATTCAGAACGAGTGGGAGCGGCGCGAGCTGCCGGTCCCGCTGACCGTCATCGACTCGCCGTACCGGGAGATCACCAAGCCGATCATCGACTTCGTGAAGGGGGTGCGCCGTGCGTCGCCGCGCGACGTGGTCACCGTCTTCGTCCCGGAGTACGTGGTCGGCCGCTGGTGGGAGAATCTGCTGCACAACCAGAGCGCGCTGCGGATCAAGGGCCGGCTGCTGTTCGAGCCCGGGGTGATGGTCACCAGCGTGCCGTGGCAGCTCCGGTCCAGCCAGGATCGGGACCTCGAGCGGCTGGACCGGGGGTTGAACCGGGCGCCGGCGCGTGGTCCCCGGTTCGATCCGGTGGAGGCGACGACCGCTTCCGACCAGAACGGAAGCGACAATTCGTGATTTTTCCTGATTCCTCCGCCTCGCCCGATTTGTCGCCGTCGCACGGCAGCTCGCAGGCCTTGCGCGACGGCTCGCCGGCCTCGCAGGACTCGCGCGACGCCTCGGCGGCCTCGCAGGACTCGCCGGCTTTGCACGACGCCTCGCCGGCTTCCGCGGTCTCACCGGCTTCCGCGGTCTCACCG
>KL571306.1:11674-12768 GCA_000715855.1 Actinoplanes liguriensis
CGGTCTCACCGGCTTCCGCGGTCTCGCCGGCGGATGATCTCGTCGAGGGGGATCGGATCGAGCTGACGGTAGGCGCGCCGGCCCACGGCGGGCACTGCGTCGCCCGGTTCGGCGGCCCGCACGGCCGGGTGGTCTTCGTCCGCCACGCGCTCCCCGGCGAACGCGTCACCGCGGAGATCACCGAGCGGCACCGCGGATACCTGCGCGCCGACGCGATCGAGATCCACGAGGCCTCGCCGGACCGGGTCGAGCCGCCCTGCCGCTTCGCCCACCCGGGCGGCTGCGGTGGCTGCGACCTGCAGCACGTCGACGCGGACGCGCAGTTGCGATGGAAGACGCAGGTGGTCCGGGAACAGCTCGGCCGGTTGGCCGGTCTCACCCCGGAAGATCAGGACAAGATTTTCGTACGTACGGAGCCCCTCCCCGGCGGCCCGCTGAACTGGCGCACCCGGGTGCGGTATGCCGTCGACGCCCTCGGCCGTCCGGGCCTGCTCCAGCACCGGTCGCACCAGGTCGTCCCGATCGATCGATGCCTGATCGCCCACCCCGCGATCCAGGAGCTCGACCTGCTGCAACGAACGTGGCCGGAGTCCGCCTCGCTCCAGGCGATCGCTTCCAGCGGCGGTGACGTGGTCGCGTTCGAGCGTCCCGCGGGGACGTCGGGTTCCGCGGGCGGCGACCCCACCGACGAGCCGGGCGGCGCCGGGCTCGTCCGGTTGTCCGGTCCGGCCCAGATCACCGAGATCGTCGGCGACCGCACCTGGGAGACCTCGCCGGAGGGTTTCTGGCAGGTTCATCCGCGGGCGGCGGCGACGCTGACGGCCGCGGTGCTGGAGATGTTGCGGCCGGCCGAGGGTGAGGTCTGCTGGGATCTGTACGGCGGAGGTGGCCTCTTCGCCGCCGCCGTCGCCGAGGTGACCGGGGCGCGGACCACGGTCGTCGAGTCGTCGTCGCTCGGCGTCGCCGCCGCCCGGGCGAACCTGGCCGACCTGCCCCAGGTCGAGGTGGTGCAGGCCGCGGTGGAGACGGCGCTGAGCCGCCGCCGGATCACCGCGCCGGTCGACCTGATCGTGCTGGACCCTGTCTCTTATACA
>KL571306.1:12954-13757 GCA_000715855.1 Actinoplanes liguriensis
CCCGCCGCGAGCCGGGGCGGGCGCCCGGGTGGTCCGCGGGATCGCGGCGGCCGCGCCCCGGGCGGTGGTCTATGTGGCGTGCGACCCGGCGGCGCTGGCCCGGGACGTGAAGACGTTCCGTTCGCTGGGCTGGGAGCTGGCGGAGTTGCGCGCCTACGACTGCTTCCCGATGACCCAGCACGTGGAGTGCGTCGCGCTGCTGCTCCCGGCGTAGAGACCCGCGGACGGCGGGCCGCCGGTCACAGGGTTGCGTGGTGCTCGGCGGCGATCTTCATCAGGTGGTCGAGGGAGTCCCGCGTACGCACCAGATCCTCGATGTGCGCGGAGAGCCGATTCCGCTCCTCGATCATCCGTGTCATCGCCGCGTCGGAGTTCTCCTGGCTGGGGGCGTCGACGCAGGGGAGTAGCTCGGCGATGGTGCGGCTGGACAGCCCGGCGGTGTAGAGCCGCTGGATGAAGCCGACCCGCTCGACCTCCTCCTCGGTGTAGTGCCGCTGCCCGCTGGCACTGCGGACGCTGGTGAGCAGGCCCTGCTCCTCGTAGTAGCGGACCGATCGGACGCTGACGCCGGCCCGGGCCGCGAGATCCCCGATGCGCATGCCGTCCTCCCTTACCTATGACGTCAATGTCAGGTTCCAGCGTAAGCCCTGTCGCGCGGACCTGATCAGTTCCGGTGCCGGCCGGCCCCGGAACCGGAGCCGGCCGCGCGAGCCGGCGAACTACGGGTTGGCGCGCTCGGCGGCGACCACCGCGTTGCGGAACAGCATGGCCACCGTCGTCGGCCCGACCCCGCCGACCCGCGG
>KL571306.1:13976-14923 GCA_000715855.1 Actinoplanes liguriensis
GATGTGTATAAGAGACAGGGACTCGTCCACGTCGGGGAGCAGGCGGCGGCCCTCGTAACGGACGCCGGCGCCGATCACCGTGGCCCCCGGCTTGACGTGTTCCGGCTGGATGATGCCGGGGACGCCGGCGGCGGCGATCAGGATCTCGGCGCGCTGCGTGTACCGCGGCCAGTCCTTGACCCCGGTGTGCACGACGGTGACCGCGGCGTTCGCGGTCGGGCGCTTCTGGGCCAGCAGCATCGCGAGCGGCCGGCCGAGCGTGGCGCCGCGACCGAGAATGACCACCTCACGGCCGGAGATCTCGATGCCGTGGTGGGCGAGCAGCGCCTCGATCCCGGCCGGGGTGCAGGGCAGCGGCCCGGGCAGCCCGACGGCGAGGCGACCCATGTTGAGCGGGTGCATCCCGTCGACGTCCTTGTCCGGGTCGAGGGTCTGCAGCGCCGCGTCGTAGTCCAGGTGGGCCGGGATCGGATACTGGATCAGGACGCCGTGCACGTTCCGGTCGTCGTTGAAGCCGGCGATCACCTTGAGCAGGTCGGCCTGCGTGACGTCGCCACTCAGGTGCTCGTGCGGGGACTCGAAGCCGAGCTCGGCGGCCTGCTTCTGCTTGATCCGGATGTACCCGGCGCTGGCGTCGTCGTCGCCGACCAGGATGGTGGCGAGGCTGGGCTGGACGCCGCGGGCCTTCAGCTTGGCGACCCGGTCGCGGACGTCGGCCAGGACGGCCTCGGCGACGGGCGCGCCGGGCAGGAGGCGGGGGCCGGTGTTTTCGCTGGTCATGTCTACTGCTCCTCGGCCGGGAGCCCAGGCGGTCGACTCCCGTGAACGAGCTCCCCGATGGTTCGACCATCCCGAGCCGCCAGTCGCTGCTTGCCCTCCAGGATGCCCGACGCGGCCCGTCGCCGAGCCATCGGGGGCCTCAGGAGATCAGAATCAAGATCTTCATG
>KL571306.1:15192-15386 GCA_000715855.1 Actinoplanes liguriensis
AAAGGGCGATCTCCGTGGGTGGTCCCGCTCAAACCAAAACCCACCCACCCCCGAAAGCCCGTCAGCCCACGCCCCACGACCGGACTCCGCAAACCCCGCCGCCGGTGCCGCCCACACCGCGCCTCGCCCTCTCCGGCTGGTGCTCACGGTCGTTATGAGGCACGAATAACGACCGTGAGCACCAGCCGGAAACC
>KL571306.1:15624-23075 GCA_000715855.1 Actinoplanes liguriensis
GCCGGAAACCGCGACGCCGGGCCGGGCCGGGCCGAGGGGTCAGGCGGGGTGGGGTGGCTGGGTGGATGGGCTCGCGTCGACGGTGGCGGGCGGGGTGGGGTGGTCGGCGTGCGGGTCGTCGTCGAAGCTGGACTCGTCGAACGGCGCCTCGCCGGAGAGCACGCGCGCCGCCTGCTCCCGGTCGATCTCCCCGGTCCAGGTGCCGACCAGGACGGTGGCGACCGCGTTCCCGGCGAAGTTGGTCAGCGCCCGGGCCTCGGACATCAGCCGGTCGATGCCGACGATCAGCCCGACGCCGGGGACCAGGTCCGGCCGGTGGCTCTGCAGCCCGCCGGCGAGAGTGGCCAGGCCTGCCCCGGTGACCCCGGCCGCGCCCTTGGACGCCACGATCATGAAGAGCAGCAGCCCGATCTGCTGGCCCACGGAGAGCGGCTGGTCCAGCGCGTCCGCGATGAACAGCGACGCCATGGTCAGGTAGATCGCTGTCCCGTCGAGGTTGAACGAGTACCCGGTGGGCACCACGATCCCGACCACCGGCCGGCTCACGCCCAGGTGGCCCATCTTGGCGATCAGCCGGGGCAGCGCCGACTCGGACGACGACGTGGACAGGATCAGCAGGAACTCGCGGGCCAGGTACCGCAGCAGCTGGAAGATCGACACCCCGGCGGCCAGGCGGAGCAGCAGCCCGAGCACCACGAACACGAAGATCGCGCAGGTCAGGTAGAACCCGACCATGATCGCGGCGAGGCTCTTCAGTGCGTCGAACCCGGTCGCCCCGACCAGCGCGGCCATCGCCCCGAACGCCCCGATCGGCGCCAGCCACATGATCATGGCGAGGATCTTGAAGACCACCCGCTGGGCCAGCGCGACCGCCTGGATCACCGGCTCGCCGCGTTCGCCCAGCGACTGCACCGCAAACCCGACGAGCAGCGCCACCAGCAGCGTCTGGAGCACCTGCGTGCTGGTCAGCGCGGAGATCAGAGTGTCCGGGATGATGCCGAGCACGAAGTCGACGCCGCCCTCGGTGGTCTTGCTCACCTGGGCCGTGCCGGTCTTGGCCAGTTCCTGGCTCAGGTGCAGCCCGGAGCCGGGGTGCAGGATGTTGCCGACCACCAGCCCGATCGCCAGCGCGACCGTCGACATGATCAGGAAGTAGCCGAGCGCCAGCCCGCCGACCCGGCCGACCTGGGCGGCGCGCCGGATCGAGCCGACCCCGAGCACCAGGGTGCAGAAGATCACCGGGGCGATCATCATCCGGATCAGGGCGACGAATCCGGTGCCGAGCGGTTTCAGTTCGACGGCGAAGTCCGGGAAGAGGAAGCCCACCGCGATCCCGAGGGCCATCGCGACGAGCACGGCGAGGTAGAGGAAGTGGCTACGGTCCCGGCGCCGCGGGGCCTCGGCATCGACAGACATGCATCGACGTTACTCCAGCTCGTGATCTGAATCACAGGTCAGAGCGGAAAGCTCCCCCGGATCGGGGAATGTGTAGGTGCTGTGGAGGATTCCGGCCTGTCCGTTCGCTCCAGGTCGCGTCCGCGCGTCACCCCGATAGACTCGTGCCTCATGAGCGACTCCCCCTCGACACCGGCCGGCCTGCTCGCGAGCGTCACCGATCCCGCTGCTCTCAAGCGTCTGTCCGCCGAGCAGCTGACCCTGCTCGCGGCCGAGATCCGTGACTTCCTGGTGGCCAAGGTGTCGAAGACCGGGGGTCACCTCGGTCCGAACCTCGGTGTCGTCGAGGTGACCCTCGCGATGCACCGCGTCTTCGACTCGCCCCGCGACAAGATCCTCTTCGATACCGGGCACCAGTCCTACGTCCACAAGATGATCACCGGTCGGCAGGAGGGCTTCGACCTGCTCCGCCAGCGCGGTGGCCTCACCGGCTACCCGAGCCAGGCGGAGAGCGAGCACGACCTGATCGAGAACTCGCACGCCTCCACCGCCCTGTCCTACGCCGACGGCCTGGCCAAGGCGTTCGCCCTGCGCGGCGAGGACCGGCACGTGGTCGCCGTGGTCGGCGACGGCGCGCTGACCGGTGGCATGTGCTGGGAGGCGCTGAACAACATCGCCGCCACGAAGAACCGGCTGGTCATCGTGGTCAACGACAACGGCCGCTCCTACGCGCCGACGATCGGCGGCCTGGCCGACCACCTCTCCACGCTGCGCCTCAACCCGGGCTACGAGAAGGTGCTCGACCTGGTGAAGGACGCGCTCGGCCAGACCCCGGTGGTCGGCAAGCCGGTTTTCGAGGTGCTGCACGCGGTCAAGCGCGGCATCAAGGACGCGATCAGCCCGCAGCCGATGTTCGAGGACCTCGGCCTGAAGTACATCGGCCCGGTCGACGGCCACGACGAGCAGGCCATGGAGTCGGCGCTGCGCCGGGCCAAGGGCTTCAACGCGCCGGTCATCGTGCACGCCGTGACCCGCAAGGGCTACGGCTACCGCCCGGCCGAGCAGGACGAGGCCGACCGCTGGCACAGCCCCAGCGCGTTCGACGTCGAGACCGGCAAGCTGGTGGCCTCCTCGGCGGTGAAGTGGACCAAGGTCTTCGCCGACGAGCTGGTCGCCATCGCCGACGAGCGTCCCGACGTCGTCGGCATCACGGCCGCGATGCCCGGCCCGACCGGCATCGCCGCGCTGGCCAAGAAGTACCCGGAGCGGACCTATGACGTCGGCATCGCCGAGCAGCACGCCGTCACCAGCGCCGCCGGCCTGGCGATGGGCGGCCTGCACCCGGTGGCCGCCATCTACGCCACGTTCCTGAACCGCGCCTTCGACCAGGTCCTGCTGGACGTGGCGATGCACAAGCTGCCGGTCACGTTCGTGCTCGACCGCGCCGGCATCACCGGGCCGGACGGCCCGAGTCACTACGGCATCTGGGACATGAGCATCTTCGGCACGGTTCCCGGGCTGCGCCTGGCCGCGCCGCGCGACGCCGCCACCCTGCGTGAGGAGCTGCGCGAGGCGGTCGCGGTCGACGACGGCCCGACGGTCGTGCGCTTCCCGACCGGCTCGGTCGCCCCGGACACTCCGGCCCTGCGCCGGGTCGGCCCGGTCGACGTGCTGCGTGAGGACAAGAAGAGCGACATCCTGCTGGTCGCGGTCGGTTCGTTCGTCGGCCTGGGGCTGGACGTGGCGGAGCGGCTGACCGAGCAGGGCTACGGGGTGACCGTCGTCGACCCGCGCTGGGTCCGCCCGGTCCCGGCCGAGCTGGTCGGCCTGGCCGCCGGGCACCGCCTGGTGGTGACCCTGGAGGACGGCATCCGCGCCGGTGGCGTCGGTGACGCGGTGGCCGCGGCGCTGCGTGACGCCGGCGTGCCGGTGCCGCTGCGCGACTTCGGTGTCCCGGCCGGTTTCCACCCGCACGGCACCCGCGCCGAGATCCTCACCTCGCTCGGCCTGACCGCGCAGGACATCGCCCGGGAGGTGACCGAGTGGGTGTCACGGATCGACGCCGGCGACTCGGTGGAGGAACAGCCCGCACTCTGACCCCAGCCGGACGAGCGTTTCCGTTATCCAACCGTTAAATTCAGGGTATGGGTGCGGAGGCGTTCGCCGAGCCCGTCGTCATCGACCTCGGGACTGGTCATGGTGCGCTCGACAGCTATGACCGGCCCCTGAGGTCCACCGTGCCGCGCTGGTTCGCGCCGGTGGTGCTCGTTCTCCTCCTGCTGATCAGCTCGGCGGCCTCGGCCGCTCCGGCGAAGCCGCCCTTCACGTCGCTGCTGCGGATCCCGCTCGGCCCGGCCGATCCGTACCTGATCACGTCCGACGGGCGGCTGCTCACCCAGACCGACGGCCTGATCACGGCGTATGACCTGGGCACCGGCTCGTTGCGCTGGCAGGCCGGCCGGTCCACCCCGGTCTACCGGCTGCGTACCGGCGAGGGCCTGGTCCTCATGCAGCCGTGGACCACCGCCGGCGCCGGGGACGGCACGACCGCGATCTCGATGGTCACCGGTGCCGACGTGTGGGACAACCCGCGCAGCGTGATCACGATCGCCGGCAGCGACGCGCTGCTCGCGGTCACCGGGACGCGCAGCCTCTCCGGCACGAATCGCCGGGTGCAGGGCCTGATCGAGGTGCTCGACCCGGCCAACGGCGTCGCCCGCTGGCAGGTCCGGGTGCCGTCCACCGCGGTGGTGCTGGGCGTGCCCGGTCCGGCCGGCTCGGGCGCGCGGATGCTGATGGTCCGCGACGACCGGACGGCCCGCCTCTTCGACCTGTCCGACGGGCGGCAGATGAACGTCCGGGACCTGCCGGCGGCCAACTACGGGCCGGAGAACCCGGTGGTGGCCGGCGGGGTGGTGCTGCTGCGGCATCCCGGCCCGTCCGGCATGGAGGTCTCGGCGTACGACCCGATCACCCTCCGCGAGCTGTGGACCAAGCCGGCCGACGGCACGTTCGAGGTCCGTTCCTGCGGCCAGCTCGCGTGCTTCCTCGGGCAGGACGGGGTGCACGCGGTCGAGCCGGCGACCGGGGACCGCCGCTGGGACCGCTCGGGCTGGCAGACCGTCACCGAGCGCGGCCCGGCGCTGCTGGCGTACCCGGACACCGACATCAGCCGCCCGGTCGGCCTGGTGGACAGCGACACCGGCCGGGTCCTGGTCAACCTGCGCGGATGGTTGCCGATGGCCGGGGCGAACAGCTCCGGCGACCTCCTGGTCACCCGGGAGGCGCCCGCCGGCGCGCGTACCATGGTCGCGGTCGCCGACCAGGCCGCCGGCCGGCTTCGCCCGATCGCCCTGCTGCCCGACGGTGTGGGGGAGTGCGAGGCGGCGCCGAGGCGGCTGGTCTGCCGATCGACGAGCGGCGAGCTGGTGGTGCTGGCCTACGACGAGGCGGCGGGCGTGGGCTGATCCCGTAACCGGAAGACGAGACGGCGGGCGCGGGCTGATCCCGTACCGGAAAGGGTGTGGCGTGACGCTGATCGAGCTGGACCGCGACCGCGATGCCCTCCTCGACCCGCCGCCTGCCTCGCGTCCCCCGATCTCCGCCTATCGGCGCACCGGTCTGCTGCTCGCCCTGGTCCTGCTCGCGGTCCTGGGCGGTGCGGCGCCGACGGCCGCCATCCGCTGGCGCTATCTCGGCGCGATCACCTCCGCCCTGGGCGCGGACGCGCCGGTCCAGCTGGCCGGTGGCCAGATCTATACGTGGAGCCCGGCGAGCCCGCCGTCCCGGCTGTGGACCACCCGGCTGCCGGCCGGTGACGGGAGCGGCGTCGTCCCGGCCGCGTCGGTGACGATCCGGCCGGCCGGGGACGTGACCCTGCTGACCGCCGGCGTCGCGACCACCGCGGTCGACGCGGCGACCGGGCGGGTCCGCTGGTCCTCGCCGATCGCGGTGACGGTGCTGCCGGGCAGTGGGATCGGCGTCACCGTCGACCGGGTGTTCCGCCCCGGCACGGAGTATGACCAGGAGTCCGGCGATCCGGGCCCGCTCTACTTCTCGGCGGCCGGCGAGCCGCACACCGAGCCGCCGCTGCGCACCGACGTCCGCGGCCTGGACCTGAGCGACGGGCGGACGCTGTGGACCGTCGCGCCGGGCGGCTCGGTGACCGTCGACGAGGTGCCCGGGCATCCGTCCGGCGACGACCCGGCTGTGCTGATCACCTCGTCCCGGCAGCTCACGCTGGTCGACGGCGGCACCGGCAGGCTGCTGCGGGAGGATGTGTATAAGAGACAGGCTCGCTGCTCGGTGACGTCGCGCTGGTCAGCTACCAGAGCCCCGGCCGGCAGGTCGCCTTCGATGCCCGCACGCTGCGGCAGCTGTGGACGCGTACGGTGCCGGACCTGGTCGCCGACCCGGCCGACTGCCAGGGCGTGCTCTGCGACGGCGAGCACGGCGACCTGCGGGTCCTCGACCCGGGCACCGGGAAGGCCCGCTGGCGGGTGCGGGAGGACGTCGACCTGGCGGTGCGCGCGGGCTATGTGCTGGAGACCGACGCGGCCTCCGGCGAGCCGGTGCGGCTGACCGACCCGGCTACCGGGGCGACCCGGGTCGACCTGACCGGCTGGAGCGGGGACGTGGCCGGCCCGGTCGACGAGCCGCTGGTGCTGCGCCGCAAGGACGGGCACGGGCAGGCGTTCGCGGCAGTGGTCCCCGGGCACGCCGAGATCCACCGCCTCGGTGTGGCCGCCGCCGGGTTGGGGGACTGTGAATCGGACGGTCGGTACCTGGTGTGCCGGTCATCCGGCGGGCTACGCATCTGGAGCTATCGCATCTAGTTTGGTCCTGTGTCAGAGGCATTGATCGACCTCGGTGTGGTGCGGGACGAGCCGGTGGCGATCCCGCCGGCGCCCCGGCATCGATACCGGCCGCTCGTCGCCGTCGTCGCGATCGCGCTGCTGGTGCTGCTCGGCGGGGCCGCGCCGTGGCCGAGGGCGGAACTCCCGGTGAGCGTGCCGGCCGAGATCGAGGGCCGGGTGGTGGTGCGGGCGGACCGGCTCTTCGTGATCGACGCCGTGCGGGAGAATCGGCAGGTCGTCCACGCGTACTCGCTGCCGGACGTGCGACCGCTCTTCGAGCAGCCGGTGACCGTCTCCGGGAGATCATCGACGTCCGCCCGGTCTCGGACGACCTGCTGCTCGTCGAGGAGCGCAGCTACACCGGCGCCGCGCGGAGCATCATCGCGATCCGGCCCGGGGTGGCCGAGCCGCTCTGGCGGCAGGCGGGCGTCCTCTGGCGGCAGGCGGGCGTCCTGGTCGGCGTCGCGCCCGGCGGCCCGGCGGTGTTCGGCGCGGACACGCTGATCGGGGCCGACGCGATGGAGCCGGTCGAGTGGCGCGGGGTGGACCTGACGACCGGCGCGACCCGGTGGAGCGTCCCGAAGGCGGCCGGTGAGCAGGCCGCGCCGGACTCGCTGGGTGGCGATCCGCGGCTGCTCTACGTGCTCCGGGACGGGCGGTTGACCGCGTACGACACCCGCGACGGGCACCCGGCGGCCGAGGTGGCGCTGCCCGGGTTGCGGCCGTCGTCGGCGGTGCTGTGGCCGCTCGACCGGAGCGTCCTGGTCAGCAGCGCGGCGACCGGCACCACGGTCTTCGGCGAGGGGCCCGGCCTGGTCCCGTCGGCGCACTCCGCCCGCGGCCTGGGTGACTACCTGACCGGGTACGACTGCGGGGGTCTGATCTGCGCGTACGCCGCGGGCGGCGACCTGACCGGGATCGACCCGCGGACGCTGGCCCCGGCCTGGTCGGTGGAGCGGGCCGCGTATTCGATGTGGCTGGACGGCTACGTGTTCGCCATCGACCAGGACTCCCCGCAGCCCCGGATCCGGCGGACCGACCCGGTGACCGGCCGCGCGGCCGGTCAGCTCGACGGCTGGACGCTCGCCGCCGGGACGGGCGACAGCGTCTACCTCCGGCGCCAGGAGGGCGGCCGGACCTGGTTCGGGGTGCTGGACCCGGCCCGGCTCGAGGTCCGCCCGCTCGTGGCCGCCGACGGCG
>KL571306.1:23311-23550 GCA_000715855.1 Actinoplanes liguriensis
GGTACGGAGGTCTGCGATGCGCGTGCTGGTGGTGGAGGACGAGCGGACGATGGCCGACGCGATCGCCCGCGGGTTGCGGCGGCACGGGATGGCGGTCGACGTCGCGTATGACGGCTTGGAGGGCCACGAGATGGCCTACGTCACACGGTATGACGTCGTCGTGCTCGACCGTGACCTGCCCGGCATGCACGGCGACGAGATCTGCGCCGCCCTGGTCGAGTCCGGCGCGCTGACCCGGG
>KL571306.1:23769-26057 GCA_000715855.1 Actinoplanes liguriensis
AGCGCTGGGCCGGCGGGCCACACCGCCCGCCCCGCCGGTCTTCAGCGTGGGGAATCTGGTGCTCGACCCGGGCCGCCGCGCGGTGACCCGGGGCGAGTCGCCGGTGGATCTCACCAACAAGGAGTTCGGCGTGCTGGAGGTGCTGCTCAAGGCGAGCGGCGCGGTGGTGTCCAGCGAGGAGCTGCTGGAGCGGGTCTGGGACGCGAACACCGACCCGTTCACCACCACGGTCCGGGTGACCGTGATGACCCTGCGGAAGAAGCTGGGGGACCCGCCGCTGATCGAGACGGTCGTCGGCGCGGGCTACCGGGTCGTGAACAATTGACCGTCTACCACCCGCAGCAGGTGCAGCGGCCGAGCGTGCTGCGCCGGCTGGCCCGGCCCACCCTGCGGCTGCGGCTCACCCTGCTGAACGGGATCCTGCTGGTCGCGGCGGGCGCGGTGCTTGTCGTGCTGGCCTGGCTGCTCGTCGACGAGTCGATGCATCCGGGCGACGAGTTGCGGCCCGGCTCGACCGTGACGTTGAACGACGGCAGCGTCCGGGAGGCGCGCACCTGGCAGAACGAGACCATCGACGCGGCCTCCGACCAGCTCCTGATCAAGGGCCTGAGCGCGCTCGTGGCGATCGGCATCATCGGCATCGCCGGGGGTTACCTGGTGACCCGCCGGGCGCTGCGCCCGCTGCACACCGTCACGCAGACCGCGCAGCGGCTCGGCGAGGAGACGCTGGACCAGCGGATCCGTTACGCCGGGGCGGACGACGAGGTGGCCGAGCTCGCCCGGACCTTCGACGCGATGCTGGACCGGCTGGCCGAGTCGTTCGAGTCGCAGAAACGGTTCGTGGCGAACGCCTCGCACGAGCTGCGTACCCCGCTCGCGGTGATGCGCACCGAGATCGACGTGACGCTCAGCGACCCGGAGGCCGACCTCGCGGAGTACAGGCGGATGGCCCGCGTCGTGCGGGACGCGTCGAGCCGGGCGAACGGGCTGGTCGACGCGCTGCTGGTGCTGGCCCGCTCGGAGGCGCAGTCCGGCCGGCGGCTGGTCCGCAAGGTGCCGGCCGACCTGGCGACCAGCGCCTACAACGCGCTGTCGGCGGTCAAGGACGAGGCCGAGCGGATGCGGCTGGAGATCACCACCGATCTCGCCGCGGCGCCGGTGGTCGGCGACCCGAGCCTGCTGGACCGGCTGGCCGGCAACCTGATCGAGAACGCGATCCGTTACAACCACCTGCTCGGGCGGCTGTGGCTGCGCACCACGTCGGTGGACGGGCAGACGCGCCTGATCGTCGGCAACACCGGTCACGAGGTGGAGCAGGCCGAGGTGCCGGGGCTGTTCGAGCCGTTCCGCCGGGGCGGCTGGGAGCGCACCGGGTCCCGAGGCTCCGGGCTGGGGCTGTCGATCGTCCGGGCGGTGTGCGACGCGCACGGCGGCACGGTCTCGGCGATCGCGCTGGCCGACGGCGGGCTCGAGGTCACGGTCTCGCTGCCGGCCGCGGACACCACTCCGGTGGTGGCCGCGACCGCGAGCGTCCCGCGAGGGGTCAGCTGACCTTCTCCATCTGGGCCCGGAGCTCGGGGAACTCCGCCTTGGCCTTGCTCGCCGAGGAGTAGTACCACACCAGCATGCCGACGCTGCCGTCGTCGGACCAGACGCAGACGGCCAGGTCGATCCCGGACGTCTCGCTGTTGCCGCACTTGGCCGCGCCACCCAGGGAACCGGCGTCGACCTCGGCCACGTCGTCCACCTCGAGCCCGGTCAGGCTCATGTTGGTGAAGTTCTTGTCGAGCTCCAGCGTCGGGTTGGGGATCGGGGCGGCGACCGCGATCGCCATCACCATGTTCTTCTTCGCCGGGGTGCCGTAGAACGCGCCGAACGACTTGGTCGCGCCCGGGTACGACGTCAGCAGGCTCTCCTCCATCGTGTCGGTGACCGAGGAGAAGGTGGCGTTGTCGAGTTTCGGCCGGCCGCCCAGCGTCTTCGGCTCGACGACGGTGATGTCGTCGGCCGCCGGGGCGGTGGTGCTCTCGGTCTCGCCGCCGGTGGCCGGTTCCGTGGTGCCGGAGGTCTGCGCGGCGTCCTTGGCCTCGTCGTCGCCGTAGACGACACCGATCACGGCCAGGCCGCCGACGCAGAGCACCAGCACGATGGCGATCGAGACCAGGACGATCGGGAGGGTCCACGACTTCTTCGGCGCCGGGGGGATCGGCGGGAACATGGGCTGTTGCGGGTAGACCGGCTGGCCGTAGGCGGGCTGCCCGTACGGCTGCGGCGGGTAACCCGCGGGC
>KL571306.1:26287-28160 GCA_000715855.1 Actinoplanes liguriensis
CCCGTACGACGGCGGGTAGGGCTGGGCCGGAGGCTGAGCCGGATCGGGCCCGGGCACGTTGGGATTCGGCACGCCGGAATAGGGCGGGCCCGAATACGGGTCTTGCGACATCGACGGACTCCAGGTTCAGGGGTAACCCGGCGCAGCTTAACCGCGTGGTACGACAAAAAGCGACGCCCCCACCCGGTGACCGGGCGGGGGCGTCGGGTGAATCACGGTCAGGAACGGCGTACGTTCGCCAGCCCGGACGGCAGGAACCGCTTGCCGGTGACCTGCTCGGCGATGCCGCTGCGGTCCAGGTACGGCGTGATGCCACCCAGGTGGAACGGGTAGCCCGCGCCGAGGATCATGCACAGGTCGATGTCCTGCGCCTCCGCGACCACGCCCTCGTCGAGCATGATCCGGATCTCCTCAGCGAGCGCGGCGAGCGCCCGGGCCCGCACCTCGTCGCCGGTCAGCACGGTGTCGCCGACCTCGAGCAGCTTGACCACCTCGGCGTTGATCTCGTCGTCGACCAGCAGGGGCAGGCCGGCGTCGACGATGCGCTTGAGGTTGGGGCTGTCCACGTACCGGTCCGGGAACGCGGTGTGCAGGGTCTCACCCACGTGGTACGCCACCGCGGGGCCGACGAGCTGCAGCAGCGCGATCGGGCGCATCGGCAGGCCCATCGGGTCGAACGCCTCGTTCACCACGTCCAGCGGGGTGCCGGCGTCGATCGCCTTGAACACCTCGCTGGTGAAGCGGGTCAGCACCCGGTTGACCACGAACGCCGGGGCGTCCTTGACCAGCACCGAGGACTTCTTCAGCTCCTTGCCGACCGCGAACGCGGTGGCCAGCGTGGCGTCGTCGGTCTTCTCGCCCTTGATGATCTCCAGCAGGGGGAGGACCGCGACCGGGTTGAAGAAGTGGAAGCCGACGACCCGCTCGGGGTGCTTCAGGTCGGCCGCCATCTCGGTCAGCGAGAGCGAGCTGGTGTTGGTGGCGAGGATCGCCTCCGGCTTGACGATTCCCTCGAACTCGGCCCAGATCTTCTTCTTGAGCTCGAGGTTCTCGAAGACCGCCTCGATCACGAAGTCGGCGTCGGCGAAGACCGACTTGTCGACCGAGCCGCTGATCAGGCCGCGCAGCTTGGCCGCGGTGCCCTCGTCGAGACGGCGCTTGCCGACCAGCTTGTCGATCTCGCCGGTCACGTACGCCACGCCCTTGTCGACCCGCTCCTGGTCCAGGTCGGTCAGCACGACCGGGACCTGCAGGCGGCGCAGGAAGAGCAGGGCCAGCTGGGAGGCCATCAGACCGGCGCCGACGATGCCGACCTTGGTGACCTTGCGGGCCAGCGACTGGTCCGGCACGCCGACCGGGCGCTTGGCGCGACGCTGGACCAGGTCGAACGCGTACAGACTGGCGCGGGCCTCGTCACCCATGATCAGGTCGGCGAGCGCCTCGGTCTCGGCGGCGGTGCCGTCGGCGAAGGACGCCTCCTTGGCCAGGGCGAGCAGCTCCAGCGCCTTGTTCGCGGACGGGACCGCGCCGTGCAGCTTCTCGTCGAGCTGGTTCTTGGCGAACCAGAGCACGCCGTCCCACATCTCGCGGTCGATCTCCGGCCGCTCGACGGTGACCTTGCCCTGGACCACGCCGGCCGCCCAGGCCAGCGAGTCCTCCAGGAAGTCGGCCGCCTCGAACAGCGCGTCGGCGACGCCCAGCTCCTTGGCCTGCTTCGGGCGCAGCACCTTCTGGGTCAGCGGGTTCTGCAGGATCACCTGGGCCGCGCCGGCGATGCCGATCAGGTTCGGCAGGAGCTGGCTGCCGCCCCAGCCGGGGATCAGGCCGATCGCGACCTCGGGCAGGCCGAGGGCGGCCGCGCCGGAGGAGACCG
>KL571306.1:28364-33163 GCA_000715855.1 Actinoplanes liguriensis
GCCGAGGGCGGCCGCGCCGGAGGAGACCGTCCGGTAGTGGCAGTGCAGGGCGACCTCGAGGCCGCCGCCGAGGGCCGCGCCGTTCACGAACGCGAACGTCGGGATCTCGCTGTTCTTGAGGCGGGCGAAGACCTTGTGGCCCAGCTCGCCCAGCTCGACGGCCTGCTCACGGGAGGAGAGCAGCGGCATGCCGGTGATGTCGGCGCCGACGCAGAAGATGTACGGCTTGCCGGTGATCGCGATGAACGCCGGGTCCGCCGCGGTGGCCGCGGTGATCGCGTCGTCCAGCGACTTCAGGCCGGCCGGGCCGAAGCTGTTCGGCTTCTTGTGGTCGAAGCCGTTGTCCAGAGTGATCAGGGCGACCGGCTTGTCCAGCCCGGGCACCTTCACCGAGCGAAGCAGAGCCTTGGTGACGACCTCGTTGGGGTTCTCGATCACTTCGCGAAGCCTTCCCAGTTCGGGTTCTCCCAGATCACGGTGCCACCCATGCCGATACCGATGCACATGGCGTTGATGCCGTACCGCACCTCGGGGTGCTCCTCGAAGTGCCGCGCCAGCTGCGTCATCAGTCGCACGCCGGAGGACGCGAGGGGGTGGCCGATGGCGATCGCGCCGCCCCACGGGTTGACCCGCGGGTCGTCGTCGGCGATGCCGTAGTGGTCCAGCAGTGCCAGGACCTGCACCGCGAAGGCCTCGTTCAGCTCGAACAGGCCGATGTCGTCGATCGTCAGGCCGGCCTTCTTCAGGGCCTTCTCGGTCGACGGGATCGGGCCGTAGCCCATGATCTCCGGCTCGACGCCGGCATACGCGAACGACACCAGGCGCATCGCGACCGGCAGGCCCAGCTCGCGGGCGGTCGCCTCGTCGGCGAGCAGGGCCGCGGTGGCGCCGTCGTTGAGGCCGGCCGCGTTGCCCGCGGTGACCCGGCCGTGCGGGCGGAACGGGGTCTTCAGCGTCGCGAGCTTCTCCATCGAGGTCTCGCGCGGCGCCTCGTCCACCGTGGCCAGGCCCCAGCCCAGCTCGGCGCTGCGGATCGCGACCGGGACCAGGTCCGGCTGAAGCTTGCCGTCGGCATAGGCCTTGGCGGTCTTGAGCTGCGAGTTCAGCCCGAAGCGGTCGGTGCGCTCCTTGGTGATGGCCGGCAGGCGGTCGTGCAGATTCTCCGCCGTGGAGCCCATGACCAGGGCCGACGGGTCGACCAGCTTCTCGGTCAGGATGCGCGGGTTCGGGTCGACGCCCTCGCCCATCGGGTGCCGGCCCATGTGCTCGACACCGCCCGCGATCGCCAGGTCGTAGGCCCCCATCGCGATGCCGCCGGCGATGTTGGTCACCGCGGTCATTGCGCCGGCGCACATCCGGTCGACGGCGTAGCCCGGCACGGTCTTGGGCAGGCCGGCCAGCAGGGCCGCGGTCCGGCCGATGGTCAGGCCCTGGTCGCCGATCTGGGTGGTGGCCGCGATCGCGACCTCGTCCACCCGATCCGTCGGCAGCTGCGGATTGCGCTTGATCAGCTCTCGGATGCAGCGGATGACCAGGTCGTCGGCGCGGGTCTCGGCATACATGCCGCCCGCCTTGCCGAACGGGGTGCGGACGCCGTCGACGAAGACGACCTCGCGTACTTCACGGGGCACAGCAAGCCTCCTTGCGGGCGTGAACCCAAATGTGTGAAGAATGCTACTCGCCGGTAACTAGCGGGTGCCAGGCCCGTACCGAAATGTCACAGCACGGTTTCCGAGGACCTTCCGATCGACCGGGAAACCCAAGATCAAAGGCATTTTTGCCCACGTCCGCCGGGGTACAAACCGTCGCTCCCGCGGGGACCCTCCCGATCTGAGCAAGGGCGCGGGGCGCCCAGAACACTCAGACCGGAAGGGCGACGTCCGTGGGTGGTCGCGGTCAGACCACAAAACCCCGTGGACGCGGATGGCCGCGGTCAGCCGAGGGACCGGCCGTCAGTCGGAGAGCGGCGCCGGCAGGATCGCGGCCAGCTGATTGGCGATCAGGGTGACCTGCCAGTTGCGGGCGCCGAACCCGCGCAGCGTGTCGCTCACCGTCTGCGCCGAGATGTCGTCCGGCGGCGACCAGGCCAGCCTGCGGATGTAATCCGGGCTGATCAGGTTCTCCGGCGGAAGGCGGTGCGTCTCCGCGGTGCCGACCACCACGCTCCGGCAGCGGGCCAGGCGAGCCGCGGCGACCGGGTCGCGCTCGGCCCAGCGGTGCGGCGGGGGCGGACCCTCCACCGGCTGGTTCACCGGCAGCGCGTCGTCCGGCAGCGCCCGCGCCTGGTCCAGCGCGTCCAGCCAGATCTTCGCGAGGCGGCGCACCGAGCGCCCACCGAACCCGGGGATGGCGAGCAGCGTGCGCTCGTCCTTCGGATCGGCCTCGGCCGCGGCGACGATCGCCGAGTCGGGCAGCACCCGGCCGGGCGCCGAGTCCCGCCGGGCGGCGACACCGTCCCGGGCATACCAGAGCGCTCGCACCCGGGACTGGGCCCGCGCGCCACGCACCCGGTGGATGCCGGACGTGCGGCGCCACGGGTCGGCGCGCACGCGGGGCGGCCGGTCCGCGCCGGCCACCAGCGCGGCGAACTCCTCCGCTGCCCAGGCCGCCTTGCCCTGCCGGTCCAGCTCGGCCGCGAGCAGGTCACGCAGGTCGGTGAGCAGCTCCACGTCCAGCGCCGCATACGTCAGCCAGGAGTCCGGCAGCGGCCGGGTCGACCAGTCCGCCGCCGAGTGGTGCTTCTCCAGCGAGAAGCCGAGCATGCTCTCGGTGAGCGCGGCCAGGCCCACCCGCTCGAGCCCGGCCAGCCGTGCGGCCAGCTCGGTGTCGAACAGCCGGCGCGGCCGCATCCCGAGCTCGGCCAGACAGGGCAGGTCCTGGCTGGCGGCGTGCAGCACCCACTCGGTGTCGGCCAGGGCCGTGTCCAGGGTGCGCAGGTCGTCCAGCGGGAGTGGGTCGATCATGACGGTGCCGGCGCCGGCCCGGCGCAGTTGCACCAGGTAGGCGCGCTGGGTGTACCGGTAGCCGGAGGCGCGTTCGGCGTCCACGGCGACGGGACCGGTGCCCGCGGCCATCCGGGCCACGATCTCGGCCAGCTCTTCGGAGCTCTCCACGGGAGCGGGGGTGCCATCGCGGGGCGCTGTCAGGGGAACAGCCTCGGAACCGCCAGAACTCGGGTCGGGCGGCACGTCGTGCGGTCCGTCCCCTGCTGGCTCTGGCGTGTCCCGACGGCGCAGGGGTGTTTCGTCGGTCACTCCGTAACCGTACGGGGGTCACACCCTTGCCGTGCGCAGCCGGGTCCCGGCGCGCCGATTTCTCGATCGACTTCCGGTTCGTTTCTCATATCTCACGCACAGCTTCGGGGTTCAACCATTGCGCGCTCCGGTCCGTATACCCGGGTGCCACGCCGAGACACCGGGAGGCCGTGCGGATGACCGCCACCTACGAGCCCTTCACTCCAGCCGGCTCACCAGAGCCGCGCAAGGAGCGTTACGCCGCGCGGCAGGACGAGCGCTACGACGACCGTTACGAGGACCGCTACCAGGACCGTTACGGCGATCAGCAGCGTGCGCGGCAGGACGACGGGTACGGTCGGGCGGAGGATCCCTGGGCGGCCCCGCAACAGCAGCAGCGCTCCTGGGAGCCGCAGCAGGCGCCGTCGTGGCAGGAGCCGGAGCCGGCTCCGCGCTGGTCCGACCAGTCGCAGGCCCCGGCCGCCCCCGCATGGGCCGGCCAGTCGCAGGCATCGGCGACCTCGTGGGCCGGCCAGCCGGAAGCATCGGGCACTTCGTGGGCCGGCCAGTCACAGGCGCCGGCCGCGGGCTGGTCCGACCCGGCCTACTCGGCGCCGTCCTACGAGACTCCGCGGCCGCCCGCCCGGACGGCGATGCTCTCCGGTCGCGCCAAGCCGATCGTTCTCGGACTGGTCGTGGTCCTGCTCGCGGTCACCGGCTGGCAGGCCTACCGCATCGAGACCGTGATCAAGAGCAGCACCGACCTGGCCTCCGCGGTCTCCACCGAGAAGGACCGCAGCGCGGAGCTGGAGAAGGCGCTCACCAACGTCTTCGACCCGGAGGGCATCTCCACCGCGGCGCTGCCCAGCGTCTTCCGGGTCCGGGCCGGGGACTTCACCGGCACCGCGTTCTCGGTCGGCACCAAGGCCGCGAACGGCACCGCGAACCTGTTCACGAACTTCCACGTCGTCGAATCCATCTTCAAGGCCGGTGACAAGTCGGTCACCCTGGAACGCGGCACCACGAAGATCAACGCGACGATCGTCAAGGTCGACGAGGACAAGGACCTGGCGCTGCTCGTCGCCAAGAAGACGATCAAGCCGCTCGCGGTCTTCACCGGCACCGTCAAACCCGGTCAGCCGGTCGTCGTGGTGGGTGCGCCGCTCGGCCTCGACGACACCGTCACCACCGGCGTGATCAGCGCCTATCGCGAGGACGACGCGGACGGCCCGACGATCCAGTTCGACGCGCCGATCAACCCCGGCAACTCCGGCGGCCCGGTCGTCAACACCAGCAAGCAGGTCGTCGCGCTGGCCACCGCCAAGGCCCGCGACGCGGAGGGCATCGGCCTCGGCATCGACATCAAAACCGCCTGCGAGACGTTCGACGTCTGCTGAGGGCGGTCACCAACCCCATTCGCGTACGTCGGGCACGCCCCGCAGAACGCCGCCGAGGCGCGCACCGGGAAGACCCGTGCCCAGCCACCGAGCCCCGTGCGAACCCCGCGCGGGGCTCCGGCGCATCCCGGCCCAGCCGCGCCCGCAGGCCCCGGCTGGTTCTCAGCGT
>KL571306.1:33423-41653 GCA_000715855.1 Actinoplanes liguriensis
ACGAATAACCACGCTGAGAACCAGCCGAAAAACCCGAGCCGCGGCCGCAACCTCGCCCCGGCGCGGCTTGCGGTTTCTGGCTGGGCGTGACCGTGGTTATGAGGGACGAATAACCACGGTGAGCGCCAGCTGGGGGCGTGAGGCGCGGCCGCAGGCTGGACCCGGGTGGGGTTGCGGAGTGTCGTGGGGGCGGGCGGGGACCGGGCAACGCCGGATGGGCGCGGGGCGGGCCGGCACCGGGATCTGGTCGCGTGAGTGGACCAGGGGGTGGGGGTGCGGTTGGGGCGTTGCTAGGTCGTACTGCGGAAAGGTGCTGGAAGCGGGAAGCGTGGCCGGCGGCAGCGTGCCTGGTCTTTCAGGAAGCCGGAGCGCGGTGGCGGTCGGTGAGGGACGAGACGCCGGGCGGCGGCAGGCCGGCGGTGGACGCCAGCATGGCGCACCAGCCGCGCAGGTGGGCGGTGAAGTCGCCGGAGACCGGGGTCCACGAGGCGCGGACCTCGAGATCGGCCGTGGGGGCGGGGCCGGCGAGCTCGCCGAAGCGGGTCGAGGCGGTCTCGGTGACCGTGCCGCCGATCGCGGTGTAGGACGCGGAGAACTGCTCCAGCGCGTCGGTCAGCCAGGTCCAGGCGACCGCGGGCAGCAGCGGGTCGGTGGCCAGGTCGGGCTCGAGCTCGGCCGTGACCAGGGTGACCAGGCGCAGGTCGCCACGCCACTGCTCGTGGCCGGCCGGGTCGTGCAGGAGGATGAGGCGGCCGCTGGCGACCTCGTCACCGGAGCGAAGGACGGTTGCGCTGAGTGCGAACGAGTACGGCGCGAGCCGCTGCGGCGCGGCGATCTCCTCGAGCAGGATCTCGGGCCGTGGCGAGTCCGCGCGCAACGCGGCCACCGCGCGGGTGAACGCCTCGGGAACAGCGGAGGGGGACGCCATGGGGGAAGAGTATGCCGATCTACGCCCCGGCCGCCGTTGCCGCGCCGCCGAGGCTTCTTCACTCACGTGGCACGATGACCCGGTGACGGTTCTCGAGGATTCCGCCTTCGTCCGCGCGTGCCGGGGACTGCCCGGCCCGCACACGCCGGTCTGGTTCATGCGGCAGGCCGGGCGCTCGCTCCCGGAGTACCGGAAGGTTCGCGAGGGGATTCCGATGCTGGAGTCGTGCCGCCGGCCGGATCTGGTAACCGAGATCACCCTGCAGCCGGTCCGCCGGCACAACGTGGACGCCGCGATCCTGTACAGCGACATCGTGGTGCCGATCGCCGCGGCCGGCGTCGACCTGGACATCGTGCCCGGCACCGGCCCGGTCGTCGCCACGCCGGTGCGTTCCGGCAAGGACCTGGAGCGGCTGCGGCCGATCACCGAGGGTGACGTCTCCTATGTCGCCGAGGCGGTCCGGCTGCTCGTCGCCGAGCTCGGCAGCACGCCCCTGATCGGGTTCGCCGGTGCGCCGTTCACGCTGGCCAGCTACCTGATCGAGGGCGGCCCGTCGAGGACCTACCTCAAGACCAAGGCGATGATGTACGGCGATCCGGAGCTCTGGGACGCGCTGATGTCCCGCCTCGCGGAGATCACGCTGGCGTTCCTGCGCATCCAGGTGGCCGCGGGGGTGAGCGCGGTCCAGCTGTTCGACTCGTGGGCCGGCGCGCTGTCCGAGGCGGACTACCGGCAGCACGTCATGCCGTACTCGGCTTCCGTGCTGCGCGGGCTGCTCGACGCCGGCGTGCCGCGGATCCACTTCGGGGTCGGCACCGGCGTGCTGCTGGAGGCGATGGGCGAGGCCGGCGCGGACGTGGTCGGCGTCGACTGGCGCACCCCGCTGGACGTGGCGACCAAGCGGATCGGGCCGGACCGCGCGGTGCAGGGCAACCTGGACCCGGCGATCCTGTTCGCCGGGTGGGACGTCGTGGAGCGCGAGGCCCGGCGGGTGCTGGCGCAGGGGCAGTCGGCGCCCGGGCACGTGTTCAATCTCGGTCACGGCGTGATGCCGGAGACCGATCCGGAGATCCTCACGCGGCTCACCGCCCTGGTTCACGAGGTCTCCGCGCGGTAGAGGCTTGCGGCCCGTGTCGCTTCCGGCCTGTGTCACACGGGCTGACCCCACTGGCCGGCGGCCGGTCCGGCCTGGGAGGGTGAGGAACGTGCGTAAACGGATCGCGGTCATCGGCGGCGGCATCGCCGGCCTGGCGGCTGCCGTGCGCCTGCGGGACGTCCTCCCGCCGGACACCGAGATCATCGTGTACGAGCAGAGCGGCGTCCTGGGCGGCAAGCTCCGCACCGGCGAGCTGGCCGGTGTCCCGGTCGAGCGCGGCGCCGAGTCGTTCCTGAACGGGGCTCCCGACGGCGGCGAGTCCGCGGCGGTGGCCTTCGCCCGCCGGGTCGGGCTCGGTGACGCGCTGGTGCACCCGGCCGCGCAGCCGGCCGCGCTGGCGATCGGTGGCACGCTGACCCGGGTCCCGGCCGGCACGCTCGTCGGCGTGCCCGGCGACCTGTCGACGCTGGACGGTGGCCCCGGGCGCGGACATCGCGGTCGGCGAGCTGGTCCGGTCGCGGTACGGCGCCGACGTGGTGGACCGGCTGGTCGACCCGATGCTCGGCGGGGTCTACGCGGGCCGCGCCGATCAACTGTCGCTGCGCGCCACGATGCCGCAGCTGGCCCGCACCGCCGAGACCGAGCACACGCTGCGCGGAGCGGTCCGGGCCGCCCAGGCGCTGAGCAAGCGCGTCCCCGGCCGGCCGATCTTCGCGGCCGTCGGCGGCGGGATGAGCCGGCTGATCGGTGCGGCGGCGACCGCGGCCCGGGCCCGGATCAGCCTGGGGCTGCCGGTGCGCGAGATCGTCCGTTCCGGCAGCCGGTGGCACCTCGTGCTGGGTCCCGCGCCCGAGCCGCAGACCGACGACGTCGACGCCGTGATCCTGGCCGTGCCGGCGAAACCGGCCGCCCGCCTGCTGATCGACGTCGCGCCGGCCGCCGCGGCCGCGATCGGCGGGCTGGAGTATGCGAGCGTCGCCCTCGTCGGGATCGCCCTGCCGCCCGGCACCCCGCTGCCCGAGCTGTCCGGCTTCCTGGTCCCGCCGGGCGAGGGCACGCTCGTCAAGGCGGCCACGTTCTTCACCCGTAAATGGCCGCACCTGGGCGGGCCGGAGGCTCCGGTGATCGTGCGGGCCTCGCTCGGCCGGGCCGGCGAGGAGGAGCGGCTGCACCTCAGCGACCAGGCGCTGCTCGAGATCGCGCACAAAGAGCTGGGCGAGCTGGCCGGTGGGGAGTTGCCGCCGGCGGTCGCGTCGTGGATCCAGCGCTGGGGCGGTGGCCTGCCGCAGTATGCGCCGGGCCATACCGACCGGGTGCGGGCGGCGCGGGAAGCGCTGCCCCCGGGGCTGGCGGTGGCCGGCGCGGCGCTGGACGGTGTGGGCATCCCGGTCTGTGTGGCCAGTGGCGAGGCGGCGGCTGATGACGTGAGCAAGTATTTGGAGGCATTGTGAGTGAGCAGCAGAGCAACGCGGCGCGGATCAACGAGCTGAACGCCACGATCCGGTACACGATGTGGTCGGTCTTCCGGGCGTCGAGCCCGCTGCCGGCGCTGCGCGACGAGCTGGCCGGTGAGGTCGACACGCTCTTCGAGCAGCTCGCGGCGAAGGACGTGACGATCCGGGGCACCTACGACGTGTCCGGGCTGCGCGCCGACGCGGACGTGATGATCTGGTGGCACTCCAGCGACCCGGACGCGCTGCAGGAGGCGTACTCGCTGTTCCGCCGCACCGCGTTCGGCCGGCACCTGACCCCGGTCTGGTCGCAGATGGCGCTGCACCGGCCGGCCGAGTTCAACAAGAGCCACCTGCCGGCGTTCCTGGCCGGTGAGGAGGCGCGGCCGTACATCTGCGTGTACCCGTTCGTCCGCTCCTACGAGTGGTACCTGCTGCCCGACGAGGAGCGCCGGGACATGCTCGCCGAGCACGGCCGGCAGGCCCGGGGGTACCCGGACGTGCGGGCGAACACGGTGGCGTCGTTCGCGCTCGGCGACTACGAGTGGATGCTGGCGTTCGAGGCCGACGAGCTGCACCGGATCGTGGACCTGATGCGCGACCTGCGGGCGTCGCGGGCGCGCCGGCACGTTCGCGAGGAGGTGCCGTTCTACACCGGGCGGCGCCGCTCGGTCGCGGAGCTCGCCGCTAGCCTTCCGTGACCTTCCGGCTCATGGGTACGTGGGGGATGCCGTCCTCCACGTACTCGGGGCCGGTCGCCTCGAAGCCGAACTTCGCGTAGAAGCCGGTCAGGTAGGACTGGGCGTCCAGCACGCTCGGCCGGTGACCGATGATCTCCAGGGCGTGCTCCATCAGCCGCCCGGCCAATCCGGAGCCCCGGGCCGACTTCGCGGTCACGACCCGGCCGATGCGTTCCACCCCATGGTCATCGAGAATCCGCAGATAGGCCCGAACTTCCCGATCACGGGAGAACCATAGGTGTCGGGTACCGGGTTCGGTGTCGCGACCGTCCAGGTCGGGGTAGGCACATTCCTGCTCCACCACGAACACGTCGCTGCGCAGGCGCAGGATGTCGTAGAGCGTCACGGCGGGCAGGTCGCGGAACGAGGCCACACGGAGCTCGTCGTGCGGTTCAGGGTGCATCGGCACAGCGTAGAGCGGCGCGTCGTCACCCCGTGACCGGTCCCGCTGTTGTAGTGATGGGGCTACGGCCGGTGGAGGACGCCATGATCAAACGCAGCAAACTGTTCGGTACCAAGACGCGGGTGACCTTTACCCTTCCGGCGGATCAGCCGTCCGGAGTGGTCAGCGTGGTGGGCACCTTCAACGACTGGCAGCCGGGCAAACACGAGCTGCAGGTGCGCCGCAACGGCACCCGGTCCGTGAGCGTCCCGCTGGAGCCGGGCGACTACCGGTTCCGCTACCTGGCCACCGGTGGCGTCTGGTTCGACGACCCGGAGGGCAGCGAACTCCGCCTATAAACGGCTCGGCCGACCCGCCGACGGGCTTTGCTTGGGCTGCAAGCTCGGGCTTCGGAGGGGGAATCGTGGCAGACGTCAAGCTGGCGATCATCTACTACTCGGCGACCGGCACCGTGCACGCGATGGCGCGCCGGCTCCAGGAGGCCGCCGAGAAGGCGGGCGCCGAGGTCCGTCTGCGCCAGGTCGCCGAGCTGGCCCCGCCGGAGGCGATCGCCTCGAACGCGGCGTGGAGCCAGCATTTCGACACGACCAAGGACGAGCCACGGGCCACCGCGGACGACGTGGTGTGGGCGGACAGTGTGCTCTTCGGCACACCCACCCGGTACGGCAACGTGACCAGTCAGCTCAAGCAGTTCATCGACACGCTCGGGCCGCAGTGGGCGCAGGGGCTGCTGGCGAACAAGGCGTACGCCGGGTTCACCGCGTCGATGACCGAGCACGGCGGGCAGGAGTCGACGCTGCTGGCGCTCTACAACACGATCTACCACTTCGGCGGGGTGGTGGTGGCGCCCGGTTACACGGATCCGCTGAAGTTCGCGGACGGGAACCCGTACGGTGTCTCGCACGTCACGGGCGGGACGAACGACGCGCCGCTCACCGACGTGCAGTACGCCGCGCTGGATCACCTGGCGCGCCGCATCGTGTCGATCGGCGGCAAACTGCGCGCCTAGTAGGTTCTCCGTATGGCCGTTGACACCCAATACGAAGAGCTGCTCCGGCGGGTGCTGGAGACCGGGACCCCGAAGAGCGACCGGACCGGGACCGGCACTCGCAGCCTCTTCGGCGAGCGCCTGCGATACGACCTGTCCCAGGGGTTTCCGCTGATCACGACGAAGCGGGTGCACTTCAAGTCGATTGCGGTGGAGCTGCTCTGGTTCCTGCGCGGCGAGACGAACGTGCAGTGGCTGCGGGACCAGGGCGTGACGATCTGGGACGAGTGGGCGTCGCCGACGGGGGAGCTCGGGCCGGTCTACGGCGTCCAGTGGCGGTCGTGGCCCACTCCGGACGGCCACATCGACCAGATCTCCGAAATCCTGGACACTTTGCGGAACAATCCGGACTCGCGCCGCATGATCGTCTCGGCCTGGAACGTCGGCGAGCTGGACAAAATGGCCCTGATGCCGTGCCACGCGATGTTCCAGTTCTACGTGGCCGACGGCCGGCTGAGCTGCCAGCTCTACCAGCGCAGCGCCGACCTGTTCCTCGGGGTGCCGTTCAACATCGCGTCGTACGCGCTGCTCACCCGCATGATCGCCGACCAGGTCGGGCTGATCCCGGGCGACTTCATCTGGGTCGGCGGGGACTGCCACATCTACGACAACCACGTCGAGCAGGTGACTGAGCAGATCGGCCGGGAAGCGTACCCGTTCCCGACTCTGGAGATCGCGCCCGCGAAGGACCTGTTCTCCTACCGCTACGAGGACTTCAGCGTCGTCGACTACCGGCACCACCCGGCGATCAAGGCGCCCGTCGCGGTATGAGCGTGCACCTGATCTGGGCGGAGGCGCGGAACCGGGTGATCGGCGCCGGGGGCGGCATTCCGTGGCGGGTCCCCGGCGAGCAGGCGATCTTCAAGGAGCGGACGGCCGGCGCGACCATCGTGATGGGTCGCGCCACCTGGGACTCCCTGCCGCGCCGTCCGCTGCCCGGGCGGCGGAACGTGGTGCTCACCCGGGACGCTTCGTGGACGGCTGACGGGGCTGAGGCCGTACAGAATCAGGGTCTGATCGTCGAAGACGATTTCTGGGTCATCGGAGGGGCGGCTGTCTACGCAGCGTTCCTGCCGGTTGCGGACCACATCGTGCGGACGACGATCGACCTGGACGTGGAAGGCGACACCTACGCCCCCGAGCTCGGCCCGGAGTGGAAGGTGACCGCCTCCACCGATGGGATCACCGCGGCCAACGGTGTCCGTTACGTGGTCGAGGACCTACTTCGGGTCTAGCCGGATGGACAGGCTGTTCACACAGTGCCGCGTGTTCTTGTCGGTGAAGCCCTCACCGCGGAACACGTGGCCCAGGTGCCCGTCGCAGCGCGCGCACCGGATCTCCACCCGCACCATGCCGTGCGTGCGGTCCTCGATCTCCTTGACCGCGCCCGGGATCGCGTCGTCGAACGACGGCCAGCCGCAGTGCGAATCGAACTTCGTCGAGCTCGGGTAGAGCTCGGCGCCGCAGCCACGGCAGTGATACATCCCCGCGGTCTTGGTGTCGACATACTCCCCGCTCCAGGCGGGCTCGGTGCCGGCCTGGCGGAGCACCCGGAACTCGGCCGGGTCGAGCCGGACCCGCCACTCGTCCTCGGTGGTGGGCAGGGTGGTCTCTTCAATTGCCATGCCATCAAAGGTACGTCGCACCGGGCGTGCGGCGGTGCGCCCGGCCGGGCCGTTGAGCCGTCTATGGAAGCTGCATCCCCGACGTTCCGGCCGACCTTCCAGCAGGCATTCGGCCACGGCCTCTATCTCGGTGCGCTGAGCGCCGTGGCGAGCGTCACGACGGGGGTGATCGCGACCATGATCTGGCCCGGGCCCGAGAGCCCGCCGGCCTGGTCGTGGGCGCTGCTGGTGCTCGGGCCGCTGCTGCTCGGGGTGGTGCTCGGGATCATGACCGGCCGGCGCACCGGGGTCGAGGTCGGGAGCCGCGAGATCCGTACGTCGTCGCTGCTCGGCGAGGGGGAGGTGCCCTGGAACCGGGTGGTCGACCTGCGTGCCGAGCGGCGCGGGCGGCGCAACGTGGTCTCGGTCTACCTGGACTCCGGCGCCAGCGTGCAGCTCACGGCGCCGTACAGCGGGGGACTCTTCGCCGCTGACCCGCAGTTCGAGCTGAAAGTGTTTGCTTTGTCTCATTTATGGCGTAGTCACCGATTTGGTGGTCTTCCGGGGTGATGACGCGCCGGGGTTCCTTTTCGGGTAAAACCGGCAATTCCCGCTAAGCTCGCGTGCGACGATGCAAATGTCACTAACAGCAACAGAACGGATACTCCTCATGAGCTTTGTTCGTCGGCTGGCCCTGGGTCTCCCCGCGGCCGGCGTTGCCGCCCTCGCCGCGCTCGCACTCTCGTCGCCGGCCCCCGCGGCCACCGGCGACGTCGAGACCGGGCAGCCGGCCGTGACGGCCAGCCCCGACCGGGGCGCGGCCGGATACGGCGCCGAGCAGCCGGCCACCACGGCCCCGACCGCGACCGTCGTGACGACCACCGTGCCCGCGGCCACCACCACCGCGCCGCCCGCCGCCACGACCACGCCGCCGCCGGCGGCCACGACGAGCCCGGCCAC
>KL571306.1:41865-44677 GCA_000715855.1 Actinoplanes liguriensis
TGGGGTCCGCGGTGGCGTGAAGAACGAGACGGTGCCGCCGCCCACCAAGCCGGTCAAGGTCAAGGGTGGCGTGAGCGCCGGCACCCTGCCGCTGACCGGCGGACCGGTGGGGCCAACGGTGGGAGTCGGTGCGATGCTGGTCGCGGGTGGGGCGGGGGCCCTCTGGTCTACGCGTCGCAAGAAGACCGTCTAATTTTTTGTATCTGCCGTGTCCGATTTGCGAGGGTCACCCGGCTTTGTCGGGTGACTTTCGCGTTGTATGGGCGGCGGGCTGATTGGGCTCTTGAAGGTCTGCAGCGGCCTTTGCTGGGCTGGTGGTCTCTGGAGCGGCCTTTGCGGGCTCGCCGGGTCTCTGGAGCGGTCTTTGGCGGGCTGCTGGGTCTCTGGGCAGGACCGCTGTGTTGCTGGCGGGGGCCCGGGGATGATCGCTTGTCTCGGCGGGCCGGGTATCCGCTCGTTCTGCTGGGGTCTTTCGGCGGGGCTGGGCGATTGCTCGTTTTGGCATAGGGTCGGGGGCATGCCGAAAGCCGTCGCGGAAGAGCACGAGATCGCCGGCCACACCGTGCGCCTGAGCAGCCCCGACAAGGTCGTCTTCGCCGAGCGCGGCTACACCAAGCGGGACGTCTTCGAGTTCTACCGATCGGTCGGCGACGGCATCCTGCGCGCGCTGCGCAACCGCCCGACCACCCTGCAACGCTTCCCCGACGGTCTCGACGGCGAGGCGTTCTTCCAGAAGCGCATCCCCACACGCGGCGTCCCCGATTGGATCCAGACCGCAAAGATCAAATTCCCCAGCATGCGTACGGCGGACGAACTCTGCGTCGCCAACCTGGCGCACGTCGCCTGGGCCGCGCAGATGGGCACCGTGGTGTTCCATCCGTGGCCGGTCCGCGGGGCCACCCCGGACAACCCGGATGAACTGCGCATCGACCTCGACCCGCAACCCGGGCTCAACTTCGGCGACGTGACCGCGGCGGCGGCCGTCGTCCATGAGGTGCTCGACGATCTGGGCTGGGTGGGCTACCCGAAAACGTCCGGCGGCCGAGGCGTGCACGTCTACGTGCGGATCGAGCCGCGGTGGGACTTCGTTCAGGTCCGGCGGGCCGCGATCGCCCTGGCCCGCGAGGTCGAACGGCGCAACCCGGCCGGGATCACCACGGCCTGGTGGAAGGAGGAACGCGGGCAGAAAGTGTTCCTCGACTTCAACCAGATGGCCCGCGACCGGACCATCGCCTGCGCCTACTCGCTGCGCGCCAACCAGCGGGCGACCGTGTCCACTCCGGTCACCTGGGACGAGCTGAGCCGGGTCGAGCCGGACGACTTCGACCTGCGGACCGTGCCGAAGCGGGTCGCGGAGATCGGCGATCCGCACGCCGCGATCGACGACGTGGCGCACGATCTGACGGCGCTGCTGGAGTGGGTGGAGCGGGACGAGAAGGCGGGGCTGGGCGACATGCCGTACCCGCCGGACCACCCGAAGATGCCGGGGGAGCCGCCGCGGGTCCAGCCGAGCAAGATGAACCGCGCCAACTGGGAGCAGGACTCCTAGCGCCCGGCCGCTCCCCGCAACGCGTGCTCCCGCGAGGCGCTCCTGGGACCAGCCGCTCCTAGGACCGGCTGTGCCCACGCCGGGCGTTCATAGGACCGGCTGTGTCCACGCCGGGCGCTCCTAGGACCGGCTGATCCTGGCACCAGTCCCAGGATCAGCCCATCGAAGGGGAACGGCCCGTCCTGAGGGCGGATCGGCTGAGGGCTTGTCCGATTCGGGGGCGGCTCAACGCCGTACGCGCAAGCGGTTCGGCTTTAAAGGGTTAGTTTCATGCCCACGTGCGAGGCGGTGAAGCCGAGCCGCTCGTAGAAGCGGTGCGCGGCGGTGCGCTTGGTGTCCGAGGTGAGCTGGACCATGCGGCAGCCACGGTCGCGGGCGCGTTCGATCGTCCAGCGCATCATCTGCGCGCCGAGACCGTTCCCGCGCAGGCCGGAGTGGATCCGGACCGCCTCGACCTGCATCCGCCACGATCCGCCGCGGCTCAGCCCGGGAAGGTACGTGAGCTGGCAGGTCCCGACCACCACACCGTCCTCGACGGCGACGATCAGCTCGTTGTTCGGGTCGGCCGCGATCGCCTCGAAAGCGTCCCAGATCCCCGGCTCCACCTCGACCGGTACGTCGCCGAACCCGCGTTCCCGCGTGATCACATCGTCGGCGAGCAGTTCCAGCACGGCGGGGACGTCATCACGGTTCGCGATCCGGAATTCCATGATCGCCAGTCTGTCAGCCGGGTCCGGCAGGGCGGTGGTGGGCTGCGCGGTGATGCTTGCTCAGGCACGATGACGTGATGGATGTGCTGCTCAGTGTGCCGCGGGCGGTGTACCGCGGGGTGATCTGGCTGGCCAACTCGCCTCGGACGCTGCTGCTCGCCTACCTGATCCTGATCGCCGTCTGCGGGAGTCTCTACTCCCATTTCGAGTCCCGTTCGGTCGGGGACTCGCTCTGGTGGGCGGTCGTGACCGCGTCCACCGTCGGTTACGGCGACATCTCCCCGTCGAGCTGGCAGGCCCGGATGCTGGCCGCCCTGCTGATCTCGATCATGGTGCTGGTGGTGATTCCGCTGATCACCGCACACTTCGCCAGCAAGCTGATCGTCGACCACGACGCGTTCCAGCACGAGGAGCAGGAGGAGCTGAAAGCCAACCTGCGCCAGGTCCGCGCGCTCCTGGAGGAGATGGCCGCCCACCAGCGCCCAGTCCCGGCAGCCCCGGCCGCGACACCCGCCGCACCGCCGAGCGGAACCCCCGCCGCGGCTGGCCCGGC
>KL571306.1:44866-45304 GCA_000715855.1 Actinoplanes liguriensis
GCCCGGCGGCGCCTGCCCCAGCGGCACCCGCCTCAGAAGCGCCAGCCCCGGCAGCCGGGGTCGCGCCCGCGTCAGGGCCGGCCGAGCCGGGATCCGCCCCGCCCGGCCTCGATCAGCCAGAGGTCACTTCGCCGGGCAGCGCAAACCCTCCTTCGGCACCGCAAGATCGATGAGGTAGCCGTCGACCGCCTTCGTGATGCAGTCCGTCGACGGATAGGCGGTGTGCCCCTCGCCCTCCCAGGTCAGCACACGCCCGGTGCCCAGCATGTCGGCCAGGTGCGCGGTGTTCTCATACGGCGTGGCCGGGTCCCCGGTCGTGCCGACCACGACGATCGGCGGGGCGCCGGTAGCCTTGCCGGCCGGGTACGGATCCCGCTTGCCCGGCCAGTACGTGCACGGCAGCATTCCCATCGCCAGCGGCGCCCCGAAGATCGGATA
>KL571306.1:45552-46832 GCA_000715855.1 Actinoplanes liguriensis
AGAGATGTGTATAAGAGACAGTCCTCGGTGTCGGCGCAGTTCACCGCGAGGTTGGCGTCGAACAGGTTGGAGTAGCTCCCGTCGGCCTTGCGCTCCGCATACTGATCGGCGAGGTCCATGATCCCCTTGGCGTCACCGTCGGCGAGGTCGGCGATCGCCTCGGCCAGGCTGGTCCAGCCGGACTCGGTGTAGAGCGACGAGATCAGCCCCACGAAGATCCAGCCGGCCGTGACCTTGCGGCCGTCCGAGTATTTCTGCGGGGACTTCTCGGCCTTGGCCAGCGCGTCGGTCACCGCGCCACGCGGGTCGGCCGAGATCGGACACTTCGCCGCATTCGCCTTGCACCAGGTCGTGAAGTTGCCGAACGCCCGCTCGAAGCCCTTGGCCTGGGTCTCCGAGCCCTGGATGTAATCCTCGGTCGGGTCGACCGCGCCGTCGAGCACCAGGGCCCGGATGTTCTGCGGGAACAACTGCGCGTAGGTCGCGCCGAGCAGCGTGCCGTAGGAGAAGCCCAGGTAGGTCAGCTTGCTGTCGCCCACCGCGGCGCGCAGCGCGTCCACGTCGCGGGCGGCCTGTTCGGTGGAGAAATTCGGCAGCTGGTCGCCATATTTCTGGCCGCAGCCGTCGGCGATCTTCTTGTTCAGCTCCGCGACCTTGTCGAACTCGGCCTGGCTGACCGGGTCGGGGTCGGCGCCGAAGCTGGCGTCCTGATCGCTGTCGCTGATGCACTTGATCGGGCTGGAGCGGCTCACCCCGCGCGGGTCGAAGCCGATCAGGTCGAACCGGTCGGTGACCTCGGTCGGCAGGCCGCCGAACTGCGTGCCGAACGACAGGTAGACGGCGAGGTCGACGCCCGAGCCGCCGGGACCGCCCGGGTTCAGCAGCAGCGAGCCGATCCGCTGTTTCTGCGACTTGGACCGGATGCGGATCATGGCGATGTCGTAGGTGTCTCCGCTGCCGGGTTTCGCCCAGTCCTGCGGGACGGAGACGGTGGCGCAGTCGTAGCTCATCCCGGCGGCGCCCCGGCCGACCAGTTGCTCCGGCACGTCGTCGCAGGACGACCACTTGGCGGCCGCGCCGGGCGTGGACGCGGAGGTGGGCACGCCACCGCCGGACGAGGTGGCCGGGTCGTCCGAGCCCTCGGGCGCGAACGCGGGCAGCGTGCAGCCCCCGGTGGTCATGACCAGCGCGGCCAGCAGAGCGATGACCGAACGCGATCGACGAGGCACGGCGCGACCTTTCGACGAGCGTTTTGTGAAGCGCGCCCTAGGCTAGCCGGT
>KL571306.1:47077-47964 GCA_000715855.1 Actinoplanes liguriensis
GCTCACCGGCCGCTCCAGCTGCTCGTAAGTGCAGGTTCGCGGCTCGCGATCGGGACGCCAGCGCTCGAACTGGGCGGTGTGCCGGAAGCGGAGGCCCTCCATGTAGTCGTAGCGGACCTCGACCACACGCTCCGGGCGCAGCGGGATGAACGACAGGTCCTTGCCGTTGTTCCAGCGGCTCACCTCGTTCTTCCGCGGGGTGCGTTCGCCCTGCTGGTGCGCCGCCCAGTTCCAGGGATGCCCCTCGAACTCGGTGACCAGCGGCTGCATCTCCTCGAACAGCTCCTCGCGCACCTTCATCGGGAACGAGCCGATCACCCCGACCGAGACCAGCACGTCCCGCTCGTCGTAGAGGCCGAGCAGCAGCGAGCCGATCCGGTTCTCCCCGGACTTGTGCACCCGGTAGCCGGCCACCACGCAGTCCGCGGTGCGCTTGTGCTTGATCTTGAACATCACCCGCTTGTCGGGCTGATAGGTCAGGTCACGGCCCTTGGCGATCAGCCCGTCCAGCCCGGCGCCCTCGAACTGCTCGAACCAGCGTTGCGCGGTCGTCAGATCGTCGGTGGCCGGCGTCACGTAGACCGGCGGCTCGGCCCCGGCCAGCGCCTGCTCCAGACGTTCCCGCCGCTGCGCGAAGGGCAGTTCGGTGAGATCCTCGTCACCGAGCGCGAGCAGATCGAAGGCGACGAACCCGGCCGGGGTCTGCTCGGAGAGCAGCTTGACGCGGCTCGCGGCGGGGTGGATGCGCTGCTGGAGGGCCTCGAAGTCGAGGGTGTTGCGCCCGGTGTCGGCGACGATCACCTCGCCGTCGATCACCGCCCGCTCCGGGAAGTTCGCCAGCACCGCCTGCACGACCTCGGGAAAGTAGCTGTCTCTTATACACATCT
>KL571306.1:48147-48523 GCA_000715855.1 Actinoplanes liguriensis
GTCATCGGCTTCTCGTTCCGGCTGCCGATCTCCACCTCGTCGCCGTCCCGGAAGATGATCGACCGGAATCCGTCCCATTTGGGCTCGTAGATCTGCCCCGGGGGGATCTCCGCGACGGGCTTGGCGAGCATCGGCTTGACCGGATGCTGGATCGGCAGCTGCATCCGCTCAGTGTGCCGGGAAAATTCTCTCCCGGAAGCCCTTTACTCTGCCCCTGGGGCAGACCCCACGATCGATCGCATGAGTTCGCAGACCTCGGCGGCCGGCTCGCGGCCCACCAGTTCGTCCACCAGCGCGTCCTCCGCCGTGCCGCTGTCCACTGCCGAGTTCGGTCGCCTGGCCGGGCTCTCGATCAAAGCCCTCCGGCTGTACGACG
>KL571306.1:48751-52904 GCA_000715855.1 Actinoplanes liguriensis
GCACCGCGGAGCAACTCGAGCCGGCCCGGCGGATCAGTCTGCTGCGCCGGCTCGGAGTGCCGCTCGCCGTGGTCGACGAGATGCTCGCGTCGCCCGACCCCGAGGCCGTGACCCGTCTCGACCGCTGGTGGGCGGGGGAGGACGCGGCCATGGAGGCCCGCCGGTCCACCTACTACTGGTTGCGAACGTCTCTCGCCCACGGCAAAGATCCGGAAAGAGCTTATTCGGTACGGACGGAGCACCGCCCCGACCGCAAGATCGCCACCATCCGGGTGGCCGTCGACCAGCAGGCGCTCGTGCCGGCGATCGGCACCGCCCAGTGGGCGATCCGGGCGCACCTCGACGAGCAGGGCGCCCTGCACGGCCCGGAGCACTGGGTGATCTACCACGGCATGGTCACACCGGATTCGGAGGCGACCGTCGAGGTGTGTGTGCCCTTCTCCGGGACGGTCGAGCCGGCGCGGGACATCACGCTGCGGCTGGAGCCACGACGACTGGTGGCGTTCGCGACGGTGCTGCGCGACGACTGCTTCTATCCCCGGATCACCGCCGCCTACGAGGCGGTGCACCAGCACCTCGCCGCGGCCGGGCTGATCGCGGCCGGCCCGCCGCGCGAGATCTATCTGAACCATTGGGAGCGGCTGACCGGCGACGACCCGTTCGCCCTGGTCGCACAACCGATCGAGGAGTGAAGACGATGGACTGGACCCAGCAGACCCGATTCTCCGACCCGGGCCGCCACCACGGCCGGCTCGCCGAGTTGCCCGGCGACGTCGCCGCGATCCGCGCGGTCGTGCGCAACGTGACAGTGCACTATCGAGCGTCCGGCATCGACTTCCCGCCGGATCGGCTCGCCGAGATCGACACCCGCTGGGTGAGCCGCATGCTCGCCCTCGATCAGGAACGTTTCGGCGGGGCGCCGCTCGACGCCCCACGACCGGAGGCGGAACGGCTGGTCGGCTGCTGCCGGGACGCGGCGCTGCTCACCGTCGCCGCGCTCCGGGTGCACGGGATCCCGGCGCGCAGCCGGGTCGGCTTCGCCGGTTACCTGGCGCCGGATTACCACGTCGACCACGTGATCGCGGAGTACCACGACGGTTCCCGCTGGGTCGGCACGGATCCCGGCGTCGAGCTGGCCGAGGTCGCGTTGAGCCCGGCGGGGCTGCACACCGCGGCACAGGCCTGGCTGGCGATGCGGCAGGGCGAGATCGACCCGTCGACGTATGGGGTGGGGCCGGGCCACGAGATCGGCGGCCCCTGGATGATCCTGCAGTACCTGACGCTGGAGCTGGCCCACCGGATGGGCGACGAGCTGCTGCTCTGGGACATTTTTGGCCAGGGGATCCCCTACGCGGACCGTGAGTGGTCCGAGCTCCCCGCCGACTTGCCGGAGGATCTGACCTACCTGGACGAGGTCGCCGACCTGCTGCTGGCCGCCGACGAGGGAGAGGAGGGCGCCGAGCGGAAGCTGCGGGCCTGCTACACCGGGGACCCGCGCCTGCACCCGGGCCCGACGATCCGCTGCGTCTCACCCCGAGGAGCCCGCTACAACGTGCCCCTAACCGGCTGAGCCCGGCCCCGTCACGCCCCGGTGGCGGCTGTTACGCCGCGCTGGGTCGCGCCCGGCGGTGACGGTTGCACCATGTTCCGGCGCTGCGTCGCGTCCCCGCGGTGGCCGCTACGCCGTGGCCTTGGCGCTGCGGCGTGTTCCGCGGGGGCCGCTATGCGGTGTCTCGGCGCTGCGGTGTGTTCCGCGGGGACCGTGACGCGGTGTCTTGGCGCTGCGGTGTGTTCCCCGGGGGCCGCTGCGCGGTTTCTCGGCGCTGCGGCGTGTTCCGTGGGGTCGTTGCGCTGTGGTCTCGGCGGGCGGTGCTTTCGTGGCGGACGTTGCGCCCCGGTTCTGGCCTCGGCCGGGCCGGGCCGGGGGTGATCAGCGGACGAGGAGGTCGACCAACCGGTTGAGCTCGGCGGCCGGGTCCACGGCCAGGCCCATGTGGACCGGGCTCGCCCGGAGGATGGTGCTGCGCGGGGCGACCAGCCAGCGGAAGCGTTCGCCCAGCTTCATGCCGGCGGAGGCGCCACCGCCGGAGCAGGTCGCCTCCCACGAGTCCAGGGCGGAACGGACCGCGGCCACGTCGACGGCCGGGTCCAGGCAGAGCAGGCGCGGCTCGTCCAGGTGGGTGCGCGCGGCCAGGAAATCCTGGCGCTGGCAGTAGAGGAGCACGCCGACGTTGATCAGCTCACCGCGTTCGATCCGGGGAACGGCCTGGATGACGGCGTATTCGTAGGGGATCCTCATGGCAACCACGCCTCCGGCTGCGCGGCACGGCGCGTGAGATGGTCGAGGTAGGCGTCCCGGTCGCCGTCGTCCAGCCAGTCCTCCGGGACCAGCGCGACCACCTCGGCGAGCAGTCCGGGCGTGATCCGGGCGGCGAGCGCCGGGCCCTCCGTGGACAGCGCGGTGGCGTAGGGCTTGAGCACGTGGTCGTCCCACTTGTAGGGCCGGTGCACGACGCTCTCCGCCCGCGGCCAGTTGTGGTGGAAGTAGAGCGTGGCCCCGTGGTCGATCAGCCACAGGCCGCCGTGCCAGATCAGCAGGTTCGGGTTGCGCCAGCTGCGGTCCACGTTCTCGACGAACGCGTCGAAGGCGAGGACCCGGCTGGCCAGTCCCGCCTCGACCGGGTGCGCGTTCGGGTCGTAGCCGAGCGCGCCGGGCAGGAAGTCCATCCCGAGGTTGCCGCCGGCGCTGGCCTTGATCAGCTCCTGGACTTCCTCGTCCGGCTCGGCGCGGGCCACGACCGGGTCCAGTTCGACCCGGGCGAGCTCCGGCATCGGCAGGCCCAGCCGGCGGGCCAGCTCGCCGGAGATCACCTCGGCGACCAGTGCTTTCGGGCCCTGGCCGGCGCCGCGGAACTTCACCACGTACGTCCCGAGGTCGTCAGCCTCGACGACCCCGGGCAACGAGCCACCCTCACGGAGCGGGGTGACATAACGGATGGCGGTGACCTCGCGTAGCACTCGATCACCCTAGCGGTGCCCCTGTTCGGGGGTTACTGAGTGTTCGGCCCCTGGCGCCGCAGCTCGTCGACCTTGGTCATGGCCGACCGCAGGTCGGCCAGCCAGTCCTCGGTGTGCTCGCCGACCAGGCGGACGCACCAGGCCAGCGCGTCCGAGCGGGAGCGGGCCACACCGGCGTCGACCAGCGTGTCCAGAACCTGGCGCTCGGGCTGCCGCAGCCGGGTCATCACCGGGGCGGCGAGGTGCGTGTAGAGCTCGGACGTGTCGCCGCACCGTGCCCCCCAGGCGACCTTGCGCTGGTAGCGGTGCTCGACCTGACGGGCGACCCGGATCCGGTCGTCCCGGGTGTTCTCCCTGAACTGGGTGATCCGGCCGCCCTGGGCCGCGGCCCGGTCGGCGTCGGTGGCGTCGGCGGCCAGGTCCGGCTCGGGCAGGCGGCCCCAGATGATGATCTCGTCGCGGTCGGTCACGACCTCGGGCGGCTCGATGAACCACCCGTCCGGCACCGCTCCGGTGACCCAGGCGGCGGCGTCGTCAGCGGGCGGCGGCTCGGTGCGTGCCCCCGGCGGGGTGGGACGAAAACGCATGACGACCTCCTCGGTTCTTGCATTGATTACATGCTTACACCGCAATCGAGTAAGCCGCCACCATCGCCCGCGTGGGGTCCTGAACGGGGGATGTGCTTGAGCGGGTGCTCAACTCCGGCTAGCCTGTGGCTTGAGCGGTCGCTCAAACGGGGGTGACCGCTCATGAAACGACGACGAAGCGGGGCGGTGAGATCCGGCGATCGTGCCCCCGACCCGACCCGACCCGACCTGTCCGGAACGTGGCCGGCGGCGGATACTCCGCTGCGGGTGTGGCGCCCGTGGCGTCCGCGTCCGATCATGTGTGACTCGGATGGTCGTACGCGGGAAGGCTTTTCGAAGTGAGCCGCCTCGCACAGCCGACCGCCGATACCCGGAGCGCCAGAACCCACCCCGCCGGAGGAACAAGGTGAGCGACACCAAGCAGCGCCTGCTCGACGGCGTGCTGACCGCCGTGCGTGAGCACGGCGTGACCGGCGCGTCGGCCCGCACCATCGCCGCCGCCGCGGGGGCCAACCAGGCGCTGGTCTTCTACCATTTCGGCTCGGTCG
>KL571306.1:53138-55177 GCA_000715855.1 Actinoplanes liguriensis
ACTCAGCGCGGCCTGCCGGCAGGCGACCGAGCAGCGGGTGGCGTTCTACGCGGACCGGTTCGCGGCCGTCACCTCCCTGCGCGAGCTGCTCCAGGTCGGGCGGGACCTGCACGCCACCGAGCTCGCCGAGGGCAACGTGTCGGTGCTCGCCCAGATGCTTGCCGCGGCGCAGAGCAACGACCGGCTGGCCGAGTCGATCCGGGCGACGATGCAGCTCTGGACCGACGAGATCGAGGCGGTGCTGCGCCGGGTTCTGGCCGGCTCGCCGATCGCCGAGGTCGCCGACGTGCCCGGGCTGGCCGGCGCGATCTCGTCGGCGTTCGTGGGGCTGGAGCTGTTCGAGGGGATCGATGCGGAGGGCGGCCGCCGGGCGCTGGACGCGATCGACCAGCTCGCGGTGCTGGTCGAGGTGATGGACGAGCTGGGGCCGCTCGCGACGCGGGTGCTGCGGTCCCGGCTGAAGAAGGTGGGCCGCAAGTAGCGGTCAGAGCACGAACGTGTCCGTCCACAGCTGCCGGGACCGCCCCGACAGCGCGTCCATCAGGCCCACCGCCTGGCTGTCCGTCAACCCGGCCACGAAGTCGATCACCGCTCGCCCGCGTGCCCGGGCGGCCCGCTCCGGCGTACCCTCCGGAAGCTCCGCCTCGGCCAGCTCCACGAGATCCCGCAGGCGGCGGGGCAGCCGATCCTCCTCGTCCGGGTCGGTCAGCCAGGCCAGCAGAGCCTCCACCAGCGTCGCCAGCAGCCGACCCTGACCGCGCTGGTGCAGGGCCAGATCCGGCCGGGCCAGCACGAAACGGTTCTGCACGAACTTGAGGACCTGCACCTCGTGCCACTGCGCCACGGCCAGCTGCGCGTGCCCGCTGCGGATCGCCGCCTGCTCGGTCAGCTCGACCGAGTCGACCAGTCGCCGGGTCCAGGTCGCCGAGAACGCCGCGACCCGTGCCTCGGCCTGCACCGACCCGTCGAACGGCTGCGCCAGCAACCCGTCCACCAGCTCGGCCCGGACCAGCTCGACCGCGTCCGCGAACGCGTCGTCGTCGGCGATCCAGCCCTCCTTGCGGTGCAGGCTGCGGCGCAACGACTCGATCGCGCCACCTGCCCGCTTCAGATCACTGTCGGCGCCCCACCGCTGCCAGGCCATCAACTCGGTGGCCACGGCGCCCTGCTGCAGCACGCCGACCCGGTGCACGTCCTCAAGATCATGGATCGCGTACGCGATGTCGTCCGCCGTGTCCATCACCGAGGCCTCGACGGTCTGCTGCCAATCCGCGACCCGGTCGGTGAAGGGGGCGCGCGCCGCACGTACATCATTGATCTCGGTCGAATAGGCGCCGAACTTGGCCGATCCACCCCCGGGATCGTCAGGATGCGCCGCGGCGCCGCGCGGTGGCGGATCCATGAACTGCGGATGCGGCTCCGGATGGCCGTGCCTGGTCCACGGATACTTCAGGATCGCCGCGCGGACCGCACTGGTCAGGTTGAGCCCGATCGTGGCCTGCCCGCGGATCTCGGTGCTGGTCACGATCCGGTACGACTGGGCGTTCCCCTCGAAGCCGTCGCGCAGCCCGAGCCGCTGCCGGGCCAGCCTGTCCAGCACCCGCTCGCCGAGGTGCCCGAACGGCGGGTGCCCCAGGTCGTGGGCGAGCGCCGCGGCCTCCACCACATCCGGGTCGCAGCCGCCGAGCTTGTCCGTCAGATCCGGGTGCCGGACCTGGAGCCGCTCGGCGATCGCCCGTGCCACCTGCGCGACCTTGAGGCTGTGCGTCAGCCGGTTGTGCACCAGCAGGCCGGCCCCGCCGGGGCTGATCACCTGGGTGACCCCGGCGAGGCGGGCGAAGAAGGGCGAGCTGACGATCCTGTCCCGGTCGACCCGGAAAGGGCTGAGAGCGAGGTCGCCGGGGGCTACCGTGCTGTCGCCGAAGAGCCGCTGAGCACGTGGATCGTCCATGCGGCGAAGGTTACCGGGACTGCAGGGCGTCCAGCGCGACGGCCACCGCGGCGATCAGCCGCCGGTCCAGGTCCTGTCTCTTATACAC
>KL571306.1:55411-57355 GCA_000715855.1 Actinoplanes liguriensis
GTGTATAAGAGACAGGTCCAGGTTCGGCTCGTTGATCGTCACGTTGTAGGTGTCCCGCAGGCCCCACTTGCGCTCCACCGAGAACGCGACACGGCCGTCTACCTCGAAGTCGAAGTGGTACGGCAACCAGGACAGGTAGTCCACGAAGCGGCGCAGCAGAGCCACGAACAGATTCCGCTCCTGGCCCACCATCTCCGGCCAGCCCGGCTGCTCGAGCACCCACGTGGAGCGCAGCAGCGAGGCGCCGAACTTCTTGCGGAACAGGCCGATCGGGGTGCCCGCCGCGTCGAACACGTCATAGGTGGCGCCGAGGTCGAGGACCGCCCGCGCCTTGAAGCCGAACACCGGGACCTGCTTGGTGTCATCGGCGTACAGCGTCACCTGCTCCTTGAACGCCAGGCGCTTCTGCTGCGCGAAGGCGAGGACACCGGCTTCCTGCCCGTCCGGGGTGACCGCGTGCACCTCGTACTGATTCACCATCAAACGGATGCGCTGACGCACGATGAGCTGCGTCTGCTGCTGGAGAATATCGATCGTCACGGCGGCAGTGTGTCATACCGGTCACAAGCTGAGGGCGGCCTCAGGGAGGCGGTGGGCGCGGAGGCCCGAATGAGGTCAGACTGGGCGCATGGCGAAGCGTGTTCGTACCCGTACAGTGGTGGCTCTGGCACTCGGCGCCGCGGCGGTCTGGGCCGCCCGCGACCTGCCCGCCCAGATGGGCGCCAAGGCGCGCGGCGCACGTCGCGCCCGGATGGAGTCGTCCCCCCAGTTCTCCGGCGGAAAGTTCCGCAACACCGTCCCGGCGACCGAGGTGGCCGCGGCCTCGATGCCCCGGCTCTTCGTCGCGGCGATGACCGATCGTGACACCCGCCGCCCGCACCTGCCGGTCCCGGTGGTCACCCCGGCCCCGGCGCCCGCCGACGGTCTGCACGTCACCTGGTTCGGGCATTCCACCGCGATGGTCGAGATCGAGGGCCGCCGCGTCCTGCTCGACCCGGTCTGGAGCGAACGCTGCTCCCCGTCCCGGCTGACCGGTCCGCGCCGTCTGCACCAGCCGCCGGCCCCGCTGCGCGAGCTGCCCCCGCTGGACGCGATCGTGATCTCCCACGACCACTACGACCACCTGGACATGGAGTCCATCCAGAACCTGGTCGACCTGCAGGCCGCCCCGTTCCTGGTCCCGCTCGGCGTCGGCGCGCACCTCGAGCGCTGGGGCGTCCCCGAGACCCGCATCATCGAGCTCGACTGGAACGAGAACCACAAGATCGGCGACCTGGAGCTGATCGCCACCCCGGCCCGGCACTTCTCCGGCCGCGGCTTCAACCGCGACGAGACCCTCTGGGCGAGCTGGGTGATCAAGACCCCGACGCGCCGCGCGTTCTACTCCGGCGACACCGGCTACTTCCCCGGCTTCGCCGACATCGGCGCCGAGCACGGCCCGTTCGACGTCACCCTGGTGCAGGTCGGGGCCTACGGCGACGCCTGGCCCGACATCCACATGGTCCCGGAGGACGGCGTCTCGGTCCACGTCGACGTCCGCGGCGGCCTGATGATCCCGGTCCACTGGGCCACGTTCAACCTCGCCCTGCACGACTGGTCCGAGCCCGCCGACCGCACCTGGAGCGAAGCCAAGGCCCGCGGCGTCCGCCTGTCGATCCCCCGCCCCGGCGAGCGCGTCGACGTCGACAACCCGCCACCGGTCGACGGCTGGTGGCAGCAGATCGCCTGACCCTACGCGGGGCCGGTCCTACCCCGGCCCCATCCCAACTCTCCGCTCCCGCCCTGCGCCACTCCCGCACTGCGTGGGCCCGCACTGCGCCACTCCCGCCCTGCGTGGGTCCGCCCTGCGCCACTCCCGCACTGCGTGGGCCCGCACTGCGTGGCTCCGTCACATCGTTATTCCGTTCTTTCGTCACTTCGTCACTTTCGAAGATCAAATTCAAG
>KL571307.1:0-269 GCA_000715855.1 Actinoplanes liguriensis
GCGCTGAACAGCAACCTGCCCCCGGGGCGCAGGACGCGGCGCATCTCGCCGTACCCGCGCGCCTTGTCGGCCAGGAACATCACTCCGAACTGGCAGTAGACCGCATCGAAACTGTCGTCGCCGAACGGCAGATCCTGGGCGTCGGCCGTCCGGAACTGCACCCCGGACATTCCCTCCCGGCCCGCCGCCACATCCAGCATCGCCTGGCTGAGGTCGGTGGCCACGATCAGGGTGTCCGGCAACGCCCGTGCTGCCGCAGCCGTCACGAT
>KL571307.1:580-741 GCA_000715855.1 Actinoplanes liguriensis
GTGTATAAGAGACAGGGCTGGAACAGCAACGGACCCAGACAGCGGTGGTAGATGGCGGGAATCGAGCCGGCGAAGTCCACGCGCTCACCTTACGCATCGGTGCCTGCTCCAGGGCCTGGTGACGGACAAGCGGCGGGCTGGTCTGTCTCTTATACACATCT
>KL571307.1:1015-2395 GCA_000715855.1 Actinoplanes liguriensis
AGCCGCCAGGGCAACGGCCAGTTCCGTCATCCGGCGTTCGGTCGGCTCGTCGGCGTCGCTCACCTCGATCAGGTCCTCGTCGTGGAAGAACGGGACCGGCCCCCGAGAAGGATGTCCCGTCCAGCAGGCGACGGGCGGGCAGGCGATGCGTCTGCGCCCGGCGGGCAACTCCACCTCGATGTCGGTCATCGTCGCGAAGTCGGGCTGGGCAGCGGCCAGCGCCATCCATTCGCTCGCGCTTATCGGAGCCTGACGGTTCATGCCGCTGAATGCCGACCCGCGGGTGATCATGCGTCGAGGGCGGGCGTACTCCTCCCGGCTGCGCCACCGTTGCACGACCTGGACGCCGTCCCATTCGTACAGTTCCGCGTCCTGGCCCACCACCCAGGCGTCGAGGTGCTCGGACAACTCGATCATCCGTCTCTGGAAGGCGTCGCTCGGATTCTTCACCGACAGCCGTCCGTCCTGGAACAGCAGGTACTCGTCGTGTGCCGAGGAGGTCCAGAGCACGAAGCAGAAGCCTGGACGTCGTGGCGTGTCCGGCGGTATGACCAGATCCGGTGCGGCGTCAACCGCTGCGACGACCTCGGCGTCGAGGATCGGAAAGCGGCTGCTCTCGTAGTCCCAGATCGCACGAGTGACATGGATGTCGTAGCCCATGTCCCCATCATCCATGATCACGTATATGGATTTGCGATCCCGCCTGAGGCACGGCCGGCTCAACTACTGGAAATGATTTTCATCGCGAGTTCGCGTGTTCCGGTTGCGAGCGGGCAGCCGTGTCCCTACCGTCCTGGTAATGAAAATCGCTTTCACTGGCAAGGGTGGCAGTGGGAAGAGCACCCTCGCCGCGCTCTTCGTCGGGCACCTGCGCACCGCCGGCCGCCGCGTCCTGGCGATCGACGCGGACGTCAACGTGCACCTCGCGCCGCTGCTGGGCGTGACCGTGGACCGGGGCGCGGCCCTCTCGCACCCGGACAACGTGACCGCGGTGCGCCGCCACCTGCTGGGCACGAACACCCTGGTCGGCGGCGTGGACCGGTTCGTCGCCACCACCCCGCCCGGCCCGGGGTCGCGCCTGGTCACGCTCGACCCGGCCGACCCGCTCCTGACCGGGCACGGCGTCGCGCTGGACGAGCGCACGCACGTCATGCACGTCGGCACCTACGAGCCGGAGGACATCGGCGGCGGCTGCTACCACGGGCACCTGGCGATCCTGGAGAACCTGCTCTCGCACCTGCGGCCGGGCCAGGACGACTGGGTGGTCTGCGACATGGTGGCCGGCACGGACGCGTTCGCGAACTCGCTGCACGCCCAGTTCGACGCGATCGTGGTGGTGGCCGAGCCGACCCCGGAGTCGACGACGGTGGCCCGCCGCTA
>KL571307.1:2562-4770 GCA_000715855.1 Actinoplanes liguriensis
GACCTGCTGTTCTTCGTCGGCAACAAGGTGGCCGACGACGTGGACGCCGACTACCTGCGCCGCTCGCTGGGCGCGGAGCCGCTGACCGTCCTCGGCCTGCAACCCGGCCTGCGCCGGGCCCGTCAGGAGGGGCGCTGCCCGCGCCCGGAGGACCTGGACGACGCGAGCCCGCTGCGGGTCGTCGCGGAGCACGTGCGACCGGCCGACCACCACCGGCGGACCGCCCGGCTGCACGAGCTGCACTTCAAGCTGGCCCAGAAGGACTGGGTCCGCAGCGCCCACGGCGACGTCTCCGGCCAGGTGTCACGAGCCCAGTAGTCCCCGGTCGTAGCCGGCGGCGACGGCGGCGGCGCGGTCGTTCACGTCCAGCTTGGCGTAGATGTTGATCAGGTGCGTCTTGACGGTCGCCTCGGTGATGAACAGCCGCGCCGCCGCCTCCCGGTTGGTGTTCCCGGCCGCGACCAGCCGCAGCACCTCCAGCTCACGCCGGCTGAGCGGCCCGGTCGTCGGCGCGGGCGCGCGCAGCCTGCTCATCAGCCGGGCCGCCACCGACGGGGAGAGCGTCACCTCGCCGCGGGCGGCGGACCGCACCGCCCGCAGCAACTCCTCGCGGGGCGCGTCCTTGAGCAGGTAGCCGGTGGCCCCGGCCTCGATCGCGGGCAGGACGTGACTGTCCGTGTCGTACGTGGTCAGCACCAGCACCCGGGCCGGCACCTGGCGCCGGACGAGCTCGCCGATCGCGGTCACCCCGTCCATCCCGGCCATCCGCAGGTCCATCAGGATCACGTCCGGCCCGAGCGCCTCGGCCATCCGCACCGCCTCGGCGCCGTCGGACGCCTCACCGACGACGGTGAACTCCGGGTCGCGGGCGAACATCGCGCTCAGCCCGTCGCGTACCACGGGATGGTCGTCGACGATCAGCAACGTGATCGGGCCGGTCATGGGGCTGCCTCCGGTGGTTCGGCGGGCAGGCAGGCCGAGATCCCGGTCCCGCCGCCCGCCTCGGACTCGATCTGCAAGGTTCCGGACAGCGCCTCGATCCGCTGGCGCATCGCGATCAGCCCGAACCCGGCGGTGTGTTCCGCCAGGTCGAAGCCGGGACCGTCGTCGCGCACGTCGAGCGCCACCTGCCGGTCCATGTAGGAGAGGGTGAGCCCGACCCGCCCGGCGTCCGCGGCGTGCTTCGCGACGTTCGCGAGTGCTTCCTGGGCGGTCCGCAGCAGCGCGACCTCCGCCTCGGGCCGCATCACCCGGGTGTCGCCGGTGACCGTGACCTGCGCGGGGATGCCCTGCCGCGCCGACCACTTCGCGGCCGCGTCGGTGATCGCGTCGGCGAGCCGCCCGGTTTCCAGGGGCTCGGGCCGCAGCTCGTTCACCGACCGCCGCGCCTCGGTCAGGCTCTCCCGCGCCAGGGCGGTCGCCGCCTCGTGGTGCCGCCGCCACGCGGCCGGGTCGCCGGCCGTGTGACCGGCCGCCTGGAGCTGGGTGACGATCCCGGTCAGGCCCTGCGCGATCGTGTCGTGGATCTCCCGCGCCATCCGGGACCGCTCGTCCAGCACCCCGGCGAGGCGGGCCTGCTCGACCAGCCGGTCCTGCAGCGCCGCGTTCTCGGCGAGCGCGGCCGCGAGCCGGTCGTTGGCCTCCTGCGTCTCGCGCATCGCCCGTTCCCGGGCCTCGTAGTAGCGGGTGCCGATCTGGCCCAGCCACGCGACCAGGAGCATCGGCGCCAGGTTGGCGGCGACCACGGCGAGCCAGGTGAGCCAACCGGCCCAGGTGTCGTACTCGACGCCGGTCGCCTGGGCGGTCCCGGCGACGACCGCGACCCCGGCGATGAAGTACAGCTCGCGCGGCCACCCGATGATCCGGAAGGCGTAGAAGTACAGCGCCGGGGTGTAGAAGCCGAACCACGGGTGCCGCGCGGCGAGGATCAGTCCGAGAAGGATCAGCCCGGCGAGGAACACTCCCATGATCCGGGGCCGGTCGCGCCAGGCCGGGCGGACGGTGAAGAACACCAGGTTCCACACCGCGGCCGCCGCGCACAGTGCCAGGTCGAGGGCGATCCCGTGGCCGTGCCGGAGGATCACGGTCAGCGCGGTCAGGCCGGCCAGCAGCACGTAGGGCACCACGGTCACCATCGGGGCAAGCCGTCGCTCCCAGCTCGCCGGCCCGGCCAGCTGCCAATCCGTCATCGTCACCCCTACTCCCAGC
>KL571307.1:4981-7026 GCA_000715855.1 Actinoplanes liguriensis
TGCCAATCCGTCATCGTCACCCCTACTCCCAGCGGAACAATCTAGCGGCTGCGATCGCCGCGCCGCCGGCCCAGGCGAGCAGCGTGAGAAGCGCGATCCAGTGGGGCCAGTGACCGTTCGTGGCATCCTGCATCGCGGTGACCGCGGCGCCCAGCGGGGTGGCGTGGCTGATCCGGGCCAGGGCCGGCGGCATGGTCTCGATCGGCAGGAACAGGCCGCCGAAGAAGATCAGTGGGTAGAAGACGGCCGCGCCGATCGCGTTCGCGGCCCGTCCGCCGGGCGCGGCCGCCGCCACGAACAGTCCGAGACCGGTCAGCGCGCACGTTGCCAGCAGCGTCGCGACCAGGAACCCGGCGAACTGCCGCGGCAGCGCCACGCCGAACGCGAACCGGGCGACCAGCAGCAGGGCGGTCACCGCGACCACGGCCGTGACCAGGGTGATCACCATCTGCGCGCCGAGCACCCGGATCGGCCCGGCCGGGGTGGTCCGGAGCCGCCGCAGCACCCCCTTCTCCCGATAGCCGGCGAGCACCGGCGGCAACACGTTCAGGGCGAGCATGGCAAGGGCAAAGGCGACGAGAATGGGTACGTACGTATCCAGCAGCGTCCGCCCGCCGAGATCGTCCCGGTGCTCGTGGTAAAAGGGCAGGTTGCCGAAAATGATCAGAAGCAGGATCGGCAGCCCGACGCCGAACGCCGGCCCGGACCTCTCCCGCAGGAACAGCTTGAGCTCGGTCACGGCGAGGGTGTTCACGCGGTCCTCCTGGTCAGCGTCACGTAGGCGTCCTCGAGGGTGGACTCGCCGGCCCGGGCGAGCAGCTCGGCCGGTGTCCCGGTGTGCACGACCCGTCCGTCGTCGATCAGCGCGATCCGGTCACAGAGCCGCTCGGCCTCCGGCATGAAGTGGGTGACCAGCACGATCGTGACGCCGCCGGCACGGACCGCCTCGATCAGGTCCCACGTGTCGCGGCGCGCGTGCGGGTCCAGCCCGGTGGTGAGCTCGTCGAGCACGGCGATCCGCGGGCGCCCGACCAGCGCCAGGGCGATCGAGAGCCGCTGTTTCTGACCACCCGACAATTTCGCGTACGGCGTCCGCTCCCTGCCGGTCAGCCCGAGCCGATCCAGCAGCTCCGCGGGGTCGGCCGGGTCCGGGTAGAACGACGCGTAGAGCCACATCGCCTCGCCGACCCGCAGCCGGTCCTGCAGTTGCCCGTCCTGCAACTGCACGCCGACCCGGCGGGTCACCTCGGCGTGGTCCCGCAGCGGGTCCCGGCCGAGCACCCGGATCGTCCCGCCGTCCGGCGTGCGCAGCCCGGCCAGGCACTCGACCGTGGTGGTCTTGCCGGCGCCGTTGCGCCCGAGGATCCCGAAGATCTCGCCTTGCCCGACGGTGAACGACACGTCGTCGACCGCCACCGTCTTCCCGTACCTCTTGTGGAGATGCTCCACCTCGATCACTGTGCTCATGGGACTCAGCCTCGCAACGGAGGCGCCCTGCCAGGATCGCCCGATCTTCCGGGCACGGGGTGGAGAGCGGGACTCAACCGATCGGTGGAGCGGCTCCACCGTCGTACGCGGGAATGGTCCTCGGTTTGGTCTTGAGCTCGGAGACGAGGACCGCGACGACGATCAGCGCGCCACCGGTCAGCGACGCCAGGGTGAGGTTCTCGCCGGCGAGGCGGCCGACGAGGGCGGCCCAGACCGGCTCGGCGGCGTAGATGATCGTCGCGCGGGTGGGGGAGACCGAGCGTTGCGCCCAGTTCATCGTCATCTGGATGACCGCGCTCGCGACGCCGAGCCCGCCGACGATCGCCAGCAACGGCCAGGAGAACGCCGGCCCGGACTCGCCGGCGACCGGGGCGATCACGGCCGCGACCAGCGCACACACCGCCAGTTGCACGATCGTCACCCGGCGCGCGTCGACGGTCCCGGCGAAGTGGCCGATCAGCAGGATCTCACCGGCGATCGCGATGGTGCTGACGATTGTCGCCACCTCGCCGCCGCCGAGGTGCAGGCCGGCCGCGGTGGCGCCGGTGAGCAGCAGC
>KL571307.1:7218-8495 GCA_000715855.1 Actinoplanes liguriensis
TGTGTATAAGAGACAGGTCCACGCCCACTGCAGCAGCGGGACCAGCGGGACGTACAGCGCGGTGAGGAACGCCGACGTGGAGCTCGGGATCGACTGCAGGCCGACCGTCTGCAACCCGTAGCCACCGGCCAGCATCAACCCGACCACCGCACCGACGCCCAGCTCACGCCGGGTGAGACCGTGCAGGCTCCGCGGGGCGAGCGCGGCCAGGGCGAGCGCCGCCACGGCGAACCGCAGGGCGACGAACGCCCACGGGCCGGACATCGCGAGACCGTGCTGCACGGTGAGGAACGTGGCACCCCAGAATGCGGTGACCACGACGAGCGCCAACTCCTGCCTGTTCCTGAACATGTCGCCCAGGGTGCAGCCGCTTCCCGGAAACTGACAACTTCTACGAGGTGATCAGGGCCTGAGACGCAACTATCATCGATTGATGGCCGGTCTTGATGACAGAGATTGCAAAATCCTGGAACTGCTGCAGGAGCAGGGCGACCTGCCCAACGTCGAACTCGCCCGGCAGGTCGGCATGTCCCCGGCGGCGACGCTGCGCCGGGTGCAACGATTGCGCGCCGACGGAGTGATCACCGGGGTGCGGGCGCTGGTCGACCCGGAGAAGACCGGGACCCGGGTGGAGGCGTTCGTGCTGGTCAGCCTGGAGGAGCACTCGGACGCGGGGGACGCCCGGTTCGCCGCGGCGGTGACCGGCATGCCGGCCGTGCTGCGGGCCGACGCGATCTCCGGGCCGGAGGACGTGCTGCTGCACATCGCCGCCGCGGACAGCCGCGAGTTGCAGGATGTGCTGCGGGCGCTGACCCGGGTGGGCGCACGCCGTCTGACCACGCTGTTGCGCCTGGGCGCGGTGAAGCATCCGGCCCCGGTCCCGGTGCGCTGACCCCGAAACCTCTGCCGAATGCCGCCCGACCCGTTCACCCGGATCGACGGCAGCCGGATCACCACCGCGAGCGACCCTTACTTGTGGCCGAGTGCCGGGGAAGTCTCTCCTACTTTGGACGGATGGCCCGGGCGGTCCGATTTCGAAGACTGGTCGGGTGGTTCGGGGACTCTCAGATCGCGCTGCGGCGCTGACGTTCATCGTTCTGGTGCTCGGCGTCTCGCTGGCGACGGCTCGGGTGCTCGGCGGCCTCGTCCTGGCGGTGTCGCCGCTGCTGGTGACGCTCGTGATGATGCTGGTGGTGACCCGCGAGGGGCGGACGCGGGACGGCTGGCGCCGGCTCGGCGTGAGCCGACCCGGGCTGCGGGACTGGCCGGTCGCGGTG
>KL571307.1:8675-11788 GCA_000715855.1 Actinoplanes liguriensis
GTGAGCGTGCTGGCCACGGCGGGCGTCGTGACGTGCGGGCTCGCGCGGCCGGCCCTGCCGGGCGGGGCGTGGCTGAGCGACGCGGTGGCGCTGTGCGTGACCGGGCCGGTGCTGGCGTTCGCCGAGGAGCTGGGGTGGCGCGGCTACCTGCTGCCCCGGCTGCTCTGGCTGGGGGAGGGGATGGCGTTGCTGGTCAGCGGGGTGGTCTGGGTCGGCTGGCACCTGCCGTACATCCTGCTCACGCCGTACTACCACGCCGACGGGAACCGGGCGCTGGTGCTCGCTCTCTTCGCCGGCAGCGTGCTCGCCTTCTCCGTGCTGTTCGGCCGGCTGCGGCTGCGGTCGGGCAGTCTGTGGCCGGTCGTGCTCGGGCACTTCGCGCACAACGCGGCGTTCGCCTGGATCGGCGCGCACGCGATCGCCACCACGCACCCGGTCGTCGTCACCGAGTACCTGGCCGGGGACACCGGGCTGTTCGTGCTGCTCGGAACCGCGTTCTCCGCCCTGCTCCTCGGATCTCAACCCTTGCGCGGTACGGCATCAAGCCGCCCCCCGACCACGTCGGCCTGACCAGCGCCAGGCCGTGCCGCAGCCCCCCGTCGCCGGCTGGTCCTGACGGCCATTTCCCGCCCCGTTCCGAGCTGTGGATGCCAGCTCGTGTGGCCGGCTGGTGCTGGGGGCTGTTCTGGGCTCGGTTCTGAGCCGTGGGTGCCGGCTTGCCGGGGCGAGCTGGGGCTTTCCGGTGGCGGCGGGATGTCAATCGGCTGGAGTGGGAAGGGTGTGACGCATGTCGGACATGTCGCCGGGAGCTGGGCGGCCGGCCCGCGGGCGATCGATAGCGGACACCCGCGGGTGAACGCGGGCTGAGCAGGGGTGATCCCCCAGTGGCGGGCGCGCGCCCATAGGTCCATGATCTAGCCCATGATGGAGACCGAACTTCCGCGCGCCGGGGTGGACGACGTCGACTGGTCGCTGGTGGAGGACGGCTCCGCCGTACAGCTGATGCTGACGACTCTGGCCGGTGGCGGCCCCGCGGCGCGGACCACCGCATTGCACGGTTTATACCGTATCGCACCCGATGGAGCAGATGTCCGCAATTGGGTCGCCGCCGCGCTGCCGATCCTGCTCGGCATGGTCGCGGACCCCGCGCAGCCCGACCGCGGCCGGCTGCTACGACTGGTCGGTGATCTCGCCGGGGCGGACCGCACCTGGCAGATGTCCGGCGAGACCCTGCGCGCCAAGCGGATCCTCGCCGGGCACGACGGGCTGCTCGGGCTGCTGACCGACGAGGATCCGCAGGTCAGGGAAGCTGCCGCCTACACCGTGCGGGCGGTCTGCCGGCTCTCGGCCGAGCTGGTCGAGCTGCTCTGGGAACGCTACATCGAGGAACCGGACCCGGCCGTGCGCCTGACCCTGGTCGGCAGCGGCGTGCTCGCCGGGGCGGTCGGCACGGGTTACGAGCCGACGAAACGGCTGCTCGCGTGGGTCGCAGACACCGACAAGGACTTGCGCGTACGCACGGTCGCCCTCGCCGAGCTGGTCGCGATGACGAATCCTCCGCCGTTCGACGTGGAGACGGCGCGCGACACGGTGCTGGAGGCGTACCGGGCCGGGCTGAACCGCGAGCCCGAGCGGGTGGACGACCTGGTCGCGCCGCTGCTGGCCGGGCACTGGCTGGCCGCGCGGCAGTGGACGCCCGGGTTCCCGCAGGTGGTCAGCGCGGTCCGGGCCGCGTTCCGCAACGATGTCGCGCCGCAGCTGGACCTGCTCGAACGGATGCTGGAGCTGGACGGCCGGGACGCCCGGCAGGACGCGCTGTACGAGGCGCGATCGCTGATCCAGCGGTTCCGCGGGCCGTACCGTCCGCTCGTCGACCGGGCCGCCGAGCTGATGCGCGACGGCGACCCGCAGGTCCGGGCGGCGTCGCTGAGCCTGCTCAGCAGCATCGGCGAGCTGGCCCGGCCGGCCGCCGACGCGGTCTGGGCGGACCTGATCGACGGCGGCTACTGGATCAACGAGGGCGGGCAGGGGCCGATGCTCGCGATGGCCGCGCGGCTGCTCGCCGAGCTACGTGACGAGCGGCTGCTGCCCACGCTGGAGCGGATGCTCGACGAGGCGCCGGACACCGGTGACCTGCACCGCAGCATCGCCGGGTACGGGTTCGCGGCGCGCGCCCTGAGCCGGACCCTGCGTCGGCGGCTGCGCGGCACCGCCGACGAGACGGAGTATGCCGAGCTGCTGCGCGCGCTGACCGCGGTCGCGCCGGGCGAGGCCGCCGAGCACCTCGCCGAGGAGCCGATCGACCTGGGCACGCTGGACCTGCTGGCCCGTGCCGGTCGCTCCGCGGCCGGCCGCATCCCGGACATCCGGGCGACGCTGACCTGCGGCGATCCGGCGCTGGAGCTGGCCGCGGCGCGGGCGGTCTGGCGGGTCGCCGGGGACGCCGACGCGGCCGCGGGCGTCTACGACCGGTACTTCGACGACCGCAAGGCCGCGCCCGAGCACGCCGTCGCGGCCCTGGACGGCCTGCGTGAGCTGCGGATCCGCGTCAAGGACCGGGCCCGCCGGATGGTCCGGTTGCGCCGCCGCCAGCCGAACGCCGCGGTCCTCGCCGCGGTCGCCGACGCGCTCTGGTGGGTGGCCGGCAACCAGGACGCGGCCCGCGCGCTGGGCCCGGTGTGGGAGGCCGCGCCGCGCGAACGGCCCCGGATCGCCCGGCTGTGGCTGGCGACCGGTGACGTTCGCTACGGCGCCCGTTTCGCCCGGGCCGAGCTGGACGCGCCGCTGCGCCACAACCTGCGCGGACACGGCGCCCGCCCGGCCGAGGTCAGCGAGGACGAGCGACTTCTCACGCTCTGCCGGGAGATCGTCGCCCAGGCCGGCTGACTACGATCGGGCGCGTGGAGGACCGCGAGCTCGTGCATTGCGCCCAGAACGGTGACGTGGCCGCGCTCGGCGTGCTGCTGCGACGGCACGAGGCCGGCATGCGGGCGGTCGCGCTGAGCCTGCTCGGCCACGGGCCGGACGCCGAGGACGCGGTGCAGGACGCGATGGTCACCGCGGTGCGCCGGATCGGGGACGTGCGGGACTCGTCCGCGGCCGGGGCGTGGCTG
>KL571307.1:12046-13475 GCA_000715855.1 Actinoplanes liguriensis
GTGTATAAGAGACAGATGATCGAGCGGGCCGCGCTGCGGGACTGGGTGTGGTACGCGATCGGCGAGCTGTCCGAGCGCGATCGCCTGGTCACCGTGTTGCGGCATTTCAGCAGCGTCACGACGTACGAGCAAATCGCCCTTGTCTGTGGTCTTCCGGTGGGGACCGTGCGGAGCCGGCTCAGCCACGCGCACCACAAGCTCACCGGGTTGCTGCGCGCCAGCGCCGACCGGGCATTTCCGGACAGCGGCGCGCACACCGAGGCGCGGCGGCGGGAGGCGTCCGACGCGCTGGCGGCGGCGATGCGCGGCGACTTCCGCGACGTCGTGGGCGAGTTGTGGTGGCCGGACGCGGACATGGTGGTGGCGGCGTCCGGGCAGGGCGGCGGGCTGGAGTTCGCGCTGCGCGGCATGGAGTGCGATCTCGCCGCCGGGGTGCGGCAGCGGTTGATCAGCGTCGTGGCAAGCCATGACCTGCTGATCTGGGAGACCGAGCTGATCAGCGACCACTGCCCGCCGGGCGCGGTGTGGCTGCAGCGGCTCGACCAGGGCCGCGTCCGGTCGCTGACCCTGTGTCACGCTGCAACTACTTCGAAATAAGAGCGAACTTTCCCGCACCCTCGTGCATCTGGTCCGGTCACAGCATCATCGGATCGGAGATCATCGTGAGCATCACCACCCACCGGATCAGCGTCGACGGCGTCCCGCAGGTCTACCACGTCGCCGGCCGCGGCCCGGTCTGCGTCGCGCACTCCGGCGGGCCCGGCATCGACTGGGCCTACCTGCGGATGCCGCTGCTGGAGCAGCACTTCACCATGGTCTACCTGGAGCCGGTCGGCACCGGTGACTCCGGGCGTCTCGGCGAGTACGCGCTGGAGACCTACGTCGACTTCGTCGCCGCCGTGGTCGAGCACCTCGGCGAGCCGGCCGTGTACGTTCTCGGACACTCGCACGGCGGGTTCGTCATGCAGCAGTTCGCGCTCGACCACCCGGACCGGGTCGCCGGGATCGTCCTCTACGACACCTCGCCGGTGACCGGGCCGGAGTTCTGGGACTCCGCGATGGGCGGCGTCATCGCCTACGGCGCGGTCGACCCGGCGGTGCCGGCCGCGTTCGAGAAGGCCGTCACGGCGACCGACGACGACGCGCTCTCCACCGCGCTGCGCCAGGCCGTACCGGTCTATTTCGCCGATTTCCCGAACCGCCGCGACGAGTTCGCCGAGTTCGTGGCGCACGTCCGGGCGTGGGCGGTCCCGCAGGACCCGAAGCCGTTCGACGTCCGCCCCCGCCTCGGCGAGATCACCGCGCCCACCGTGATCGTCGTCGGCGCGCACGACTTCATCTGCGGCCCGCGGTGGGCCGCGATGCTGCACGCCGGCATCCCCGGCTCCCGGCTGGTCGAGCTCCCGTCCAGTGGCCACTTCGGCCACAC
>KL571307.1:13652-15087 GCA_000715855.1 Actinoplanes liguriensis
ATGTGTATAAGAGACAGCCGTGATCGCGTTGCTGGGCTGACCTTTCCCGGTCAAACCCATTATTTAGTACGGCCGGAGGTGGGTCGTGCGTGGGCTGACCGTCCCGCACGACCGCCGGCGAGTGGCCGATGTGAGATCTCGCGGACGGACAACGCCGTCGGCGGCCGTGCGGTCGTCAACGAGTTCCGTGTCCTGCTCGAGCGGATCACCGGCCGCTGGGGTGCCTGGCCGGCCGGGAAATCCGGAGGAGTTCCGGCCGGCGGATGGTTAGCCTGGCCGCATGTGCCGGTATGCCATGACCTTCTACCGGGTCCACTACGTGTGCGTGCCGTGCCGCAGCAGCGCCAAGCAGCCGTGGGACGGTGTCGCTCACCCGTGCCCGCGCTGCCGCGAGCGGATGGTGCCCGCCGGCCACGATTTCGCCGCCCCGCGACGCCGGGACACGTCAGGCTGGAAGGCCGTGGCGGCGGTGCTCGGCGAAGGGCTGCGCTACGAGGGCTTCCAGACCTGCGGCTGCGGGCGCGAGCCGAAGTTCCGGCCACGCACCAGCGCGCAGGTCCGCCTGCGTCGCCGGCTGGCCACCCGCCGCGCCGTCCCGATGGCCACGATGCTGGCCGCCCGCGATCCCTACAGCGAGCCCTGACCCCCTCCACAAGATCAACTCAAGCTGAGCGGCCTCGCCAACAGCCGGCTGGCATCCACGGCTGAAAACAGCCACCAGCGCCGGCCCACCGCAGTGGGCCGGCATCTACGGCTGGGTACGGGCCGAGAAACGACCGTCAGTGCCAGCCGGCTGGTGGGCTGGCACCTGTCTCTTATACACAGAGACAGGTGTGACGGCCGTTGGGGCGGCCGGCTGGGGGAACGCTAGGGCGGCGGTGGCGTGGTGGTGCGGAAGCGGGCTCGGTAGGTGGTGGGGGAGATGCCGAGGTGCTGGTGGAAGACGCGGCGCATGGTCTCCGACGAGCCGAAGCCGGCGGAGGTGGCGACGGCCTCGACCGAGTCGGCGCCGCCCTCCAGCAGGGCCTGGGCCTGCTCGACGCGGATCGACTCGACGTACCGGCCGGGGCTCATCCCGGTGTGGACGCGGAACAGCCTGGTCAGGTGGCGCGGGCTGACGCCGGCCCGGGCGGCGAGACGGTCGGTGGCGTGATCGGCGGACGGGTCGGTGGTGATCGCGTCCATCGCCGCGCGCAGTACCGGGTGGCCGGCCGAGCGGACGCTCAGGCGGGCGCTGAACTGTGATTGCCCGGCCGGGCGGGCCATGAACACCACAAGCTGCCGGGCCACCTCCCGTGCGATCCCAGCGCCGTGGTCGGCTTCGACGAGGGCCAGCGCGAGGTCGATCCCGGCGGTCACCCCGGCCGATGTGAAGACGTGACCGTCGCGGGCGAAGACCGGGTCGCTGTCGACTCTGTCTCTTATACACATCTCT
>KL571307.1:15239-17657 GCA_000715855.1 Actinoplanes liguriensis
GGGTCGTCGCACGGCGGTCGTCGAGCAGGCCCGCCTCGGCCAGCAGGAACGCGCCGGCGCAGACCGAGGCGATCCGGCGGGCGCGCGGCGCGAGGCCGGTCACGGCGGTCATCGTCACGTCGTCGCGGACCGCGTTGCGCCAGTCCGGGCGGCCCGGCACGACGAGGGTGCCGAGCCGCCGGGGCTTTTCCGGGGCGGGGGCCGCGCCGAGGCGGACGCCGGCCGAGGTGGTCACGTCGGTTCCGGTTCCGGAGATGACGCGTACGTCGTAATCCGCCCCGAACGTGTTCGCGGTCGTGAACACCTCGGCGGGGCCGGCGACGTCGAGCAGTTGCACGCCGTCGAAGGCCAGGACCGCCACGACGTGGGTCATTCGGGCCACGGGGAGTCCTGGATCGTCCGTACAAAATCAGGTTTGTCGAAATCGGGCACGAAGTGCCCCAGCACGTCGGCCTTCACGGTGCCGAACGTCGTCGCGGGCTTGGATCGGATGCCGTCGGTGAACGCCGCCAGGATGCGGCGCTTGAAATCCGGCCGCGGATGCAGCGCGACGATCTCGGCGCGTTCCTCGGGATCGATGTCATTGAATCCGATTCCCAGTACGTCGTATTCGACGCCCGCCGTCACCAGTGCGACCTCCGGTTCGAGGTACTGCGGGACGCCGGGCGTGGTGTGCAACGCGATCGCCAGCCACACCCGGCGGATGCTGTCCTCGGGCACCCCGCGTGCCTGCAGGAACCGGCGGGCCTCGTCGGCGCCGTCCACCTCGAAGCGCCGCCCGCTGCCGTGGAACCGCTCGCCGAGCCCGAGGTCGTGGAACATCGCGCCGACGTAGAGCAGCTCGGGGTCGAAGCTCAGGTCCCGGTTGCGGCCCTGGCGCGCGCCGAAGAGGTGAACCCGGCGGGAGTGGTGGTAGATCAGCTCGCTGGTGGTGTCGCGGACCAGCTCGGTGGCTTCGCGGGCGAGCGTGGTGTCCGGCACGTCGATCATCGTCATGCACCCAGCCTCGGCCGTGCGGGGTTTCGCGGCCATGTCTGTGCGGACCACCTTCCCACAGATCCGGCCACGCCCGGGATCAGCGGCCCTCCTGGGCGCGCAGGCCGTCGAGCAGCAGGTCGAGGCCGGTGGCGAACTGGTCGCGGTCGTCGTGGTGCCCGAGGTCGGCCGCGATGCGGGTGACGAACGGGAACGTGGCCGGGTCGAGGGCGGCCCAGCGCCGCGCCTCCTCGCCGAGCATCGCGTCGCGGTCGACGCCCGGCTCGGCGGTCGCCGCGCGGGCGGTGTCCTGGGCGGTGACGCTGGTGAGGTAGATGAAGATCGTCGTGGCCAGCGCGAAGTGCCGTTCAGCGGGCAGCCGGGTCTCGGTGAGCAGGCCGCCGATCCGCTCCAGCAGCAGCATCGTGTTCGGCATGGTGACGGCCGCGATCACGTGCGGCGCCGCCCACGAGTGCCGGTCCAGGGTGTCGTAGATGTGCAGGGCGAGCGTGCGCAGCCGGGTCTCGGGGTCGGCGCCGGGCTCCGCGCTAAGTCCTGTGAGCGCGACGCCGATCACATGGTCGGCGGCGAGGTAGACGAGCTCGTCCCGGTTCGCCACGTGCCAGTACACCGCGCCGGCGCCGGTCTGCAGACGCTCGGTGAGCAGCTTGAACGTGAAACCCCGCTCGCCGTGCTCGTCGAGCAGCTCGACCGCGGCGTGGACGACGACGTCCTTCGAGAGTGCGTCCGCCCGGCGACCTCTGCTCCGTGTCTGCGACATGACTACATCTTGACACGGACTGGAATGGCATTCCAGACTGAACGCGCAATGGAACGTCATTCCAGAAGGGGGTACGCCATGAATGCCGACGTCATGGAGGTGCGCGCGGAGAACACGGCGCACGCCACCTCACTACGGGCCGTCTGGCCCGCCATCCTGGGGCTGTCCGTCGTCTTCCTGGTGGAGATGCTCGACAACTCCGTGCTCAACGTGGCCCTGCCGACCATCGCGAAGGAGCTGGACGCCTCCGCCGCGGCCCTGCAGTGGATCACCTCGGGATATTCGCTGCTCTTCGGCGGCCTGATGATCGCCTTCGGCGCGATCGCCGACCGGTACGGCACCCGCCGGATCATGCTGATCGGCCTGACCCTGTTCGCCCTGGCCAACCTGATGGTGCTGTTCGTCGGCACGCCCGGCCAGCTCATCGCCGTCCGCGCCGCGATCGGCGTCACCGCCGCGATGACCGCCCCGGGCACCATGGCGCTCTGCTTCCGCTTGTTCGACCAGGAGAACCTGCTGATGCGGGCCACCTCCCTGATCGCCACCGTCGGTCTGGTCGGCATGGCGATCGGCCCGACCGTCGGCGGCCTGGTCCTCTCCGTCCTGCCGTGGCAGACGCTGCTCGTCATGAACGTCCCGATCGCGGTGCTCGCCATCGGCTG
>KL571307.1:17871-18585 GCA_000715855.1 Actinoplanes liguriensis
GCCGACGACCCCGCCAAGCGCAACCGCTCGCCGCTGGACCTGCCCGGCGCCCTGCTCGGCACCGCCACGATCATCCTCGCGCTCTGGACCGCCACCCTCGCCGTCGAGGACGGCTGGGGCAGTCGCACCCCGTGGCTGGCCGGCGCCGGCGCGGTGGTCGCCGCGATCGGATTCGTCGTCCGGGAGCGCGGCACCGCCCACCCGATGTTCGACTTCGCGCTGCTCAAGCGCCCGGCGGTCTCCGCCAGCCTGGCCTACGAGGCGGCGCTCGGCCTCGGCATGGCCGTCATCGGCTTCACCGTGACGCTGCAGCTGCAGCTCGTCTGGGGCTGGTCCCCGGCGCAGGCCGCGCTCGGCAACCTGCCGCAGGTCATCGTGCTGATCGGGGTCGGCCCGTTCGTGGAGAAGTTCGTCGACCGGCTCGGCACGCGGCGCGCCGCCGTCCTCGGGGCGTCGTCGTTCCTCGCCGGCCTGCTCATCTACGGCGTTCTCGGCCGGCAGAACTACGTCTGGATCGCGATCGCCCTGGCGCTGACCGCGGCCGGCATGCGGGTCGTCGCCACCATCGCCGGCGTCACCGTGATGCGCGGCCTCCCCGAGGACCAGACCTCGATCGGCGCCGCGATGAGCGACACCAGCCAGGAGGTCGCCAGCAGCGTCGGCCTGGCCGTCACCGGCACGATCGTGGCCGCGGCGCTCGGCGGGACGCTGATC
>KL571307.1:18858-23143 GCA_000715855.1 Actinoplanes liguriensis
ACCGCGCGGCCAGCCGTTCGTCGCCGACCGGGCGGCCACAGCCCTCGCACGTGCCGTAGCTTCCCGCGTCCACCCGGAGCAGCGCGTCGTCGACCTCGGCGATCCGCTTCCGGGCGGCGGCCAGCAGCGCGGTCAGCTGGGCGCGCTCGAAGCCGATCGTGGCGCCCTCCGGATCGTGCTCGTCGTCGGCGTTCGAGTCCCGTGACGCCGTGAACAGCGCCTCCAGATCCGCGGCCAGGGTCGTCGCCTCGGCCTCCGCGCTCGCCCGCAGTCGCAGCAACTCGTCCCGGACCATGACCGCAGCCTAGCGACCGCGGCTGGCATCACCGTTGAACAATGGCCCGGGTGAACGATCGCCTGGTGCATCCGGCCGGCCCCGAGCACCCCGGGGACAGCGCTCTGCTGGTGGCGGCCACGGCGGCCGGGCACGGCGTCCGCGCCCGGGCACTCCTCGACGGCGGGCTGTGGGAGTCGGCCCGCGACGACGGCGAGCTGATGCTCTGGGCGGCGGACTACGGCGCGTACCAGCTGATCCACCACCGCCTCGAGGAGCACACGACGAAGCCGATGCTGGACATCGCCCGCGCCTGGGCCGGGATCGACCCGGTCGCCGAGCTCCGGCGCCGGCTGGGCGACGCCGGAGCGGTGGTGGACCGGCGGAGGGTTCCGATCGACGACTACGACCACACGGAGCGCGTCCGGGTGACCGCCGCCGACGGCCGGTGGGCCGAGATCCAGACCGCCCACCTGGCGATCGTCACGTACATCGAGGAGCGCCTCGGCGTCGGCGTCCCGCGCGAGGAGCTGATGGCGCGGGCGCTGGTGGACCGCGATCCGGAGTCGGTCACCTGGTCCGAGTCCTGGATCACGGTGACGAACAGGCGGGACATCGGGGCGACCGTGCGCTGGGCCACGGAGGTTCTCGCGGGTCCCGATCCGGATGCCCGCCTGTTCGCGGCCGAGGTGTTGCAGGCCCTGTCGTCCGACGACGCGTAGGGTCAGCGGCCGATCTTGTCCAGCTCGGCGAGGTCGTCGGCGGACAGGGACAGGCCCGCCCCGGTGACGTTCTCGCGCAGGTGGGCGATCGACGACGTACCGGGAATGAGCAGGATGTTCGGCGAGCGCTGCAGCAGCCAGGCCAGCGCCACCGACATCGGCGTCGACGCCAGCCGGTCGGCGACCGAGGTCAGCGCCGCGGACTGCAGCGGGCTGAAGCCACCGAGCGGGAAGAACGGGACGTACGCGATGCCCTGCGCGGCGAGCGTGCCGATCAGCTCGTCGTCGTCGCGGTGGGCGAGGTTGTAGAGGTTCTGCACGCACACGATCGGCGCGATCGCCTGCGCCTCGGCGACCTGCTCGGCCGTCGCGTTGCTGACCCCGAGGTGCCGGATCAGCCCCTGCCGCCGCAGCTCGGCGAGCGTCCCGAACGCTTCGGCGACCGACCCGGGCTGGGGCCCTTCGGCGTTGCCGAGCCGCAGGTTGACCACGTCGAGCGTCTCCAGGCCGAGCGTCTCCAGGTTGTCGTGCACGGCGCGGCGCAGGCTGTCCGGGTCCCGGGCCGGCGGCCAGCCGCCCTGCTCGTCGCGGACCGCGCCGACCTTCGTCACGATGTGCAGCGAGGCGGGATACGGGTGCAGCGCCTCCTTGATCAGCTCGTTGGTGAAGCGCGGCCCGTACGCGTCGGCGGTGTCGATGTGGGTGATCCCGAGCGCGACCGCCTCGCGCAGCACGGCGATCGCCCCGTCGTGGTCGGCCGGCGGACCCATCACCCACGGGCCCGCGAGCTGCATCGCGCCGTATCCGAAGCGGGTGACGTCGAGGTCCCCGAGTGTCCAGGTCCCACCGGGAAGAGAGTTGTTCATGGGCTCCACCCTGATGGTGTAACTTCCCGATGGGAAGTAGGCACCTGAAAGTGCGTGGAGGTGTGAGCCGTGTACGACGCGTTCCTGGCCGTCTGCCCGAGCCGCCAGCTGCTCGAACGGATCTCCGGCAAGTGGGTCGTGCTGATCCTGTCCGCGCTCGGCAGCGGGCCGGACTGCACCGGCGACCCCCGCCCGATGCGCTACTCGGAGCTGTCGCGCCTGCTGTCCGGCGTGAGCCAGAAGATGCTCACCCAGACGCTGCGAGCCCTGGAACGCGACGGTCTGGTCAGTCGCACGGTGACGCCGACCGTGCCGGTCACCGTGACGTACGAGCTGACCGATCTTGGTCTTTCCCTGCATCGGCTGATGCGGGACGTGAAGGCGTGGGCGGAGACCAACATGGACGACGTGGCGGCGAGCCGGGTCACCTACGACGAGGCGGGCGCGCGCTGACGGTTCCACCACAGCGACAGGGCGATCGCGCTGAGGACCAGAACCGTCCCGGCGAGCAGCCACCAGGCGGTGACCTCGGTCGACTCCCGGTGCAGGCCGATCTCGCGCCGCAAACCGGACAGCGCGTCGTCGAGCTGGCCGGCGTCCTCGGCCCGGAAGTACCGCCCGCCGGTGGTCTCCGCGACCTGGGTCAGCGCCTCCTCGTCGATCGCCAGCGACTGCCCGTAACCGCTGCCCGGATCCGGCCCGGCCCCGAACGACCCGGTCGTGATCTGTCCGGGATCGCACACCATCGGGCCGGGGTGCGTCGTGCCGAACCCGATCGTGAACACCCGCAGATGCCGGGCGGCGGCCTGACCGGCGGCGATCAGCGGATCCACCCCGGTGGTGTTCGACCCGTCGGTCAGCACCACGATCGTGTCCGGCTCGAAGCCGCCGGTGGACGCGGACGCGAGCTCCACGCCGCGCTGCGCCACGCCCGGGTTGTACTCCGCGATTGCGTCGATCGACGTCAGGATCGCCTCGCCGATCGCCGTCCCCAGCGCGGTGCGGAACTTCCCGACCGCGTCGAGCAACTGATCACGATCGGTCGTCGGGGCCACGGCCAGCCCGGCGGTCCCGGAGAACGCGACGAGCCCGATCCGGATCCCGCGGTCGGTGCGCCGGATGAAGTCGCGGGCCGAGTCGATCGCCGCCTCCAGCCGGTTCGGCGAGACGTCGGTCGAGCACATCGACCCGGAGACGTCGATGGCGAGCAGGATCGAGGTGTCGCCGCCCGGCACCGCGACCGTCGCCCGCGGCCGTGCGACGGTGACGCCCAGGGCCAGCAGCCCGGCGAGGAACAGCGCGACCGGGACGCGCCGCCGCCAGGCGCTACGGGCGGGCAGGGCGGCGCGGATCAGGGCGATGCTGGAGACGGTGACCGCGGAACGCCGGCGACGGCGGGTGAACCACCAGCGTGCGGCGGGCAGCAGCGGAACGGTCACGAGAGCGATCAGGGCCCAGGGCCAGCCAAGCGACACCGGAGCTCCTTCCGTGCCGGCGGAGCGGGACCGTTATGTTCCCGTTACAGAATGCACGCAAGCCTGCTCGATCGGTAACCGTCTACTCCGGCATATCGGGCGCCAACCCGAGATAAACCCCGATCAGGCGACGGGCGCGCGAAATCCGCGAACGCACGGTGCCGATCGGCAAATGCAGAAGATCAGCAATTTCCTCGTACGGCCGTTGATCGAATTCCCGCAGCCGCAACGCTTCTCGATATTCGTCGGGAAGTCGCCGTAACGCGTTTTCCACGTCGATCCTGGTGGCCGCCACCGAGCTCATCCGCCGCAGTGTCCCGCCGGGCTCGGGCGGCTCGTCCGTGGGTGACCCGGCGCGGCTCTTGCGGCGCAGCACCTCCAGGGCCGCGTTGATCGCAATCCGGTGCACCCAGCTGGTAAAACGTGAACGCCCCTCGAACGTGTGGATGCCGCGCGCGACCGCGATCAGGGTCTCCTGTGCGGCGTCCTCGACGTCCGCCGCGTCGGCCAGGACCCGCCGTGCGCCACCGTGGGCGAGCCGCCGGACATGAATCTCGTGCAGCAATTCCTGAAGGTCCCGGCGGGAGCCGGACGCGGCCCGTACCGCCAGTTCCTGGAGATCCTCGTGCGGCATCCGAGAATGGTATAACCGGCGGTACCCAGAATGGCGACGGGGAGTGGTGGAGATCGAATTCATCGGCCGTTATCGGATCATGCGCCGGCTCGGCGGCGGCGCGTTCGCCGACGTGTTCCTCGCCGTCGACGAGGATCTTGAATCACCGGTCGCGATCAAGGTGCTCGCCGATCGGTGGGCGCTGGACGCGGACATCCGCGAACGTTTCCTCAACGAGGCACGGCTGCTGCGGCGGATCGGCGGCCCGCGCCTGGTCGGCGTGCACGACATCGGCCAGTTGCCGGACGGGACGCCGTACTTCGTGATGCCCTTCG
>KL571307.1:23360-23847 GCA_000715855.1 Actinoplanes liguriensis
CCCCGCCGGTGCCGGCCGGGGCCGCCTTCGCGGTGGCGCGGGAGGTGGCGCTGGCGCTGCGCCGGGTGCACGAGGCCGGCGTGGTGCACCGCGACGTGAAGCCCGGCAACCTGCTGATCTTCTCGGATCCGCACGCGGAGACGGACCCGCGGGCCGCTCCGCTGCTGCGCGCTGACGAGCGCCTGGTCCTCGGCGACTTCGGGCTGGCCAAGGACCTGAGCCTGCGCGCCACCGGGCTGAGCCTGCCGGTCGGCACGCCGGGCTACATGGCCCCCGAGCAGTCCGACGCGGCGGCCGCGGTCGACCAGCGCGCCGACGTCTATGCGTGCAGCGCCCTGCTCGCCCGGATGCTGGTCGGCCGCCCGCCCTCCGCCGGTGCCCTGGACCGGGATGCCGCAATGAGCCCGGCCGTGCACCGGGCGATCCTTTCCGGTCTCGACCCGGTCCCGTCCGCCCGTCCGGCGTCGGCCTCCGAGTGGCTCCCCCC
>KL571307.1:24040-24857 GCA_000715855.1 Actinoplanes liguriensis
AGATGTGTATAAGAGACAGCCTGGACACCGCGGTCGGCGCCCGCACCCCGGTCCGCTGGCGCACCCCGATCCTCGGCGCCCTGCTGATCGCCGTGCTGACGTCCGGCCTGGTCGCGGTGCTGCGCCAGGACCGGACCCCGGCGGCGCCGGCGATCCGCTACGAGGAGGTCTTCGACGACACGAGGGCGATCTCGGTGCGCGTCCCCGCCGCCTGGAGCCAGCACTGGGGCAACGGCTGGCATCCGCCGCAGGGCCCGTTCTACCGCCGGGTGAACGTCGGGCCCGGCATGAACGCGTCCCCGAACGTCTCCGACTGGTTCACCGGCGCGGCCGTCCCGGGGCTGTTCGCCGGCGCCTCCGCCCGCGTCGTCACGGAGGGGAGGTTCAGCCCCGAGTTCATGCGGCAGTACTTCGGCCCGTCCGGCTGCACCGACGCCGGGACCAGTGCGTTCACGCTCGACCGGCTCGGTCTGACCGGCGTGCAGGGGGAGTGGCGGTGCCCCGCCGGCGTCCGCTGGCGATACGCCTACGGGTGGCCGGGTCATCATCGATACGTGCTGGCAATCGAGATCAAGATCCTTCCGCCGTACGGCGATCAGGTGTGGACCGAGGCCCTGAACACGATCACCGTCCACACCGAGCCCCGATGACCGCGGTCGTCCTGCTGCACAGTCTGCTGCTGGGCCCGCGGACCTGGGCGCCGGTCGCGGCCCGCCTGCCCGGCGCGGTGGTGCCGTCCCTGCTCGGCCTCGACGCGCCGTTCGGCCCGCACGTCGTCGAGCGGGTCGTGGCGGCGATCGATCGGCTGCCGCCCGGC
>KL571307.1:25039-29153 GCA_000715855.1 Actinoplanes liguriensis
GACAGACCTGGTGGGACGGAGTCGACGCGCTGTTCCCGGACTGTCTCTTATACACACCGGCCGGCTACTACGACGAGCAGATCCCGGTCCCGCCCGGCTGGGACGACCGGCCGTGCGGCTACCTGTGGTTCGGCCCGCCCTACGACCGGATGGCCGCCGACGCCCGGGCGCGGGGCTGGCCCGTCACCCGGATTCCCGGCCGCCATCTGCACCAGCTCGTCGACCCGGGCGCCGTGGCGGCCGCGATCCGGGCGATGACCGGGATAGGGTGAGATCCATGGTGGCTGATGGGCTGGTGAATCTGTACACGCGTGACATCGAGGCGGCCGTCCGGTTCTACCGTGACCTGCTCGGGCTCGCCGAGACGTTCCGGACGCCCACCGAGGGCGCCCCGTCGCACGTCGAGGTCCGGGCCGGTGGCTTCACCCTCGGGCTCGGCACGGTCGAGGCCGCGTCCCGCGTGCACGGCGTCGAGGCCGAGCCCGGCCGCCCGGCGATGGTCCTGGTCTTCTGGGCCGACGACGTCGACGCCGAGTTCGCCCGGCTGGCCGCGGCCGGCGTCACCGTGGTCCAGGCCCCGCACGACACCGGCAACGACAACCGCAACGCGCTGCTGCGGGACCCGGACGGGAACCTCGTCGAGATCGTCTCCAAGGTCCTGCCCTGACCGTCGTCTAACCGGAGATCCGCAGCGTCGCCTCCCGGGCCGCCCGGTTGGTGACCAACGCGGCGTCACCGCCGTATTTTCCCCGGTAGGCCGCGTCGATCGGGGCCGCCGACCCGGCGTACGCGCTGAGCGTCACGTCCCGGGTCAACCCGTCCACCGTGATCCGCCCGTGCCCGGCGCCGACCGCCGCCCGGAACCACGCCGACCCGGGCCCGCGGAACGCCCGCACGAACAGCTCCCGGCCGACGACGACCATCCCGACCTCGACGCCGGACCGTTCCTCGTCCCCGGCCGCGAGGTGCAGCGACCGCGCCGCGTCGAACAGCGCCACGTCCGTTTCCGACCATTCCGGCATGACCTCTCCTCTCGTCCCGTCCAGGGTGCCGGGCCCGGACGGCCGGTGGCCCCAGGGTCGGACACCGGCCCGGTCCCTGGTCCTGACCGACCGGGGCAGCAGGGGCTCGTGTGGCGGGAGCACAATGCAGTCGTGACGAGTGAGACGCTGGTCGGCCGGACCGGAACGGTGATCATCCCGATCCGCGGCGGCGAGCGCGCGGGAGAGGTACGCCTGCTGGTCGCGGGCATCGCGCACTACTACCTCGCGTACGCCCTCGAGCCGGTCCCCGCCGGCACAGAAGTGCTCGTCATCAACAACCGTGGATCGCGCCAGATCGACGTCGAGCCATGGCCCATCGAAGAAGGGCTGTAGGAACATGTTCGGTTATCGAGTGCCCGCCCCCAACGAAGCGCTGCTGATCAGCGGTCGCAAGCAGCGGGGTGCGGACGCGTTGCCGTTCAAGATCGTCACGGGGCACGGTGTGTTCGTCGCCCCCATCTTCTCCAAGGCGACCAGGTTGACCCTGGCCATGCAGGAGGCCGAGGTCTTCGAGGACTGCTACACCAAGCAGGGCCTGACGCTCTCCGTCCAGGCGGTGATCGCGTTCAAGGTCGGCGACGACCACGAGTCGATCGCCGCGGCCGCCCGGCGGTTCCAGGGCGACCAGGGTCAGATGCCCACGCTGGTCGGCCGGATCTTCTCCGGCCACCTGCGCAGCATCATCGGCAGCATGACCGTCGAGTCGATCATCCGGGAGCAGCAGACCCTGGCCGACGCGATCGTCGACGCGAGCAAGACCGAGATGGCGCGGATCGGTCTGGCCGTCGACTCGCTGCAGATCAGCAGCATCGACGACAAGGGGGTCGGCTACATCAAGGCGCTGGCCGCCCCGCACCAGGCGCGGGTCAACCAGGAGGCGAACGTCGCGCAGGCGGCCGCCGACCGGGAGAGCGCGATGGCCCAGCAGGAGAGCGTCCGCCACCAGGCGGAGTACGCACGGCAGACGGCAATCGCCCGCGCGCAGTACCAGGCCGAGATCGATCAGGCCCAGCAGACCTCCGCCCAGGCCGGCCCGCTCGCCGCGGCCCGCGCAGCCCAGGAGGTCCTCGCCGAGCAGGCCCTGGTCGCGCAGCGCAACGCCGAGCTGCGCCAGGCCCAGCTGATCGCCGAGGTGGTCCGGCCCGCCGAGGCGGAGGCCGAGCGCATCCGCGCCCTGGCCCGCGCCGAGGCGGACGCCACCAAGCTGTCCGCCGAGGCGGCCGCCGCGCAGGACCGGATCGCGCTGGACCAGGCGATCATCGACAAGCTGCCGGAGATGCTGCGGGCCGCCGCCGAGGGCCTGCAGGGTGCGAACGTCACCGTGCTGGACGGCGCGGAGGGCCTCAACAGCGTCGTCGCGTCGCTCGCCGCCCAGGGCATGACGATGCTGGATGCGATCCGCAGCGGCATGCGCCCCGAGCAGGCCAAGCCGGGCACCTCGATCGCCCCGATCACCCCGAAGTCCGTCGCCTAGAAGATCGGCTATCTTGCCCGGGTGGATATCCGGGTGGTGGAAGGGTCGTTCGCCGAGGTGCCGGCGGCCGACGCGACAGGCATGGAACGGCGGGCGTTCGGCGAGTTCGTCAGTCATCGCGGCGAGATGGCCTCGTACGCGTTCGGCTGGACGACCGGCGCCGAGCGCAACGTCGCCCGCATGACAATCGGCATCGGCGCCGGCAACCCGGGCGGCGGCTCCTTCCACTGCATGGTCTTCGAGCACGAGGGCAGCTACGCGATGACCCTCGTGGACGAGCCGTTCGAGCGGGTCCCGGAGGGCGGTCCGGATCTGACTGCCGACGAGGCCCGCGCGCACGACACCCTGCCGTTCGTCTGGTGGGTCGCCGACGAGGTGATGCAGCGCGACCGTCGTGCCTGGTGGATGCGGCACTGGGTGCTCGGCACCAACTGCATCCAGACCGGTGAGGTCTTCGAGCGCCGCGAGCCGATCCTCTACGCCGTCCACGACGCCGGCGACGGGATCTGGCAGCTCGGCGGCGCGACCCCGCCGGACGCCGCAACCGCCAAGGTCGGCCACCTGCACCATGCCATCGACGAGGACCCGACGCTGCTCGGCATCCTCGACATGCCGCCGGGCCACGTCGCCGAACGCTCCGGCCCCGGCGCGGCCTGGTCCGTCGAGAAGGCAGATTCTTGACGGGTACGGCGATGGCCCTGCACGCCACGGTGGCCGCATCGGTGCTGGTGGGGGTGCCGGTCACGTGGCGTGCCACCGCCGGGACGCCGACCGGGCGGCGGATCGCCGGGCCGGGCTGGTGGCTGGCGGCCGTGACCCTGGTGCTCTGCGCGAACCAGGTGCTCTTCACCGTGTACGCGCTGCGCGTCCACGGCGGGGACATGTCCTACCTCGGCGGCTACGTGCCGGACGGCTGGTTCGTGCTCGCCGACCTGTCGTGGCTCGCCGACCGCTGGCCCGCCCCGGACCTGCTCGCCCTCAGCGCGCTGCGGATCCCGTCGCTGTTCGAGCTGCCGCTCGGCATGCTCGCGTATCTGACCATCGCGAACTGGCTCGACCCGCGCCTCTACCGGCGACTCACCACCACGCCGGTGCTGGCCCTGACCAGCGCGTCGTACACGATCACTTTCGGACTGATCGAGTGGGCGATGCATACGACGTACACCAATGAGGATCTTGTTCTGCGCGGGATCTCCGGTGTGCTGACCGTGGCCGGGCTGCGCCTGATGTCCCGGCAGCCGTCGGCGTCACCCGGCGTCGTCGCGCCGCGGACCGCCCCGGAGCTGCTGGCGTTCGCGGCGTCGGCGGCCGCGCTCGGGTTCCTGATCCTGGCCCTCTACGACAGCGTGCTGCTCTACAGCCTGGGCAAAGCCGGTCAGCACGTGGCCGGCGCGACGATCGCCGGCGTGGTCCTCGTCGCGTCCCGGCTCGCCGCCGGACGCCTACGCGCCGCTTCGGCCACGACCGGGGCCGGGCTCGGCACGCTGAGCAGCGGTCTGTCCTGGTGGCTGGCGTTGTTCCTGGTGCCCGCCCTCGCCATCCGCTACGAGCTCGGCTTCGGCTCACCGCTCTTCACGGCCGCCGCCGGGCTCCTGGT
>KL571307.1:29400-37575 GCA_000715855.1 Actinoplanes liguriensis
AGAGATGTGTATAAGAGACAGGCCGTCGCCGGGCTGGCCGTTCCCGCGACCCACAGCGAGATCAGGCTGCTCTGGGCGGCGGTGCTGTTCGTCCTCACCGCCACCCTGGTGACCACCGCCTGGGACCGCCGGGCGCCGGCACTCCCGTGACCGGAGTCAGCCGTCCGCGGCGAAGTCGGCCAGCAGATCGGCGATGAGTGGGGCGGCGTCGCGGACGGCGGCCGGTTTGCGGCGGCGGTAGTAGGGGAGGGCGATCACCGTGAGGGAGAGGGTCCAGCCGCGAGCCCGGATCCAGGCGTGCTCGTCGATCGTGAGCGCCTCGCGGAAGGCGCGGCGGGAGTCGCCGTCGAACAGGTACCAGGCGGCCAGCAGGTCACCGGCCGGGTCGGCGGCCTGCGCGGTGGCGAAGTCGATCACCGCGGTCAGCTTTCCGCCGGAGACCAGCACGTTGCCCGGCATCAGGTCGCCGTGGATCCAGCGCGGCGGGCCGGTCCACGCGCCGACGGCGAGGGACGCCTCCCATGCGTCGAGCAGCAGCGCCGGGTCGAACTCGTCGCGTAGCTCCTCGACCGCCGCGCGGAACAGCTCGTCGCGCGGGGCGAGGGGTGTGCCGCGGCTGAACGGGTCGTCCGGCGGCACCGGGGCGCCGGTGGTGTCGATCGCCTGCAGGTGGTGGATGAACTCGGCGAGGTCGCGGGCGGCCGCGGACGGGTCGTCCAGCCGGTCCAGGCGGAACGACGTGCCGTCCAGCCAGCGGTAGACGCCCCAGGTGAACGGGAACTCCTCGCTGGGCGAGCCGATCGCCAACGGCTCGGGGACGGCCAGGGGAAGTGCCGGGGCCAGGCGGGGCAGCCAGGTCAGGTCCTTCTCGACCTGGCCCCGGGTGCGGGGTGTGCGGGGGAGACGCACCGAGAGGTCCTCGCCGGCGCGGAAGGTGACGTTGTCCGTTCCGGACTCGGCGACCGCGCGGATCGGCCGGTCGGCCCAGTGCGGGAACTGCTCGGCCAGCAGGCGTGTGACCAGCGAGGCGTCGATGTCCACTTCGTCGTCGTGCAGCTTGGCGATCACGGCCGCAGCCTTCTACAGCGGGGCGGCGGCGTCCATCGATTTCACGTCTTCTACCGGCGGGCGGCGGCGATTGATCTCACGGGCGGCAGGGTGAGGGCGGTTGCGGCCCGGCGACCGGCCCGGCCGAGCAGTCCGGTGGGGGCGAGCAGCGGGGCGAGCTTGAGGAGCACGTTGTTGCGGACCCACAGGGCGCGGCTCGTCGCCGGGGCCAGGGTGGTGCCTCCGGTGTCGGCGAGCGCCTGATTACGCCGTACAAAATCGCGGGTTTTCTGCTCGTAGGCGGCGAAAGCCGCGGTGGGGCCGGTCGCCGTCGCCAACTCGTCGGCCAGCATGTAGGCGCCGACGAGCGCGATGCTGGTGCCCTGGCCGGAGAAGAACGACGGCGCGTGGGCGGCGTCACCGGCGAGCACCACCCGGCCGCGGGACCAGCCGGGCATGTGGATCTGGCTGGTCACGTCGAAGAAGACGTCGTCCGCGGCGCGCATGCCGTCGAGCAGCTCGGGGATCAGCCAGCCGTCGCCGCCGAAGACCTCGGCCATCAGCGCGCGCTGCGCCTCGGCGTCGCCGAGCTCGGCGAGCGGCGGCTGCGGACGGCTCGTCATCAGGAACCCGTGCAGCGTGCCGGTGCAGCCGGGCGCGTAGATCGCGGCCATCCGCCCCGGCGCCGACCAGGTCAGAACCTCGTGGGAGAGGCCGAGGCCGTTGGGGATGGTGAAGCCGGCGAAGCAGTAGCCCAGGTAGCGGTTGAACTGCTCCTCCGGCCCGAAGACCAGCCGCCGGGTGTGCGAGTGCAGGCCGTCGGCGCCGATCACGACGTCGAACTCGCCGGACGCGCCGGAGACGAAGGTGACCCCGACGCCGTCGCCGTGGTCGTCGAGCGTGGCGATCGAGTCGTTGAAGATCCACTCGACGTCGTCGCGCACCGCGTCGAACAGGATCGTGGTGAGCCGCCCGCGGGCCAGCTCCAGGTCGCGACCCTCGGTGCCGCCGGTGAGCTGCTCGGCCCGGATCCGCCCGGCGACCCTGCCGGCGGGGGTCATGAACGTGAGCCGGCGCGTGTCGATGTGCGCGGCGCGGACCTGCGGCAGCACGCCCATCCGGTCCAGGACGTCGAGGGCGACGCCGCGGACGTCGATCGGGTAGCCGCCGGCGCGGACTGCGGGAGCTTTCTCGACCACTGTCACGTCCCACCCGTGGTGGTGCAACCAGTAGGCCAGTGCGGGGCCGGCGATGCTCGCGCCGGAGATGAGTGCCTTCATAGCGACGACACTACACCGTGCAGTGTAGTAGCGATAAGCTTCGGCCGTGCCAAGTACGAAGACGCTGCGGGAAGGGTCCGCCGCCAAGCGCGCCGCGATCCTCGCGGCCGCCCGCGACCTGTTCCTCAACGACGGCTTCGACCGCACCAGCGTGGACGCGGTGTCCGCCCGCGCCGGGGTCTCCAAACGGACCGTCTACGACTACTTCGGCGACAAGAACACGCTGCTCCAATCCGTGGTCACCGGCATCTCCGACGCGCTGGTCGCCACCGTGCAGCGCACCGTCGACGCCACGCTCGCCCGGGTGACCGATCCTGAACAGCTGGAGGGCGCGTTCGTCGACTTCTCGTTGCGGATCGTCAGCGACATGCTCGGCTCCGCCGAATACGTGACGCTGCTCAAACTGCTCGGCGGGGAGGGGAACCTCAACGAGGCGCCGTTCCGGGACGCGCCCGAGGAAGCGGTCGCGGCGCAGCTCGCGGTGCTCGCCCAGGCCGGCCTGATCGTCGCGCCGGACCCCCGGCTGGCGGCCGACCACCTGATCGCGCTGACCTTCGCGGTGGTGCTCAACCGGCACGGCTCGACCGTCATCCCGATCGCCGACGAGCGGGTCCGATACCTGGTGACCGAAGGGGTCAGGGCATTCCTCCGGGCGTACGCCGTCCATAGGATCTGATCCATGACTGAGCTCCGGGAAGACGTGCCGCACGCGGCGCGGATCTGGAACTACTGGATGGGCGGGGCCGACAACTTCCCCGCGGACCGGGCAGCCGGCGACGCCGTGGCGCAGGTGTACCCCGAGATCGTCGTGATGGCGCGCGAATCACGGCAGTTTCTGATCAGAGTGGTACGTTTCCTCGCCGCCGAAGCCGGGATCCGGCAGTTCCTGGACATCGGGACCGGCCTGCCCGCCATGCAGAACACGCACGAGGTCGCGGCGAGTGTCGACCCCGCCGCGAAGATCGTCTACGTCGACAACGACCCGATGGTGACCGCGCAGGCCGGGCCCTACGTGCACGCCGACTACCACGACCCCGAGCGGATCGTCGCCGCCGCGGCCCAGACCCTCGACTTCTCCCAGCCCGTCGCGGTGATGTTCATGGGAGTGCTCGGCTACGAGCCGGCGCTCGGCGAGGTTCGCTCGATCGTGCGTCGCACGTTCGAGGTCGCCGCGCCCGGCAGCCACCTCGTGCTGTGGGATGGCACGAACACCACCCCGTCCGTGGTCGACGGCGCGAAGCGGCTCGCCGAGAGCGGCGGGGTACCGTACATTCTGCGCAGCCCGGACGAATTGGCCTCCTGTTTCGACGGTCTGACCCTGATCGAACCGGGCCTCGTCCCGATCACGCGGTGGCGAGCACAGGGCGAGTTCATCGACGCGTACGGGGCGGTCGCCCGCAAAGACTAAAGGGGCAATATGCTCCACGCCCGTGAGCGACCTTCTCAAGGAGCACGTCAAGAACGTGCTCGAGGCCAACTACGCCGGTGTCACCAAGACCCGGCGCCGCATCGAGGAACTCGAAGCGCAAGGCCACCGCATCATCACCGGCGGTCAGATCGGCCAGGACGGCTGGGACATCATCGACTGGCGTACCAACGAGATCCTGGCCGCCGGTGAAGGCGGCCTCGACGAGTACGAGGCCGCCGCCGGCGACCTCGACCCGGACGACAAGTTCGTCCACCACGACCGGATCCTCGAGGACGAGGACCTGGAGTACGTGTCGACGCCCGGCCTGCCGGACGGCCTCGCGAACGCCGTGGAGGACTGGGTGCTGTCCGACGACGCCGACCCGGAGGAGATCGCCGAGTTCATCGGCTGGCCGGTCGAGAAGGTCGAGGAATACCAGGCCGAGGAGTAACCACCGGTCCGGCGGGCCTCCCGAAGCGCCACCCGACGCGTCGCCGGAGGCCCTCCCACCCGGCCACCCCGCGCCTCGCCCTGGTGCACGACTGCCCCGCCTCCCGCGTGATTGCCCGCCTCCCGCGGCCGGGCCGCTCCTCGCGCGCCGCTTTGCCGCGCCCCGTCGGGATGCCTGTCCTGGCGCGTGGCCGCACCGGCCTCCCGGTCGCCCCGCGCGTGCCGGCCTGTCCCGCGCACGCCTGGCCGCTCCTCCCGCTCGGCCGCTCCGTCCCGCGCGAGCGCCTGCCGCCCTTGCGTGGCCGCCTGCCGTCTTGCGTGGGCGACCCGCCTTTGCGTGGCCGCCCCGCCCCTCGCGCCATCCCCGCGAGGCTGCCTGCCGAGCGCGACGCCCCGGTTCAGGAGCCTGGGACGACCAGGCCGGACTCGTAGGCGACCATCACCGCCTGCGCCCGGTCGCGCAGGGCGAGCTTGATGAAGAGGTTGCCGATGTGTGTCTTTATCGTGTGCTCACTCAGGTGATGCCGGGCGGCGATCTCGCCGTTGGACAGGCCGGCCGCGATCAGCCGGAGCACCTCCGTCTCTCGTGGGGTCAGCGCGGCGACGGCCGCGGCCATGGCCGGATCGGGATGACCCCGCCGATGCAGCTCTCCGATCACGCGGGTGGTGACCGCCGGGGCGAGCAGGGAGTCACCGGCCGCGACCACCCGGACCGCGTGGACCAGCTCGGCGCGCGGCACATCCTTGAGCAGGAAGCCGCTGGCCCCGGCCCGCAGCACGGCATACAGATATTCGTCCGGATCGAACATCGTCAGCGCCAGGACCCGGCTGCTCGTGGACGCGCACACCTGACGGGTGGCTTCGACACCGTCGAGGACCGGCATACGCATGTCCATCAGCACGACATCCGGCGTGAGCGCGGCGGCGGCGCGCACGGCGGCCGCGCCGTCGGGGGCCTCGGCCACCACCTCGATGTCCGATTCCGCCCGGAGGATCGTCGCGAACCCGGCCCGGAACAGCTCCTGATCGTCAGCGATCACCACACGCATCGTCAGTCCCCTGCCGGAAGCGAGAAGAAGGCCATCGCGGCGAGCGGGAGCGGCAGGGACGCGGTGACCTCGAAACCGCCGCCTCGTGCCGGCCCGGCGTGGAACGTCCCGCCGCACGCCTGGGCGCGCTCGCCCATGCCGACGATCCCGAAGCCGGGTGGGCCGGCCCCGGCCACACCCCGGCCGTCGTCGATCACGGCTACGGTCAGCGCCTCGCCCGTGCAGTCCACGATGACCCGCACCGATCGTGCCGCCGCGTGCCGGACCACGTTGGTCAGCGCCTCCTGCACGATCCGGTACAGCGCGACGCCGACATCCGCGGGCACCGCCACCGCCATCTCGGCCATCTCCAGCGAGACGGCGAGACCGGTCGCCCGCACCCGTCTGACCATCTCGGGCAACTGGACCAGCCCGGGCTGCTCCAGCGGGTCGTCGTCCGGCGGGCGAAGGCCCCCGACGGCGCGTCGCAGCTGGACGACCGCGTCCCGCCCGGTGGCCGCGATCGCCTCGAACGCCGCATCCGCCCGCGCCGGATCGCTGCGGACCAGCAACGGCCCGGTCTCGGCCTGCACGATCATGATGCCGACCGCGTGCGTGACGATGTCTGTCTCTTATAATGTGTATAAGAGACAGCTCCCGCTCGGCGAGCGCCGATGCCTGGTTGCGGCGTGCGCGGGTGCCGGTGCCCAACGCATAGGCGAAGATGTAGGCGACCGCGAGATAGCGGAGAACCTCCAGATCGGGGCGTGGGTAGAGGACCGAGAGGAGCAGGCCGGCGCCGGTCACCACGATGCCGAGCAACCGGGTCGGCAGCGAGGCACGCGCCGCGAAGGTATAGAGGCACACCATCGGCCCGACCGGCAGCAGCGGCGGGGCCCCGAGCGACGCGGAGACGGTCGTTGCCGTGCCGACGATCAGGCCCACCGGCAGCAGCGCCCGCTCGCGCCACAGCACCGGCACCGACGACGCCAGCGCCAGCGGCAGCACCCACCAGGCGTGGATGCCACCGGCCAGCGCGGGCAGCACAGTGGCGGCGACCGCGGCGAGGGCGATGATCGGATTGGCGAACCGTTTCACCCCGGCAGTATCGATCGGCTCGGCGCTGCCGCGCCTCCCTCCAGAGGACCAGATCGATTTCATCCCGTACGGCGATCCGCCCGGCCCGCCGCCGGCGGGAGGCTCTGCGGCATGTGGACGATATTCGCCGCCGCCGCGAGCGGGGCCCTCTGGTTCGGCGGGACGGGGCTGCGCCCGATCGCCGGGCTGACCTGGCTCGCGCTGCTCCCGCTCCTACTCATCGCGCCCCGGGTGCGACCGCGAGCCGCTCTGACAGCGACGGTCGGTGCCTGGCTGATCGGGCAGCTCAACGTCGTCGGCTACTACCACGGGGCCCTGCAGATGCCGGTGGCCGCGGTCGCCGGGGTGGTCCTGATCGGCGCCACGCTGGCCGTGGGCACGGTTCTGTTCGCGCGTCTCCTGTTTCTTCGCGACCGCATCACCACCGCGATCCTGGTCGTTCCGGCGCTGTGGGTGCTGGGGGAGTATGCGGTCGCCCACCTGTTGCCGCACGGCGCGTGGTGGAGTCTGGCCTACACCCAGGCGGGCGTTCGCCCGATCATCCAGCTGACCGCCCTCACCGGCATCTGGGGCATGACGTATCTGCTGATCGCGATACCGATCGGCCTCGCCGCCGCGCCGAGAGACCCGGTCCTTGCCGGGGGCATCCTGCTTGTCCTTGTCGTGGCCGCCGGCAGTTGGTCGATCGGGACTCTGACGGCCCCGCCCGCCGGGAAGGGCCAGGTGGGCACGTCGGTGGGTCTGGTCGCTCTGGAACAGCCGGACGACGGCATGCCGATCGATCAGCCGGCCGGCCGCGAGTTGCTCACGCGATATGTGGCCCGTGCGACGGGCCTGGCCGGGCGCGGTGCGCGGATCATCGTTCTGCCGGAGAAGGTGTTCGGGCTGACCGACGCGACGCTGCCCCGGCTCGTCGACGCGTTCCGGCCGGTCGGGGCTCGGGTGGTCGTGGGTGCGGTGCTGCATCAGCGCAATGTCGCCCTGCTTCTCGAGCCGTCCGGTGCGACGGCGACGTATGCGAAACAGCGGCTGATCCCGGGCCTGGAGGACTGGCTCGTCCCCGGGCACGACGACCTTGTTGCCGACGGCGGTCTCGGCATCGCTATTTGCAAGGACCTCGACTTTCCGGGGTTGGTCCGGCGCTATCGGGCGGAGGGCGCGACCACGCTGCTCGTGCCCGCGCTCGACTTCCGCGACGACGGCCGGCTGCACAGCAGGATGGCAGTGGTCCGGGGCATCGAGAGCGGGATGACCGTGGTCCGCGCGGCCGCGTTCGGGCGGCTGACCGTCTCCGGTCCCACCGGCGACGTGCTCGGCGAGGCCACGACCGGTGACGCCGAGCTGCTGGTCACGGTGCCGCCGCCGGTGCGTAGGACGATCTACTCGCGTACCGGCGACTGGTTCTTGATCTTGATGGTGGCCGCGGTGATCGCGACCGGTGGCCGATGGTGGTGGGGCCGCGGGAAGGTCACGTCTTCGAGGCCGGCGAGTCAGGTCATGACCAGCGACTGGAGGAAGGCATGAGTCCGACTTGTCCGGGTATGGCGACTGCATGGGACTTGAGAATCAGGAGATCATCAGCTCCGACCCGGCAGGTGCGGACGGCGAGGGCCCGGCGGACGGTGGCGCGAACCCACAGGGCCGTGACGGCGGTGCCGACGGGGGAGCGGAGCGCGAGAAGCCGCACGGCGAAGGACTGGCCGACGGCGGCGCCGATCCGCAGGGCGCGGACGGAGGTGCCGACGGCAGCGCAAAGTGATCACTTCCGGCCGACGGAACCACCCGGGACCGCTGGCAATCCGGGCTCATCGGCAACGGAACGCGGTGTGAGGTCGGCGGTGCCGGGACGTGGCGCGGGGTCAGC
>KL571308.1:0-1704 GCA_000715855.1 Actinoplanes liguriensis
AGAGATGTGTATAAGAGACAGGCGTCGCTACGTCGGATATGTGCTGGTCAGCGGCTCCGGAATGGGCGCGATCTTCGCGTATGTCGCGACGTCGGCGTTCGTGCTGCAGTCGATGAACGGCCTGTCCCCGGTCGCGTACTCGATCGACTTCGCCGCCAACGCCGCCGGCATGACCCTCGCCGCTCTGGTCGCTGCCCGGCTCGCGGGCCGGGTCGCCACCCGCAAGGTCATTCTGGCCGGGCAGGTCGCCGCACTGAGCGCCGGCGTGGCGATGCTGGCCGGCGCGCTGTGGTTCGGCACGCCTCTGCTGCTGGTGATCGTCTGTTTCTTCGTGCTGATGACCGCGCAGGGCCTGATCGGTCCCAACGGCGGCGCGCTGGCCTCGGCGGAGGTGCCCGAGCATCCAGGCACCGGGTCGGCGATGCTCGGCTTCGTCACCTGGGTGGCCGCGGGCGTCATCGCGCCGATCGCCGGTCTCGGCGGGGAGCACACCGCCGTACCGATGGCGTTGCTCATGATCGCCTGCACGGTGCTGTCAGTGGCCGGCCTGGCGCTGGCCCGGCCCGCGAAAGTGGCGCCCCCCGTATCGCACTGACCGATCGCCGACCCTAACGCGTCGACTCGGTGTGCCGCGGCGTGCTGGGGCTGACCGGTGCGACCCTGGTCCGGGGCGACCCGTTCGGCATAGATGGGCAAGCGCTGATCGTCGATGGCGAGCTGGTTCTTCAGCCGTTCCTCCCGCTGGCGAAGGCCTGACTGAATCGCCGGCCGGAGAGCACGAGGTCACGGCCCGGTTGTAGGCGTAGGCGTTCGTACGATTTCAGGGCTGCCGCAATCTCTCCGGGACCGGCGCCGATCAGCCCCGCGGTGAGGGTCTCGGCGTCGTCGAGGGCGACGGTGAAGCCGCGACCGGTCATCGGCGTGGACACGTGGGCAGCGTCGCCGACCAGCGCGATGCGGCCGTCGATGAGATTGTCAGGGACGTATTCCGCGATGGGCGTGCCGGTGACTCCACGCCGCCGGATACAGGCCCGGATGGCTTCGCGCAAGGGCGAGGGCCATTGGTGCGCTTCGTCGTCGAGTTCGGCGAGGGTGCCGGCCGGCACGTCCGCGGGACGCATGGAGTGCTGCACCACGTTCCCGGCTAGGCAGCCGGTCTCGCGAAGCAGGTCGTTGCGGCGCGGGTCGAACCAGGCCCAACCAAGCCGGCGCGCTGCCGGGGTGTCGGCGCCGTCCTCGCCCAGCAGCGGGTAGCCCAGCAGGGTGTCGGCTCCGGCGTCGCGGATGTCGAGCCCGGCCGGCCACCGCGGTACCGAGCCGAGTTCGACGGCTTCGGCGATGCCGAGCCAGATGACGTAGCCGGCATAGGAGGCATCCGGCCGGTCGGGGGCGACTGCCCGGCGCACGATGCTGCGGTGGCCGTCAGCGCCGACGAGCAGGTCACCGTGGTGCACCCTGCCGGTCGTAGTGGTTGCCCAGGCCGATGTGGAGTCCTGGCCGACGTCGCGCACCGTTTGTTCGTACAGCATGGTGATCCGAGGGTCTGCGGCGGCGGCCCGGAGCAGCAACTGGTGTACCTGTTGCCAGGTTTGCAATGGGCTGGGGTCACCGTTGACGGCCGCTGTGGCCTCGGGGCCGGCCAGGCCGGCCGGACCGAACAGACGGTGCCGGTTGCTGTCGGCGTTACCTAATGCGGCCCCGCTG
>KL571308.1:2001-2267 GCA_000715855.1 Actinoplanes liguriensis
CGTTACCTAATGCGGCCCCGCTGCGTGGTGCGGGCCCGGAGCGTTCGAGCACGGTGACGCTCAGGCCGGCCCGAGCCAGGCCGAGGGCGGTCATCAAGCCGGCCAGCGAGCCGCCGACGACCACCGCGTGGGTGTGCGAGACAGCGGAAATGGTCATGCCGATCCTGTTCGAGCCGCGGGGACGGGGACGTTGCTATCGGCGGCGACCCGCGGGCTGCAAAGCCGGCTGGCCCAGCCGTGGTTTTGCGGCGCGATGCGGCGCAGTG
>KL571308.1:2513-4112 GCA_000715855.1 Actinoplanes liguriensis
GCCCAGCCGTGGTTTTGCGGCGCGATGCGGCGCAGTGGTTGAGTCGTCGCCGGACGGGCTGATCCGCTGATCCCAGCGGCCGCCCCGTTGCCACCGAGCCGAAGTGGATGTGAGATATCCGGGACTCAGGGATGCACGTACCGGATAGACCGCATCCATTTGTAGGCTGGGGGCATGACCGACCGGACATTGCGTAAGGATGCGGCCCGCAACCGGGAGCGTCTGCTCGCTGCGGGCCGGGATCTGTTCGCCCGCCGAGGGCTGGACGCCACGCTCAACGATGTGGCGCACCATGCGGGTGTTGGTGTGGGCACGGCGTACCGGCGTTTCGCGAGCAAGGAAGAGCTGATCGACGCGATTCTGGTGCAGCAGGTCGATGAGCTGGAAGCGATCCTGCGTGAGGCGCTGGCCGTACCGGATGCCTGGGACGGTCTCGTGCTCTACCTCGAACGGTCGCTCGAGGTGCAGGCCCGGGACTTGGGGATAGCGCAGATCCTGTCCGGTCGCCGTATCCGGACCGACCAGCACGACTGGCAGCGTGACCGCCTCGCGCCCCTGGTGGACGAGCTCGCCGAGCGTGCCCGCAGCGCCGGGGTGCTGCGGGAGGATGTCACCGGCACTGACCTGATCTTTCTACAGATCGGCCTGACCGCCATCTCCCGCACGGTCCCGGACGGTGCGACGCTCGACGGGCGTGAGGACTTGGCGCAGCTGTATCGGCGATACCTGTGGATCGCTTTGGACGGGCTGCGCGCGTCGACCGCCGGGACCTCATCACTTCCGGTTGCCGCGCTCAGCGTCGAGCAGACCCATACCCTGCTGCAGCATCGCGCCGAGGGCTGAGGCTGCTCACGCCGGGGTGATGCGCGTCGTCGTGGCGGTGGCAGGTGGGCGCGTCATCGCCCGCGTGTACGACGAGCTGCCGTACTTGTCGCGGTATGCCTGATCGATCCGGGTGTTGAGATCGGGGTCGGCGGCGCTGAAGCGAACCTCATGTGCGTGACCGGCGGCGACGATCGACCCGGTGCCGTGCTGCCGGGCGCGCCGGTACCAGATGCCGGCTTCCCCCTTCCAGGACCGGATGTAGAGGTCACCATCGACGGCGACGATCCAGATCGGAGTACGCACCGCGGGCCGGCCCGGAGCCGGTACGACGATGTCGATCTCCCCGGCCTCGGCCAGCTGCCGGGCGGTTTCGGGTTCCCAAGCCATGACGTACTCCTCTCTCATGCCCTGTCGATCGGTACAGGTTCGCCAACGCCGCCGTCCTGGTGAAGGCGGTGGGCGCCGGGCTTACGCTTCGGGGACGGTGATGCCGAAGCTGAAGAAGTCCAGCTCGTCGGGGTTCATGGTGTCGCCGATGTGCAGCGCGTCGATGCGGGCCAGTTCGTCGCCGGTGAGCTCGAAGTCGAACACGTCGAAGTTCTCGGCGATGCGGTGGGCGTGCACCGACTTGGGGATCGCGGAGCGGCCCTGCTGCAGGTGCCAGCGCAGCATGACCTGGGCTGGGGTCTTGCCGTGGCCCTCGCCGATCGCCGTGATGACCGGGTCGGTCAGCGGGGTCTGGGGGTTGCCGCTGTAGCTGTCTCTTATACACAT
>KL571308.1:4285-7886 GCA_000715855.1 Actinoplanes liguriensis
CGCCGATCGGGGCCCAGGCCTGCGTGAGGATGCCGTGCTTGGCGTTGGCGGCCTGCAACTCGGCTCGGGTGTTGTACGGGTGCAACTCGATCTGGTTGACCGCCGGCACGACGCTGGTCTCGGCCAGGAGCGCGTCCAGCCGTACGGGCAGGAAGTTGCTGACGCCGATCGCGCGCACCGCGCCGTCGGTGAGCAGCTTCTCGAGCGCCTTGTACGACGCGATCGTGCGGTCGAAGATGCTGGGTACGGCCTGGTGCAGGATCAGCAGGTCGATCTGGTCGACGCCGAGCTTCTTGGCACTCTTGTCGAAGGCGTGCAGCGTCTCGTCGTACCCGTAGTCGCTGACCCACACCTTGGTCTCGATGAAGACCTCGCCGCGTTCGATCCCGGAGCGGCGAATCGCCTCGCCCACTTCCCGTTCGTTGCCGTACGCGGCAGCGGTGTCGATGTGCCGGTAGCCGACCTCAAGCGCGGTCTGCACCGCGGCGACGGTTTCCTCGGGCGGGGTCTGGTAGACGCCGTATCCCAGCGCAGGGATGGCGACGCCGTTGTTGAGTGTGATCGTCGGGGCCATCGTCTTTCCGTTCTCATCGATGTTCAAGACCTAATCGGATGCGTTGCATCCACTTCTACGACGGTACACATACCGGATGCCATGTATCCACTTAACCGGACGGGTATGACGTACCAGACAGCGCACAGGACGCCGTTGCCATGTCGCGGGATGCTGATGTCCCTCGACGTAGTCAGCGGTTGTGGCTCAGGTGGCGCGGGGTTCGACGGTCGCGGTGACAGCGCCGTCCAGGCCGGCGATGCGGCTGGCAGCGTCGCCGTCGAGGCGACCGATGATCACGATGCCGGGATAGTAGGACTGGTCGCCGTAGTAGAGGACGAGGTCGTTGCCGGGGGCGTAGTAGCCGACATCGCCGACGTCGGGGTCCGCACCGTCCGGCTGGCCGTCCAGTGACAGCGGTGCCGGCAGCGGGCCGGTCTTCTCCACCGCGCCGTGGTCGACCATGTCGACGGTCAGCGGCAGCTGGGCGAGCAGGTCACGGCCGGCGGCGCTGTCGAAGATGGTGGCCTGCAGGCGCTGATCGTTGATGGTGATCTGAATCTGCATCGGTTCCTCCCGGGGTACGGCTGTGTCGCTCGGTGGTACCGGCGTCCTGCTGGCGCTATCGAGCGATGGTGCGGATGTTGCGTCGGGCGTGGCGCCGGCCTGACTGTTGCCGCCGCAGCCGGCGAGGGTCAGGCCGAGGACCGCCGACAGCGCCAGGCGGACGGCCCTGCGTGAAGTGGGCATGACATCTCCTTGCGGCAGGTTCAGCGTGGCGTCAGAGGATAAGAAGGACTTCGGTGGCGGTGCGCTGGTCCATGGCCTGGTAGCCCTTCGCGGCCCGACGATGGTGGGGATCCGGGCGCTCCTCGACCTGCAGGTCCCGGGCTTGTACATGACAACCTGACGCATCGTGGTGTGCTCCGTTCACTTCGACTGGACGGCCCCGAAGGGGCCCACGCCACGTAGTCAACGTGCCCGCCCGAGGACGAAGAAGTCCTTGTTGATGGGTGTACCGACAGGGAATCCCTCACCGCTGTCGGGCCGCCTACGCTCGAGGCATGGACAACCGGCGGGGGTCCTCGACTTCCTGACCAGGCGCCGGGCTCGGCTGACGCCCAAGCAGGTCGGCTGAGGCTCCACCACGCAGGGTGCCCCGCACCCGAGCTCACGTCTTGAGCCGGGCCGAGCCACCGGCTCCTTCAAATCGCCCGCCACGTTCGACACGGCGCTGGTGTCCGCGCCGTCCTTACCAATCGAAATGTGAGGTTCATAGTCATGGAACGTCGCAAAGCGCTCGGACTGATTGCCGCCACCGGGGCCGCTGCCGCCTTCCCGGCTCTGCCTGCCTTCGGTGCAGAGAGCGGCCACACTGCGGGCATCACCGGGCAGGGCAAGGCCCCGGCCAAGGGTGGCTACACCTTCACGCTGGACAAGAACGTCAAGCGGACCTCGGTGCGGTTCAAGAACCGCTACGGCATCACGGTCGCCGGTGACCTGTACGTGCCGAAAAATGCCAAGGGGAAGCGGCCCGCCCTGGTGGTCAGCGGCCCGTTCGGCGCGGTCAAGGAACAGTCCTCGGGGCTGTACGCCAACGAGTTCGCCCGCCGCGGCTACGTCACTCTGGCCTTCGATCCCTCGTTCACCGGCGAAAGCGGCGGCACGGTGCGCGACGTGGCCTCGCCCGACATCTACACCGAGGACTACAGCGCCGCCGTCGACTTCCTCGGCCTGCAGCGGATCGTCGACCGCGAGCGGATCGGCGCGCAGGCCGTCTGCGGCCTGAGCGGGATGGCGCTCACCGCGGCCGCCGCCGACAGCCGGATCAAGGCGGTCGCCACCGCTTCGATGTATGACATGTCGCGCAGCATGTCCCGCGGTCACGCGGACTACTACACGCGGGAGCAGCGGCAGAAGGTCGTGGAACACCTCAGCCGGCAGCGCTGGATCGACGCGGAGAAGGGCACCTACGCGCGGCTCTCCCACGAGGTGCCGTTCGACGCCGACGGCGATGTCGCCCCCTCGAACCGGGTCCTGCCCAAGACTTTCCCGGCGGACGCCGACCCGGTCACGGCGAGCTTCTTCGACTACTACCGCACCGAGCGCGGCTACCACCCGCGCTCGATCAACTCCACCACCGCGTGGACCGCGACCACGCCGATGTCGTTCTTCGCCTTCCCGCTGATGACGAACATCGACCTGCTGGCGCCCCGCAAGGCCCTGCTGGTCGCCGGCGCCGAGGCGCACTCCCGCTACTACTCCGAGGACGTCAAGGCGATGGCCCCCGGCACCGTCGACCTGCTCATCGTGCCGGGTGCGGACCACGTCGACCTGTACGACCGCAAGGACCTCATCCCCTTCGACCGGCTCGACGAATTCTTCACCACAAACCTGGCCTGACTGGGAAAGTGCCCCTGGCAAACCGGGGGTACTTCCGGCCGGCCTGTCAGCGGGCGACGTCCGTGGTGAGCGGATCCGAGACTTCGGTCTCCGTGCGCTGCGTGGCCGCCCAAGCAGCCAAGAGGGACAGGTTGTCGTGCGAGGGGGTGCCGGGTTCGGCGGTGTAGGCGGCGAGTGCGAGGCCGGGTTCGGCGCTCAGGTGCATGAGTTCGAACCGCAGGTCGAGCAGGCCGACCACAGGGTGCCGCATCCGTTTGACGCCGCGGGTGTGCACGCGCACGTCGTGGCGTGCCCACAGCTGGCGGAACTGTTCGCTGCGGGTGGACAGCTCACCGACCAGCTGGGTCAGCGCCGGGTTGTGCGGGTCGGCGCCGGCAGCGGCGTGCAGGTTGGCGACGATGTCGTCGGCAACCCGTTCCCAGTCGAGCCAGAAGTCCAGCGAGTGCGGATCGAGGAACGCGAAGCGGGCGATGTTGGCCGGTCGGCGCTGGTCCCCGCGGTACAGCTCGCTGTACAGCGCCCGGCCCAGATCGTTGGCGGCGACAACATCAAGGACCGCGTTACGGACCAGTGCGGGCACACCGACCAGGCCGTCGAGGACCGCCTGCACCGGCGCGGCAACCGTGGCCGCCACCGGGCGACGCG
>KL571308.1:8155-8341 GCA_000715855.1 Actinoplanes liguriensis
AGAGATGTGTATAAGAGACAGAGCCAGGTCGAACAGATGGGCGCGCTCCACCGCGTCCAGCTTCAATGCCCGGACGACGGCCTCGATGACGGTGTCCGAAGCCGTGGGCAGGGCACCGCGTTCCAGGCGCATGTAGTAGTCGACGCTGACGCCCGCCAGGCTGGCGACCTCCTCGCGGCGTAACCC
>KL571308.1:8620-13207 GCA_000715855.1 Actinoplanes liguriensis
CCCCCCGCCGCTTCCGGCCGGCGACCGGCAGCCCGACGCTTTCTGGGCTGATCCGCGCCCGGCGCGAGGCCAGGAACTCCTGAATCTGACGGCGCTGCTCCATGCATCTCACGCTACGTCGCCGCCACGGGCTTAAGCAGGCCCTGCCAGTACCTCCCTCAATAGGCCCTGTCACCCCGGTGACCAGCATGTTTTCGTAGATGACGTGACCGGCACCGCCATCACCGAGCGCGTGATCCGGCCTCGTGACCAAACCACCGGAGGAACCCACCCATGGCTGAGTCCGCCAACCTCACCCTGATTCGCCGGCAGTACGCCAACGTCGGTAACCGCGCCGTCGCCGAGCAACTCATGTCCTCCGACGTCGTCTGGGACATCACCCCCGGCTTCCCGCTAGGCGGCATCTACACCGGCCTCGACAGCGTGCTCGACGACTTCCTCGCCGCGCTGGGCGGCCAGGTCGCCGGGCTCTCGGCACAGCCGCAGGAATTCTTCGAGGACTCCGACGGACACGTCATCGTCCTGGGCTACTACGGCGTGCAGTCGCACAGCGGGCACCACACCGAAGCCCGCTTCGTGCACATCTGGACCATCCGCGACAACCGCATCACCCGGCTCCAGCAGGTCGCCGACAGTCACCTCGTCCACCAGACACTCCTCGGTCAACAGCGCTGAATCTGGTTTACGCCGACCCCTGCACCCTTCCCATACATGGCCGCAAACGGCGGCAAGACAGGAACAACAATGAAGATCGCAGTCATCGGCACCGGCATGGTCGGCCGCAACCTGGCAGCCGGCCTGCACAAAGCCGGCCACGACGTCGTGATCGGCACTCGTGACCCGCAGCAGACACTGGCCCGCACCGAGCCCGACGCGATGGGCACCCCGGCCTACCCTCAGTGGCAGCAGGCCCACCCCGGCGTGCGACTGCTGCCGCTGGCTGAGGCCGGCGCCCACGGCGAGGTCATCGTCAACGCCTCCGCCGGCGCCCACTCGCTGGCCGCCCTGGAAGCCGTCGGCGCCGCCAACCTGGCCGGCAAGGTGCTGCTCGACCTGGCTCTGCCGCTCGACCTCTCCCAAGGAATGCCCCCGACTCTGCTGGTCGCCAACGACGACAGCCTCGGCGAGCAGATCCAGCGCGCCTTCCCCGACGCCCGGGTGGTCAAGACCCTGAACACGGTCTTCACCGACGTCATGGTCGACCCGGCCCGGGTACCCGGCGAGCACACCATCTTCGTCGCCGGCGAAGACCCGGCCGCCAAGGACACCGTGCAGAGGCTGCTGCGCGACTTCGGCTGGCCGCAGACCGCGATCGTCGATCTCGGGGGCATCCGTGCCGCTCGCGGCGTCGAAATGTACTCCCGCCTCTACTTCGATCTGGTCGCCGTGATCGGCAACTTCGACTTCAACATCGCCGTCGTTCGCACGAAATAACAGCCGCGGCTACGGGTAGCCCACCCGACGAACAAACCACCAGAACGTCCGCGCCGCCCCACGACACAATCGCCACTTACTTCACATCTGGAGCTTCTCACTATGCGTGCCACCCTCATGTACGGCGCCGGCGATGTCCGCGTCGAGACCATCGCCGACCCGAGTATCCAGAAGCCGACCGACGCCATCGTGCGTATCGTGCGGTCCTGCGTCTGCGGCAGCGACCTGCACCCTTACCACGGCCTGCCCGAGCAGGAACAGGGAATGCAGGTCGGCCACGAATTCCTCGGCGTCGTCGAGCAGACCGGCGCCGACGTCGCCACCGTCAAGGCCGGTGACCTGGTCGTCGCCTCGTTCTCGTACCAGGACAACACCTGCGAATTCTGCCGCGTCGGGGTGCAGACCGCCTGCGCACACCCGGAATTCGGATTCTTCAGCGCCGCTCAGGCCGAATTGATCCGCGTTCCCCTCGCCGACGGCACCCTGTACAAGCTGCCCACGGGCGTCGACACCGCCCTGCTGCCGTCACTGCTGACCCTGGCCGACGTATACGGCACCGGCTACCACGCCGCCAAGATGGCGAAGGTTTCCGCCGGCGACACCGTCGCGGTCGTCGGTGACGGCGCGGTCGGGCTGCTCGCCGTCCTGTCGGCCAAGCAGCTCGGCGCCGAGCGGATCATCCTGATGGGCCGGCACAAGGTCCGTACCGATCTGGGCATCGAGTTCGGTGCCACCGACGTCGTCGCCGAACGCGGCGAGGACGGCATTGCCAAGGTCGTCGAGCTGACCCGAGGGGGCGCACACAAGGTCCTTGAGGCGGTCGGGCACCGGCCCGCCTACGACCAGGCCGTCGGCATCGTCCGCGGCGGCGGTGTCATCAGCCGCGTCGGCGTACCGCAATACGAGGAGGCGCCGGTCGGCTTCGCCAGCCTGTTCGGCCGCAACATCACTCTTAACGGCGGCCCGGCCCCCGTGCGGGCCTACATCGACGAACTGCTGCCCAGCGTCCTCGACGGCACCGTCAATCCCGGCAAGGTCTTCGACCGGACCGTCAGCCTCGACGAAGTCCCCGCCGCGTACCAGGCCATGGACCACCGCGAAGTCCTCAAAGCCCTTATCCAGTTCTAACCCACGCTCCATGTCAGTCCTCGTGGCAACTCGCCACGAGGACTGGCACAGCGGCCAGCTGGTGAACCACTCTCTCGCGGATACACACGGGCAATTATCGAAACAGCTCTCGACACTGCGGGAAAAGCCGCCGCGAGCGTGAGGTGTCTTTGCGGCCTTCGGCGAGCGGCACGACAGGACGTTACAGTCCGACGCCCGCCAGGGGGTTCGCCTGCCAGCGGTCGACGTCGTCGATGTAGCCGAGCAGGGTGGCGGAGCCGTCCTTCCACCCGCCGGCGCGGGCGATGCGTAGGGGGTCGGCGCCGGTGCGGTAGGTCTCGGTGGCGAACCCGCGGCGCAGGGAGTGCCCGGACCAGGCCATCGTCGGGTCAAGGCCGGCGGCGGTGGCGGTGCGGGCCACAATCTGGGCGACGGCCTGGCCGGTGAGCCGGCCGTCGCTACTGCCGCGCCCGGTGGGTGTGCGGCCGAGCCCGCCGTGCCGGTCGATGCGGACGAACAGTGGACCCGCGTTGCGGTCGAAGTCAGCCAGTGCCGCCAGCCAGGCCTGAGCGGTGCGCACCGGGCAGGTCACCGAGTGCACTCCGTAGGGCAGGGCCGCGGTACGGCCGTGGGAGTCCCGGTCGGTCTTGGAGGTGCGGATCTCCACCTGTACGCCTTCGGCGGTGAAGCTCAGGTCGGCGATGTCGAGGGCGGCCAGTTCACTGCGCCGGGCGCCGAGGGCGAAGCCGAGCACCAGCAGCGCGGTGTCACGGATCCCAACCAGGCTGTTGCGATTCAGGGCGTCGGTCATGGCGCGCAGCGCGGCGATGGTGACCGGGGTGGCCTTGCGGACCCGCACCCCCGCGCCGGTGCTGGCCCGGTCCCTGCGGTAGCTGCGCAGCACTTGGCGCGGCCCGTCGCTGCGCAGCGACCCGGCCCCGGCGGCCCGGTGGGCGGCGGTGATCGCGGCGAGCGCGCGTTCGATGGTGGCCGGGGCGCGGCCGAGGTCGGCCAGGGCGCTGACGTACTCGGTGACGATCACGTGCAGATCGCCGTGCCGTTCGAGCAGGTTCCGCATCCCGTTCGCGAGTCGCTCGTCGTCGGTGAGCTCGTTCGCGGCGAGCAGCTTGCGGTCGGCGCTCCAGGAGAGGAACCGGCGCAGGTCGCCCGTGTAGGCGCGCCGGGTGCTCTCCGGCATGGCCCGGCGCAGCCGATCGCGGGTACTCGCTGACAACTCCACCGATCCGGCGTCGAAGTCGCCGGAGCGCACCAGAACGTGAGGTGCGCTCGCTTCTGGTTCGGTGGGAATCTGAATCACGGTAAGGAACATTATCGGGAATCAGGCCTGCTGAAGCGACCCCCACTCCTCCGTGCCGACCCCAGAGCTATCGACTTGCCAGATACGCAGAGCCGCGCGCCAGATTCACGGAGTCTCTGCCAGTTACACAGAGCCTGCGCCAGATAGACGGAGCCAGGACATGTGCTGTGTGGTTCGTCCGTCACGAGAGGATCCTACCTGACGGATAACGGTCATTATCCTACGCATCCTGGCGGCCAGTTATTGGATTGCTATTACCGGTAATCCAATAATTCGAGCCGAGTGGTCGAGCTGAAGACCTGCCCGGAGCGCCGGCCCGACGACGGTGGCATCTCCCGCCGCAAGCCCGCGGTGCGGGACGGCGGGAGATGCACCAACGGTGACCTCGGGCTATCTGCGTTTGCGTAGGGCGAAGACGCCCCAGCCGAGGTATTCGCGCCGGTAGCGCACGTGGCGCACCGGGTCGGTGTCGAGTTCGGCCCGCAGTTGCGGGGCCAGCTCGTCGTCGGGGTGGGCGTCCAGCCAGGTGCGGATGTTCAGCCAGTGCGCGGCGGCGTATCGATCCCAGGAGTCCTGGCTGGCCAGGACCATCTCGACCAGGTCCCAGCCGAGGTCGTCACCGAAGTGGGCGACCAGCTCCGGCAGCGGCCGGAAGTCGTCACGGGTCTGGGCGTGGCATGCCTCGACAGTTTGCTGGTCGGGTGGATCCTGTCTCTTATACACATCTC
>KL571308.1:13446-15127 GCA_000715855.1 Actinoplanes liguriensis
TCGCCGATCAGCAGCATGCCGCCGGGGCGCAGGCTGCGCTCCATGATCTCGATGGTGCCGGCGATGCCGTCGCCGATCCAGGTGGCGCCGATGCAGGCGACAACGTCAGCCGGTTCCGCCGCGACGAAGCCGGCCGCGTCGCCGTGGACGAACCGCACCGGAAGGCCGGCTGCGTGTTCGCGGGCCTCAGCCACGAATGCGGTGCTGATGTCCACGCCGATGCCCCGGATGCCGTACGCCAGGTGCCAGCTGCGGAGCATTTCGCCCTTGCCGCAGCACAGGTCGACGAGGCGATCACCGGCTCGCAGCTTGATCGCTCGGCCGAGCGTGGCCAGCTTCGCGGGCGAGAACGGGTTGAGAATACGAAGGTCACCCTCGCGGATGACGTGGTGACGGGGAAGGTCCATGCCGGAGTGTCCTGTCTGAGGTCGGTGCGAATGCGAAGGCCGTCGAGGAATCGCCACGCAGCGGCATCAAATGCACCCACTCTCTGGACAGGTTTCCACGCCACGCTAAAGCCGGCCGGAAGACCCGGCAACCGAATTGCTCACCGACTCGGGCGCTGACAGGTGCTACGGGTGACTGAGCAGACGCCCAGCCGTTACGGATCGGGCCGGTATCAGTCCCTGGGATCGGCGTGGCTCGCCGGGGGTGGCGTTTGAGGCGAACCGCAACTCAGCTCGGGTCAGCGTCGCGACTTCCGACGGAAAACTTAAGCTGGCGTGGTGGCCCACTCCTCGTATGACGTCTCGTACGACGTCGACGCCGTCCACGTGCCCCAGTTGATGGATCTGTTTGCCTCGGCGTGGTGGACGGCCCGGCGCACGGAGGCGGAAGCCCGCGCGATACTCGCCGGATCCGACGTCGCGGTGACGGTGGTTGACCGGCCGGTGGATCGGCTCGTCGGGTTCGCCCGGGTGCTGACCGACAGGACGTACCTCGCCGTCGTTCTCGACGTGATCGTGGCGCCCGATGTTCGAGGCGAAGGCGTCGGTGCGATGGTCATGGACGCGGTGCTCGAACATCCGTGGGTTGCCGGGGTCACAAGCGTCGAGTTGGTGTGCCGGCCCGAGGTGACCGCCTTCTACGAGCGGTGGGGATTCACGCAGCACGTGGGCCATTCCCGGCTCATGCGGAGAACCACTGATGTGTCACTCATCGGGGAGTGATGGACTTCGAGCCGGAGCTGGTGCTGGGCGGGATCACGCGCGCGACCGACGAGCTTCTGCGGACCGTGGCGGCGTTCGACGACATGGACGTACGGCAGCCGTCGCTGCTGCCCGGTTGGTCGCGCGGACATGTCCTCACCCACGTGGCCCGCAACGCCGACGGCGGGACGCGGCTGTTGACGTGGGCGCGGACCGGCGTCGAGACGCCCGAGTACCCGAGCATGCGGGCACGTGCCGAGCAGATCGAAGCCGGCAGCGGCCGTACCGCCGAGCAGTTGTTGAAAGACGTGCGCGAGAGCGCGTCCCGGTTCGCCGGCGCGTATCAGAGCATGCCGCGACAGGCGTGGACACGACTGCTGCGCTGGACCTCCGGCAAACAGCGGCCGGCGTATCGGGCGGCGGACTCGCGGCTCACCGAGGTGCTCGTGCACCACGTCGACCTGCGCGCCGGTTTCCGGCCCGGCGACTGGCCCGCCGATTTCGTCGCGGCGACGATCGCCGACGTGGTCGCC
>KL571308.1:15314-15818 GCA_000715855.1 Actinoplanes liguriensis
CCGACGTGGTCGCCGCCTTCACCGGCCGCGACGGCGTCCCTGACCTGCATCTGATCGCCTCGGACACCGGCGCCGAATATCGCCTGGGCGCGCAGGCCGAGCCCCGGGTCGTCCGAGCCGGGCAGGCGCCGCTGCTGGCCTGGCTGCTCGGCCGGTCCGGCGGTGTGGATCCCGGGAACGATCTTCCGGCGCTGCCGTTCCTCTACTAGTCACTCATCAAGCGGCAGCCCGAACCGGCGCAATCGCTGCGCTTCCTGAGTACGTCCGTGCCGGACCCACACGTTCGCCAGCCGGTGCGGCGCGGACACCTGCCCGGCTTCGATCATCGATCGCAGTTCGCTCTCCCGGCCGCAGGCCACCAGGTGGTCGACGACCAGCTGGACGGCCCGCCCCTCACCGGCGTCAGCGCGGGCCCGCAGCTCGTCGTCCCGGCCCTGGGCGAACAGCAAATCTGCCAGGCGACCGGCGGCCGCCATCTCGCCGGCTTCGGCGAGGGCCAGAAGC
>KL571308.1:15977-17762 GCA_000715855.1 Actinoplanes liguriensis
TGTCTCTTATACACATAGACAGCCCTCGCGGCCCTGGGCGACCAGCATGTCCAGCAGGCGGCCGGAGGCATTGGGATCGCCCTGTGCGGCGCGGGTCCTCAGGTCCTGCTCCCTGCCCTGGCCGACGAGCAGGTACGCCAGCTTTGCCTGGGCGTTGGCGTCACCGGCGTCCGCGCGGGCGATGATCTCGTCCTCGCGTCCCTGGTCGGCCAGCAGGTCGAGCAGCAGGTCCGCGGCATAGCCGTCTCCGTTGCCGGCGCGCGCCCGGAGTTCGTCCTCTCTCCGCTGCTCGGCCAGGAGCGCCGCAAGTTTCCACGCGGCGTGCTCGTCGCCGGCATCCGCGCGGGCCCGCAGCTCGTCTTCTCGTCCTTGACCGGCGAGTAGTTCGGCGAGCTTCTGGCGGGCATATCGGTAGCCTTCGTCGGCGTTGTCCACGAGCAGATCCTCCCGACCCTGTTCCGCCCACAGGTCGATCAGTCGCCAACCGGCGTACGCATCGCCGGCCTCGGCCAGGGCGAGCAGGTCGTCCTCGCGGCCCTGTTGCGCCAGAAGCTCCCGCAGGAGCCGGGCCGCGTAGGGATCGCCGGCGCCGGCGCGGGTCTGAAGCTCCTTCTCGCGGCCGGGATCGGGGCAGGCGTGCGGCTCGGCTGCCCCTCCGTGTCGCTCCAGCAACCTCGCCAGTTGTGCGGCGGCCGGTGCGTCTCCGGCGTCCGCACGGTCCTGCAGTTCCTCCACCAGCCCCTGGGAGGCCAGCAGCATAGCCAGCCAGGCTGACGCCATCCACTCGCCACCGTCGGCTTCGGCCCGGGCGTGCTCCATGTCCCCGGGCTGCATGTTCTCCTCGATCATGCGGCTGGACATCCAGTTTCCTTCGACGGCCCAGGCCAGGAACTCCTCGTCCCGGCCCGCGTCCCCGGCCAGCATGTTCTCCAGCACCTTGATGGCATCCTCGCCCCCGGCATCGGCCCAGGCCCGCAGTTCGTCCGTCCGTCGCCCGCTCTTCATCAGTTGCGCCAGCTGGAACGATGCCTGGTCCTCGCCGACGCCTGTCCAGGACCGCAGTTCGTCCTCCCTGCCCTGCTCGGCCATGAGCGTCGCCAGGCGGGATGCGGCACGTGAGTCACTGATGCTGACCAGGGCGCGTAGCTCGTCCTCACGGCCATGCCGGGTCAGCACCGAGATCAGCCGGTTCTTGGCGTCCTGGTCATCGAGGACCATCTCGGTGACCCACGTGCCCGGCTCGATGCCGTCGCGGGCGTCCCGCTCCGCGGCTTCCCGGTCGGCGAGGTCGGCGCGGGTCCGGAGCTCGTCGAGCAGGACCGGATCGGCGAGGAGCTCCGCCAGCAGGTCGGCGCCCTCCTGGTCACCGGCGAGCGCGGCGGTGCGGTACAGCGGCTCGGACACGCGGTACAGCAGACGCCGGTCGGCGCTGCGTCCCACCCGTACCTGGTCTGCCGGGTCGGTCAGGTGCTCGATGAGGGCGGTCCACAGGGTCGCGGGCACCCGGGTCCGGCGGCGGCGCCCTCCGGCGTGCTGTTGCAGGAAGTCCGCCACCACGTAGCCGGCGGCTGTGCCCATCTGGCCGGGGGCGGCGACCGGGGCCAGCGCCGCGGCCGCGCCGTGCAGCGTCTCGGTGGTGTAGGCGAGCGCGGTCTCGAACCAGTTGGCCGGTGCGGCGGCCCGCTGCCGGGCGTCGCAGTATCCGGGTGCGGCGGCCCGCAACATCTCGGCGCTCAGCGGGGAGGCCGCGCCGAGACGGGTGGCGTCGATGGCGGCGTTCAGCAC
>KL571308.1:17996-22381 GCA_000715855.1 Actinoplanes liguriensis
GGGTGGCGTCGATGGCGGCGTTCAGCACCGCCGCGGCGTACGGATCGGCGCCCTGCCACCGGCCGACCAGTTGAGGGGCGGCGGCCATCACCTGGGTCAGCCCGTAGTCGGCCGATTTCAGCGCCTGGGCGATCCGCCGGTCGGTGAGCGCGGCCTGTGCGGCCCGGTCCTGCTCGGCCGGGCTGAACCGGTCGGGGAGATGGATCACCTGCGCCAGCCCCAGAAGGGCGCGTTCCGCCGTGTACGGATCCTCCCGCCCTCGTGGCGGAATCGCGGTGTAAGCCGCGTAACGCTCCGGCCACAGCGTGCCCACCAGCAACGATCCGGCCTCCAACAGGGTACGGACGGTGCCCGCCCCCAGCCCGTCCCGGCCGCCGAGCACGTGCTGGAGCTCGTCCAGCCACACCACCAGTCGTTGCGGGGGATCGGCCGCCACCTCGCGGACCTGGGTGGCGTCCGCGGGATGCAGGAGCCACCACTGCGGCAGGACCGCGCGCACCGCCTCGAACGCGCACCGGGACTTGCCCACGGAGGAACCGCCGACGAGAAGCACCAGCGCTCCCCGGCCGGCCGCCCGTTCGATCAGCGCCCGCACGCCGCCGGGGTCCCGATCGGTGTCGCGTTCCACGTACGGCGGGAGGTCCTCGGTGACGTCTTCGAGTTGGATCGCGGCGTGGACTCCGAGCCGCCGCGGATCGGCGCGCTCCACCCGCGTCAGCCCGTCGAATCTCGCCGGCGACGCGGCGAGCGAGCGTTCCCGTGCCTGCTGCCAGTCACCGCGGTTCTCCGGGGTGACTCCGCATGCCCGCAGGAACAGCTCCAGGGTCTGGAAGGTGGCCCGTCCCTTCCGCAGCAGGTCACTGATCGTGCTGACCGGCAGGTTCTCGGGCCTCGCGGCCCGCTTCAGTTCCGCGTAGGAGCGGCCGTCACGTAAGGCGTCCAGTTCCCGGGCCAGCTCGGCCGCGGTGTGGACGCTCGTCGGATCAGCCGGGCGCTGCGTCACGGTTTTGCTCCGGCCCGCGACCGGACAGCACCGGACGCCTTCCGGGCGACCGTCCGCGAGCACGGCGTGTCCGGGCAGTTCGTCCGGCTCCCTCCGGATAGCTGCCGGACACGCCGGCCACCCCGTGCACTGGAGGCCTGAGCACCCGGGTCGCCGACCGGCGGCACCTCAGCGAACACCGTCCAGGAGTCCGTCGTGGACAACTTCTCCGCATGGGTCCCGCTGACCGTCAGCGTCCTGAACCTGGCCACCGCGCTCCTGCGCCGGGCCGCCGTCCGAGCCTCGTCCCGATCCCACGCCCGAGCCATAACCGGCATCATTCCGGCCTCCCGCCGTGCCCGCCGCCCGGGCCACCCGATCGAGTTCAGCCTGCCTCCGGTGACCCCGTTCGTACCAGGGCCGCGGCGTAGATTCCGGGGACGATCTTCCGGCCCTTCACCCCAGAGGCGAGGTTCGATGAGTGGCGATGACAGAGCGGTGACGGTGCGGCCGGGCGGCCCGGCCGATGTGGCGGCGCTCGCCGGGTTGCGGGGCATCAACCCAGAGCAATTTCCCGCGTACGCCGATTGGGTCATCGCCCACACGCAGACCCACCTGCCGTTCGTCGCCGAGGTCGGCGGCACGGTGGTGGGCGCCGCCTGGCTGCACGTGGCGGAGCGGGTGCCCGGCCCCGGCGCGCCGGACCGGCGCTACGGTGATGTCCAGTCCGTCGAGGTGCGCGAGGAGCACCGCAACCACGGCATCGGCGGCGCTCTGATCGCCGCGATCCTCGCCGAGGCCGACGCCCGCAAGCTGCTGCACGTGACCGTCCACTCGAGCCGGCGTGCCGTCGACTTCTACCAGCGGGCCGGGTTCCAGCATCACCGCCAGCTCCTGCTCCGGGAGCGGTCGCCTGATCGGTGACGTCTTCCGCGCTTCCAGGGGATGCCTGACCCGCGCGGTCAGGCGCTACTTTCGCAGGGTCGCAAGTAGACCCCCGGGGGAGGTTTCGTCGTGGCCGAGATCCCGTTGTCCAAGGCAATCGCCGAGCTGCGCTCGGAGCTGCAACAGGCGATCCTGGAGGGGGCCGGGGAGCCGTTGCGCTTCGAGTTGGACACCGTCGACCTGGAGTTGCAGGTGACGATGTCCGCGCGCGGCGCCGCGGAGGCCAAGGTGGGGTTCTGGAGCGTGCTGACGGCCGGCACGTCCGCCGACTACACCCGCGGGTCCGTGCACAAGCTCACGTTGAAGCTGTCCCCGCGGCAGGACGGCGTCAAGCCGCTGATCGGTGATCCGGATCTGCCGGTTCTTCCGCGCCCGGCCACACCGGGGGACTGAGCGCGATGGACCGGCAGGAGCAGCGCACCGGCAAGCACCGCGTGGTCGAGGTCGCCGGAGCGACCTACGGTTCCGGGTACGCGATCGATGACGAGCTCGTGCTGACCGCCCGCCACCTGCTGGCCGTGGACGGGGCAGTTCGGGTGCGGGTCGCGGGGGAGCAGACGTTCCGCCGGGCGACGGTCGCCTGGGTCAGCACGAATGTCGGCGATGCCGCGCTGCTGAGGGTCGAGGGTGCGCCGTGGGCCGGGGCCGCCGACTCCGGGGCGGTCCGCTGGGGCCGCATCGACGAGCCCGACGATCCGGTGCCGGTCCGGGCCCGGGGCTTCCCCGCCGCGCAGGCCGACATGCGCGACGGCGAGCCGGTCCGGGAGTCGGAGACGATGCGCGGCGCGGTCGAGTCCCTCGACACCGCCACGATGCGCTACGAGGTCGACGTCCAGTCGGCGGTGCCGGTGCTCGCGGGCGACGGCAGCTCACCCTGGCGCGGCATGTCCGGTGCGGCCCTGATGGACTCCCGGAAGCGGATCGTCGGTGTCGTCATCGCGAACCGGATGAGGTACGGCGGTGAGCGGCTCCAAGCCGCGCCGGTGGAACGGCTGTTCACCGACCCCGGCTTCCTCGACGCGGCCGGCGCCGACCCGAACCGGCTGGAGGCGGTCACCGCGGCGGAGGCCGTGCCGCTCGACGCGAGTGGCGACCAGTCGATCCTCAGGACCGTTCCGGCGGTCGCCCGGCTCGCCGGGCTGCCCGACTACGAGCTGCTGCAGGCCAGGAATCAGGCGGTCGGTTTCCTCGGGCGCGACGACGAGCGCCGCGACCTGCTCGAATGGTGTGCCGCCGACACCACCGTCAGCCTCGGCCTGGTCGCGGGCGCCGGTGGCTCGGGCAAGACCCGGCTCGGGATCCAGCTCTGCCGGGATCTCGCCGAGCGGGGCTGGTCGGCGGGTTTCGCCGACGACGAGGTCCTGGACGGTTTCCTGAAGGTGAACCGGGCCGTCGACGTGGTCTGGCCGACGCTGCTGGTGCTCGACTATCCGGAGCGCCTGACCGGCCGGACCATCAAGTGGATCAAAGCCTTGGGCGAGCGGGAGTACGGGCCGAAGCTGCGGTTCCTGCTGCTCGACCGGGTGCCCGGCGACGGCGGTGAGGCGGCCCGCTCGCACCTGACGTGGTGGGCCGGGGTCAAGCGGATCGGCTTCATCGCCCGGCCGAGCATCGTCGTGCGGCTGCGGGCCGGCGGGCTCAGCGGCGAGGACCGATTAGAGCACCGGGACGCGGCGCGCGCCGCGTTCGGTGGCGGCACGGCCGACCTGTCCGGGCTGGACCTGTCCGACGAGGCGTACGGCAATCCGTTGAAGGTGCATGTCGCCGTGCTGCTCGCGATCCGCGCCGAGCGCTACCCCACCGCCGCGGACCTGATGGGCGACTTCCTGGACCGGGAGATGCAACGCTGGCAGGAACGCCTCCTCGCGCACCGCCTCGACCAGGTCGGTCCGGCGCAGGCGCACCAGGCGGTCGCGCTGACCACGCTGACCAAGCCGGAGATCGCGGTGGTGCCGGAGCTGCTGCCGGCGATCAACGATCTGCGGGATGCCGACGGCCTGCGCCGGGCCAACCTCCGTGACTGGCTGACCGAGCTGTTCGGGGCCGGTTCGCGGATCTCCGCGCTCGAGCCCGACCTTCTCGCCGAGGAGTTGCTGGCCAGCACGCCGGAGCTGCCGGACCTGGTGGTGGCGATCTATCGGCTCGAGTCGAGCACGGCCGAGCACGCCGCGAACATGCTGGAGGCGCTGAGCCTGGCGGCCGGGAACCGCGACGAGGTCCGTGACGCGCTGCGGGAGCTTCTCGCCGAGTGCCTCGGTGGGCTCGTGGCCCAGGCCGCGGCGGAGCCCGGCGGACGGTTGCCGGGCCTGATCGAGATCGCCCTGAACCGGGTCCTGGACGGCGATCCGGCGGACACCTCCCTGGCCGCGGCCGCCGCGACGGTTCGCCGGGTCCCGCGCCGCGACGACGTCTACCGGCGGCTGATGAGCCGGCTCGCGAGACTGGCGATCGCCTGGTG
>KL571308.1:22566-24068 GCA_000715855.1 Actinoplanes liguriensis
GGCGATCGCCTGGTGTGACGCCCAGCCGCCGTACGCGCGGGTGGGTCCTGTCCGGGTCGACGCGCTGACCGATCTCGCCGCCGAAGCCGCCGGCACCGCCGCGGCGACAGAGCTGGCCGCCCGGGCGCTGGCCGCGGCCCGCACGCTCGGCCCGGACCAGTCCCGGCGGCTGGCCCGGGCCTGGTACAACGCCGGCACCGCCCAGGCGAACAGCGGTGACCGGCCGGCCGCGCGGGAGTCCCTGGCCGCGGCTGCCGCCCTGGCGCGCAAGGCCGGCGGCACGGACGCCGCCGCGCTGATCGAGCGCTGCGAGACACTGGTCAACCTCGGTTCCTGTCTGGCCGACCTGGACGATCAGCCGGCCGCCCTGGACGCCTGCGTCGAGGCGATCGAGCTGCGGGGCCGCGAATACGCCTGTCTCTGTGTATAAGAGACAGAGCGTGGAGCGAGCCGGAGCACGCCCGGTGGACCTCGGATCACAGTTCCGCGCTGTTCGGTCTGGCCGCCCGGCTCAGCGCCGGTCTCGCGGCGCGTGCCGGCGACGACCCCGCGTACGCGATCGAGGTGTCCGGCGCGTTGCACGGCCTCGCGGGAAAGTTGTCCGGTCCCGCGATGCCTGCGGCCCTTGCGGAGAGCGCCGAGTTGCGGCGCCGGTCGGTCACCGACGAGCTGTCGCGGGCCGAGCTCGCGAAGTTCCTCGGCACGATCGCCGGGGAGTTCGATAACGACGACGAGTCCGAGGAGGCGGCGGCGATCGCCTACGCGAACGAGGCGGTCGCCGAGTTCCAGCGGCTGAGCCCGGAGACCTTCGCGCGGTACGAGACCGATTTCGGCAAGGCGGTCCAAACCTGACCGGCACGCCCGGGAACGCCGCGATACTCGCGGAGGCCCGCGCCCTGCGGGGGCTGCATCTGATCGGCAACGGCGACGTCGAGGCCGCCGCGGAGGCGTTCACGCAAGCCGGTGAGCTCTACGCGGCCGGCGAGAACCTGAGCGACGAGGCCGTCGAGAGCCTCGCGATGATGCACGTACTGGTGGAACTGCTGGCGGGCCGGCAGCCCTACGACTGGCTGACCTCACTGAGCGACGCCGAGCTGGCAGGGCTGGACCCGGACACGCTGCCCTTGCCGCAGCAGGCCATGCTGGCGACGTTCGAGGACCTGGAGCAGATGCTGGAAAGGTTTGCCGGCGCCCTCGCCGCCGCTGATCGGCCCGAGGCCGCCACCGGGTCCCTGCGTCAGTTGATCGAGTTGAGCAGGTTCGGGCTGCGGCTCGACAACGGCGAGGACCCCGAGGCCCGCGACGAGGCGCTGCTGGAGTTCGGCAGGGCGCTGGCGCAGTTGGCCGCGGTCCAGGCCGCCACACCCGAGGTGGCCATGCGCACCGCCCGCGAGGCACTGGAGGTCATCGCCCCGGTGTCCGACGTCGACGGGCTGTCACCGCTGGTCCGCGGCATGGCTGAGCTGTCTCTGGCCCGCGCGTCGCTCGCCGCGGACCAGCAC
>KL571308.1:24319-26149 GCA_000715855.1 Actinoplanes liguriensis
CGGCGGCCGAACTCCTGGCGACGATGGCATGGTTCGACGCCGACCACTCGTTCGGCCGCTGGACGAGTATGCACGCGATGCGGGCCGACGCAGGCACCGTCCTGGCGAACGCGTACCTGGCTGTCAACCGGCCGAGCGAGGCGGTCGAGCACGCCCGGGCGGCCCAGGCCGTTCTCGAGTCGTTGCCACCGTCGAACCCGGTGATCGTCACGACCCTGTCCGCCCGGGTCATCGAGGGCCAGGGCCGGTTCGCGCTCGGACACTACGACGATGCTCTGACCGCTTTCGACCATGTCATCGCCGGTTTCGAGGCGTCCGGTCTGCCCGCCTCCGGCCTGCCGGTCCTGGCCGACGCGGCGTTCATGTCCGCGGTCTGCCTGCAGGAGCTGGGCCGGCCGGAACCCGCGGTGCAGCGGTCCCGGCTGGCCGAGCGGCTGTGGCGCGACGGTGCACCGTCGATCCCGGTCCGGGTCGCGACGAACCTGGTGGTGCAGGCCATGGCGCTCCTCCTGCTCGGGGAGGTGGACGAGGCCTACCGGGTCAGCGCGGAGGCCGTCACCGTGGCCCGGTCGGTGCACGTCGTCCCGTCCCTGGTCAGTGCCCTGCGGGTGCACGGTCACTGCATGACCGCTCTCGGCCTGCTCGCTGAGGCGGAACCCCTGTTCGAGGAGGCGCTGACCGTGGCGGCGACCGCCCGGCCGGGCGAGGTTCCGCCGATCGAGCTCGGGCTGATCCACAACGGGCTCGGCACCTGCCGGGCGGCACTGGGCCTGCTCGATGCCGCGCTGGAGCCGCTGCTGGCCGCGGCCGGGATCCTGCGCGAGCATCCCGGTCAGGTTCCGGTGCTGGCCGGGGCGCTGATCACGGCTGCCCGCTGTCATCGGGAGCTGGGTGACAACCGGGCCGGGCTGCCGCTGGTGACGGAGGCCGCCGACCGGTGCCGGGACCTGATCGTGGACGAGGCCACCGCGGCGGCGCTCGCGGACCCGTTCACCGCCGCGCTGTGGGAGGTAGTCGTCGTCCAGGACACCGAGGGCGACACCGTCGCGGCCGATACCGCGGCCGTCGAAGGGATCGGCTTCTTCCGGACCTGGGGACTGGACCGGCGCGACGAGGTCACCGAGGCGACCCTGCACTACGCGGACCTGCTGGGATACCGCGCGGCGGCGCTCATCGAGGACGGTCGTGACGGCGAGGCGCTGCCGCTCGGGGCCGAGGCGACCGGGATCCTGCGGAACCTGGTGGGTCTCGACCCGGACGCGTTCCGGCCGGCCTACCTCAACTCGCTGAGCGGGCAGGCGGAACTGTTGCACCGGCTCGGACAGCACGCCGAGGCCGGCGCTGCCGAGCAGGAGTACGCCCGCTGGGCGCCGCGCTGAGCACCGGTCACGGGGCAGTGGCCGTCGCGAACACGCGGCGCAGCGAGTCGAACGTGTCCAGGGAGCGCCGGCCCTCCTCCTGAAGGGACAGCACCGCCGGATCGGGGTCGATGGCGGCGACGGCCTGCTCCCACAGGTCCCGCTCCGCCTGACGCCAGACGGGCCGCTCGTGCACCTCGACGTCGGTGAACCCGGCCCGGGCCAGGTCGCGGCGCAGGTCGACGGCCTGGATCCGTACCGGGACCCGATCGTCGGCCGGATCGACGGCCTCCCAGCAGGTCAGGGCGAGCCGTCCGCCCGGGGTCAGCACGCGACGGAACTCGGTCAGGGCGGCCAGCGGCGGCTCGGCGAACTGGACCGCGTCGACGCACATCAGCCCGTTCGCGGCGCCGTCGGGTAGCCCGGTTTCGGTCAGGGTGCCGACCCGGAACTCGGCACGGCCGGCCGGCAG
>KL571308.1:26362-27847 GCA_000715855.1 Actinoplanes liguriensis
CGGCCGGCCGGCAGCCGGTTGGCGGCGATCGCGGTGGCGGCTTTCAGGGCGACAGCGGAGAAGTCCAGACCGATCAGGCGCGCACCGGTGCGGTGGGCGATCTCGATGCCGTACCCGCCGCGCCCGCACGCGATGTCGAGCAGCAGCCCGTCCTGCGGCAGGCCCAGCCGCTCGGTCATCTCGGCGATGCCCTCCCACGGCAGGGTGCTCGCGAACTGCAGTTCCGGCGGCAGTCCCAGCGTGCGGGCCACGATCGCGTCCCGGGCCGGGGACACGGCCATGTCCGCGTACCACTGGTCGAAGTAGGCAGCGGACGGCTTGTCTGATGTCATTGGATCATTGTGGGGGCGGCGGCTATCGTCGGGTGACCCCGGTGAGGAGCTCGGAGATGCCCGGTCGTTCTCGCACGCGTTGACCTGACACCTGTCAATCGCGTGCTGCCCCGCATTCGCACGGCGCAGCTGATCAAGGGATCACTCTGTGCCGAGTTTGTGGAGAAATGCGGATTTTCGTCGTCTCTGGGTGGGGCAGACCGCGTCGCAGTGGGGCGAGCAGACGAGCCTGGTGATCCTGCCGCTGCTCGCCGTCCTGACCCTCGGCGTCGGAGCCGACCAGCTCGGGGTGCTGCGGGCGGTCGGGCAGGCGCCGCTGCTGCTGTTCGCGCTGGTCGCCGGGGCCGGGGTGGACCGGTGGCCGGCGCGGAACGTGATGGTGCTGGCGGACGGCGGCCGGGCGGCGGTCCTGGGCGTGACAGCCGTCGTCGCGCTGCTCGGCGGGCTCGGGCTGCCGGTGCTGCTGGTGGTGGCGTTCGTGGTCGGGACGCTGTCGGTGTTCTTCGACGTCGCCTATCAGGCCTGCCTGATCCGGCTGGTGAACCGTGACGATCTGGTGCGGGGGACCAGTGCGGTCGAGGGCAGCCGGTCCGCGGCCCAGATCGGTGGCCCGGCGCTGGGCGGTGCGATGGTGTCGCTGCTCCCGGCGCCGCTCGCGATCGCCGCGGCGGCGGTCTTCTTCGCCGGGTCGTCGGGGCCGCTGTCCCGGATCCGCCGCCGTCACGCTCCGCGGGGTTCGCAGCGGATCCGCGAGGGTCTGCGTTTCGTGGCCGGGAACCGCTCGCTGCGGACCGTGTGCCTGGCGTCGGCCGCGTTCCAGTTCTTCTACGCCGCGGCGATGACGGTCTACCTGCTGTTCCTGCCGCGGGAACTGCACCTGTCCGGCGCCGCGATCGGGCTGGCGCTGGCCGGTGCCGGGCCGGGCGCGCTCGCCGGTTCCCTGCTCGCGGCCCGGCTGCCGGGTCGTTTCGGCTACGGGCGGGTGCTGGTCGTGGCGGCGCTGGTCGGGGACGGTGTGCTGCTGCCGGCGTCCGCGCTGCACGGCGGGTCCGCGGTGACCGTCGCGACGCTGGTCGCGATCAACGTGGTGTTCGGCGCCGGCGGCCAGCTGGTCAACGTCACGGTCATGGTCTGTCTCTTATACACATCTCTG
>KL571308.1:28023-30144 GCA_000715855.1 Actinoplanes liguriensis
CTCAGAGATGTGTATAAGAGACAGGACCCCACTCGGCTCACTCCTCGGCGGTCTCCTCGCCGGCCACGCCTCCCTGCGGTTCGCCCTTCTCGCCACAACCGCCGGCATGCTGCTGTCCCCGCTGATGATCGCTCTCTCACCCCTCGCCCGGCTCGGCAGGACGCTCTAGCCGCCCAGCAGGAATGGCAGGTCCGGCACGTAGGGCACGTCGGTAGTGGTGTCACGGGTGGTCAGCCAGCACGGTGTCCAGCCAGCGGCGAGGGCGCCCTCGACGTCGCAGTCCCAGCGGTCGCCCAGATGCACGATGCCGGTGGTCGTGTCCATCATGGCGGCCGCCATCGTGAAGATTTTGGTGTGCGGCTTGCGTGCGCCCGCCTGCCGGGACGTCAGGGTCGCCAGGGTGCGCGGGAAGCCGGCCTGTTCGAGGTAGGGCTCCAGCGCATAGTCCCAGTTCGTCAGGATCACGAACGGGGTCCCGCTGGCCAGAAGGACGTCCAGCAGCTCGTTCGCGCCGTCGAGCGGCTTCACCGTCCAGCTCTGGTCGATCTTGATAAGGGTGTCCGCGACACCTGGCGCCTCGGCCGGTGGGACGCCGACGGTCTCGCAGAGCCGGGTGATCCGGTCGAGGCGCCAGGTGTCGTAGTCCGGGCCGGCCGGGGTCAGCTCGCCGTTGCAGCCCTCCGAGTTGAAGCGCAGCTCGGTGCGCTCGTCGCAGGGGTAGCCCCAGGACGTCAGCGACTCGAACATCTTCGGCTGGGCCAGGTCAACGGTCGCCAGGGTCTTGTAGAAATCTATGGTCAGCGCGGACGCCGACAGGGTTGACGTCGCAGTCCCCGACTTCACGGTCAGGTCGATCATCGAGAGTCCCGGCCCATCGCAGCTACCTTCCTGAAGCCAGCGGGAATGCACTTTCGAGTCGCTCGGCGCCCTGAGGCTTGTCCATCGCGCGCAGAAACGGCTCCACCGATTTGACCGCATCGCTGGGCTCGTAACGAGAGCACGACACGACTCTGTCACTCTTGTCGAGCAGGGCGGAGAAGACCACGCCCATGTACGAGTCGGCACCGATAAGGTTTCCGGAGAGCACGACGTGTGCGTCCGGCATCGCGAGCTGGTCCGCGGCAGCGTGCACCGAGTCCAGCAGCTCGCGGGCGCCGTCGCCGACGATTGCGGTCGCGACCTCGTCGCCCGTGGCCGCGTGCTCGATCACGACGCGGGCAAAGCCGGCGACCCTGCTGCGCATCGCCGGCCCGTAGATCGAGTCGTAGGCCAGCGCGATGAACGGCGCCGAGGACCGCGGCCGGGCCGGTGGCTCGGCGCCGGCCCAGGTGAACGCCGACGCTGTCAGCGCGGTCGCCGGCCCGCGGCGGTCGAGTGCCTTGACGACGCTGCGCAGGCCCGCCATGCCGATGTCGAAGCCGCCGCCCTGGTCGGAGAGCACGAAGTCGCCGCCGCCGACGCGCGCGTACCGGCCCGTCGCGTCGCGTGCTCCCGAACTGGTGCCGGTGCCGGCGATGATGGTCACGACCTGCGCCGCCGGCGAAGAGAACAGCAACGGCACCATGTCGTTGGTCACGAAGGTCCGGGCGCTCGCCCCGACCAGCCCGAGCGCCTCCCGGACCAGCTCCAGGTATTCGCCGGCCCGGGACCGGGTGGAGGCGGCGGCGTGGAAGACGACAACGGTGCCGATGTCGCCAGGGGTCGCACTGTTCTGGGCCAGGGCGGATGCGATCAGCGGGACCAGGACATTGACCGGCGAGATCTGTTTCATCAGGTCGATCGACGTGGTGGGGCCGACGATCCCGACCGCGCTTCCGTTGGCAAGGTTCACGTAGGTACGGGTTCCGCCACCCTCGATGCATAGCGTACTCATGATCGCGTCGCCTCGCAGATCTTGCGCCATTCGCTCTCGGTGACCTCGTCGCCGTACGCCCATTCGCCCGGCCTGATCGGGATCACCGGCCGCAGCCGGCCGTTGCGGACGTCGCGGACGCTGCTGAGCGCGAGCCATGCCGACGCCTCGTCCTCCGGGTCCAGCGTGGTGGGCAGGCCGAGATCTGTCAGCAGGGATCGCAGCCGGAGCTGTTCGTGCGGGGCGACGAGTCCTCGCAGGACACCGAC
>KL571308.1:30386-30778 GCA_000715855.1 Actinoplanes liguriensis
CCTCGACGGCGTGCCCGAAGCAGTGGCCGAGATTCAGGGCCCGGTCGAGGCCGCGGCACTCGTAAGGGTCCTCGGCGAGCAGTTGAAGCTTGCGTTCGATCGACGCGGAGATCATCTCTGGGAGCAGGTCGCCGGTGCGCCCGATCCGGCGCAGCCGCTCCACCGCGGTGTCGGAGGTCAGGTACGCGACCTTGACCGCCTCGGCCAGGCCCTCGGAGATCTGCGGCGCGGGCAGGGTGCGCAGCACGTCGGGGTCGACCAGGACGAGGCGCGGGTGGTGAAAGCCGCCGATCCGGTTCTTCTTGCCGAAGTGGGTGACGCCGTTCTTCCCGCCGATCGCGGCGTCCACCTGGGCCAGCAGGGTGGTCGGGACCAGAGCAAGCGGCAGCCCG
>KL571308.1:31010-33162 GCA_000715855.1 Actinoplanes liguriensis
ATGTGTATAAGAGACAGAGATCAGGCTGCGGCGACGGACCGACGCGCGATTGAACGCCTCCCACAGGGCCAGGACGGCCGACAGGGTCTTGTTCTTCTCGCCGCCCTCAATGGTGTGCACGGTCGCCGGGCGGCCGAGGCGGTTCAACTGCGCCGTCAGGACGTCCCGGTAATGCCGCAGGACATCGGTGTCGGAGACCACGAACAGCTGGGTGCAGTCCAGGCGTTCGACCAGCGGCAGCAGGTGCTGCGAAAGCCGGTGAAGACCGCCGGGCTCGACGCGTATCTCGTAGGAGTCGTCGGTGGACCCGCTCACGTCGAAGATTGTTGCGCCGGTTGACCGGTACGCAAGTCGACCACCGCTTGCCATCTGCTACCGCCTTACGTGCGAGAGGGTGCTCTGTGCCCGCCGGGCTGCCGATCGGATCGACGACCTGAGATCGGCGATCGATGTCTCCAACTGGTTGAGTGTCGACCACACCTCCGGGTAGCTGTTCGACGGTGGTAGTAGCAGGCCCTGAGTGCAGAGGTCGTGCAGCGCGTTGAGGTTCGTGTCCGCGTCGATCCTCTTCTTGAGCACGGCGGTGAGCGCCGGCAACTGTGGCCGGTCCGCCGTCAGCCTCTCGATCACTGCTTGCCGGGTCATCTCGTCGACGAGCAGACTCTGCGAGAGCGCCGGGTTCTCGCCGCGGGCGCCGACCACGAACAGCTGAACCAGGGTGATGTTCGTGGTCGGCGGGTGGCCGTTGAACCCGGGCACCGGGGAGACGCCGACCGGGAACGGCGCATGGACGGTGTCGCGCAGCGTCGTCCCGGTCGAGATCAGGAACGGGACGCGGCCGGAGATGAACAGCTTGCGGGCTGACTCGCGGGTCAGCCTGGCGGTTTCCGGTGTGCGGCGCACGACACCCTGGAACAGTTCGAGCGCGGCGATCGACTCCGGCGCCATCAGGTCGAGCGCCAGGCCTTCGGCGCTGTCGTCGCGGCGCTGGAACATGTCCCGGATTCCGAACGCGCTCGACAGCAGCGGGTAGGCGATGAACGCCTCGCCGTCCGGTGCGATCGGCAGGGCCAGCGGCATGTCTACCGCACCGCGGCTGACCAGCAGCTCGCCGTAGCTGAGCAGCTCCTCGATCGAGCCGGGCTGCTTCTCCACCAGGTCCAGGTTGGTGAACAGCGCGACCGTGTCCATAGCGTACGGCAGCGCGTACAACTCGCCGTCGATGGTGGCGGCGGACATGCAGACCGGCTCGAAGTTGTCTCGACGCCGGTCGGCCAGCTTGATCGGCACGACCTTGCGGTCGGTGACGAGCGGGGCCAGCCGGTCGTGCGAGGTGATGAAGATGTCCGGGGTCCGGAACGTTTCGGTGCGCATCATCGAGAAGAGCCGTTCGAGCCGGCCCACCTCGACCTCGACCTTGACCCGGTGGCTGGAGAGGAAGTTGACGGCGAAGTCCTCCAGAGACCGGCGGCGGTTGGCGTCGGCCCAGATCACCAGCTGGTCGCGGACCTGGGAGAGCTGGCCCTCGCCGTTGCGTAGCCAGTGGTTACCCTGCGCGTCGGTGAAGCCCAGCTCGAGCCGGGCCTCGGTGATGGCCGGCACGTTGGTCCAGCCCAGCGACGCGTAGCTGCGGAAGACCGGCTCGCTCGACGGGGGGATGGTGCCGACGACCGAGGTCTCGTAGACGTCACTCGGGCCGTTGTCGGCGAGGGTGACGGTGGCCTTGTAGACGGCCGCATCGCTGGCGTTGCGGAAGGCGACACCCGCGGTTCCGTCGCGCTCGTCCCACCAGGCGGTGACTTGGCGAGCCTGGCTGCGGACCTGGTCGTCGAGCAGGCGTTCATCGCGCTCCTGCTCGACGGTCAGCAGCCGGCCCGCGACAAGAGCGGCGCGTGCCGCGAAGATCAGGGCCAGCCCGCCTGCGACCGCCGTCAGCCAGTCCGGAACACTCCCGATGTCGACGTCCGTCATCGCGCGTTCCCCCATGCTCAGGTCGGATGGTTCGGTGACCGCGTCGTGGGGACGCCGCCACAGATCCACTGTGCATGGCATTGCTTGCATTGGCGACCGTCGAATGAACGAGTGGCATGGTACCGGTGGATGTGGTAGCCGGATTTTTTGGGTTTTGGGGTGAGCGGGACCACCCACGGAG
>KL571308.1:33408-36735 GCA_000715855.1 Actinoplanes liguriensis
CCCCCGCGGGAGCGGCGGAGCTGGACCACAGACCAGAGGGGACATGAAGAATTTGACTGTCGGGGTGCAGCGAGCGAAGCGACGCTGACCGATATCGATCTTGCTGGGGCTCGGTGGCGGTGGTACCTGTTGGCGATGGACTGGTTTGGCGTGCGGGCGGTCTTCGCGTTCGATTTCGGTGAGCGGGGCGTGCTGGCCTACGAGGAGCGGGTGACGCTGTGGCGCGCGCCGGACTCGGCCGTGGCGCTGGAGCTGGCCGGCAAGGACGCCGCGGACTATGCGCGGTGCCTGGACGGCTGCGAGTTCACCGGGCTGCTGCAGGTCTATGACGTGCCGGAGGAGCCGGGGCACGGCACGGAGGTGTTCTCCCTGATGCGCGACAGCTCGTTGCCGCCGGACAAGTACGTGACGGCATTTTTCGACACCGGATGGGAGCGTCAGGGTCTCATCGACGGGGGCTGACCTTCGAGTGGCTGTCGAGCCAGGCCTTGGCGACCGATGCGATCGCGGTCAGGGCGAGGGTTCCGGCGATGACCGAAAGTGAGACGCCGATGCTGANNAGGTTGTTCTCGGCGAGGGCCTGCAGGACGAGTTTGACGCCGATGAAGCCCAGGACGACGCCGAGCCCGATCGACAGGTAGACGAGCCGGTCGAGCAGGCCGCCGAGCAGGAAGTAGAGCTGGCGCAGGCCCATCATCGCGAACACCGTGGCGGTGAAGATCAGGTACGGGTGGTCGGTGAGCCCGAAGATCGCCGGCAGCGAGTCCAGCGCGAAGATCACGTCGGTGGTGCCGATCGCGATGAACACGACGATCAGCGGGGTGAAGCGGCGCCGGCCGCGCCCGTCGCGGGTGAACAGGCGGGCCGCGTCGTAGTGCCCGGTCATCGGCAGGACCCGGCGCGCCCAGCGGACCAGCAGGTTCTCCGCGTACTCCGGCTCGTCGTTGTCGTAGCCGAAGACTTTTACCGCCGTGTAGATCAGGAAGCCGCCGAAGATGAAGAACACCCAGGTGAAGCGGCTGATCGCGGCGGCGCCGAGGGCGATGAAGACGCCGCGCAGCAGCAGCGACAGGACGATCCCGACGAGCAGGACCTTCTGCTGGTAGCGGCGTTCGATCCGGAACCGCGACATGATGATGACGAAGACGAACAGGTTGTCGACCGACAGGCTGTACTCGGTGAGCCAGCCGGCCAGGTACTGTCCCGCCGCGGCGCCGTCGAAGTGCCACCCCAGGAAGACCGCGAAGAGCAGAGCCAGTACGACGTAACCGCTCACCCACAGCGCACATTCGCGCAGGGACGGCTCGTGCGGCCGGCGGCTGACCAGGAGCAGGTCGAGCAGCACGAGCGCGCCGAGACCGACGAGGGTGACCGTCCACAACCAGCCGGTTACCTCCACGGGCGAAACCTCCCAGCAGTGCCGCGGCGACGGGGACCACGTGCAGCGTCCCAGAGTTGAGCCGGGCGATAAAGGCCCTTCGGGCATTGACCGGGGTGTACCCGGCATTGCGCCCGACGTTTCCTGCTGGTCGGATTTCCGACGAAGGTGCCGTGTCAGATTCCGGCACGTACGGGCGGTCAGCGGACCAGCTCGGTGACCCACTCGATAGCGATCGGCGCCTGGTCGGGCGCGCCACCGTGCAGGCCGCCGATCAGCAGTGTATAAGAGACAGGGACCGGGCGACCCGGGCGGGCTCGTCGTCCTCGCCGGGGAACTCGGTGAGGTGGTTGCGGAAGGCGCACCCGCGGTAGTCCGGGGCGCTGACCAGGGTGGCGACCTCGGTGACCAGGGCGATCAACTGCCCGGCCGGGTCGTCGGCGGTCTTGATGGCGGCCGCGATCGACCGGTCACGACGCTCGCGGACCAGGCTCAGGTACGCCGCGGCGAGGTGTCCCTTGCTGGGGAAGTGCCGGTAGAGCAGGTTCTTGCCGCAGCCGGCGGCCTCGATCACCTGCGCCATCCCGACGGCGCGGACGCCGTGGCGGTAGAAGAGGTCGCTCGCGGCGCTGAGGATGTTGTCCCGGGTGCCGGGGATCGGGGTGCGGGCCATGGTGACCAGTTTAACGGACCGTTCGGTCCGTGACAGGGTTAGGCTGGCCGGACCGATCGGTCCGTTATCTCTGTCCCGGAGGAAGCCATGCGAGACGCCGTCATCGTCGACGCGGTACGCACCCCGTTGGCCAAGGGCAAGCCGTCCGGAGCCTACGCCGGTGTGCACCCCGTCGAGCTGCACGCCCACGTCCTGCGCGCCCTCGTCGACCGCGTCCCGGGCCTGGACCCAGCACAGATCGACGACGTGATCGGCGGCGCGGTCGGCCAGGTCGGCGAGCAGTCCGGCAACACCACCCGGCTGGCCGCCCTCGCCGCCGGTTTCCCCGACTCGGTGCCCGGTGTGACCGTCGACCGGCAGTGCGGCAGCAGCCAGCAGGCGCTCAGCTTCGCCGCGCAGGGCGTCATCTCCGGGGCGTACGACCTGGTCATCGCGTCCGGCGCGGAGTCCATGTCCCGCGTGCCGATCGGCAGNNCCAGACAACCACCCTTCAGGACAATTTGGCGTACGACGAGACGGTGCGGCCCGGCACGACGCTCGACGCGATGGCCGCCCTGCGTCCGGCGTTCGAGGACCCGCGCTGGGAGCAGCGGTTCGGTGCGATCGACTGGAAGGTGACCGCCGGCAACTCCAGCCCGGTCAACGACGGCGCGGCCGCGCTGCTCGTCACCACCAGCGAGAACGCCGCCCGCCACGGTTGGCGTCCGCGCGCCCGCATCCACACCGCGGTCGCCGTCGGGGACGACCCGATCTACATGCTGACCGGCATCATCCCGGCCACCGCCAAGGTGCTGCAGCGTGCCGGGCTGGCACTGTCCGACATCGACGCGTTCGAGGTCAATGAGGCGTTCTCGTCGGTCGTGCTCGCGTGGCTGGCCGAGACCGGCGCCGACCCCGCGAAGGTCAACGTCGACGGCGGGGCGATCGCGATCGGCCACCCGCTCGGCGCGAGCGGCGCCCGCCTGGCCACCACCCTGCTCAACGTCCTGGAGCGCACCGGCGGCCGGTACGGCCTGCAGACCATGTGCGAGGCGGGCGGCACCGCCAACGCCACCGTCATCGAGCGCCTCTAGGATTTTCCCCATGCGAAGCTTTACGGAGGCGACCGCCGTCCACCCCGCGGCCGACGGCTGGTCCGCCGACCTGGACCCACAGTGGGGCGTCGGCGACAAACTCCACGGCGGCTACCTGATGGCCGTGATCGCCCGCGCGGTCGCGGCCACCGCCGGCCCCGCCCACCCGCACCCGGTCGCGATGACCACCACGTTCCTGCGCC
>KL571308.1:37094-40587 GCA_000715855.1 Actinoplanes liguriensis
TTCCGGGCCCGTCTCGGTCAGGACGGTTCGCCGTGCGCGGAGTCGCTGGTCACCCAGGGGGTCCTCGACGAGGCGGCCCCGTGGTGGTCCGGGATGCCGGTGCCGACGCTGCCGGCCGAGGACGAGTGCTACCTGCTCCCGTCGAGCCCGCCCGGTGCCACGTTCCCCGTCCACCTGCTGGATGTGGTCGAGCACCGGCTCGACCCGACGTCGCTCACGTTCGCCATGGGCCACCCGTCGACCACCGGCCAGATCAGCGGATATCTGCGCCTGGCCGACGGCTCCGACTGGGACCCGTTGAGCCTGCTGGTCGCGCTCGACCCGTCCCCGCCGATCTCGCTGACGCTGGGCATCCAGGGCTGGGCGCCGACCATCAGCCTCACCGCGTACCTGCGGCGCCTGCCCGCCCCGGGCCCGCTGCTGATGACGATGCAGTCCGCCGAGGTGACCGGCGGCCGCATGGACGAGACGGCGCTGCTGTGGGACGCCAAGGGCGCCCTGGTCGCCCAGGCCACGCAGCTGGCCGCGGTCCGCCCGTGAGCCTGACCGTCGCCGATCGGCTGGCGATCCACGAGCTGCTCGCCCTGCACGGTCACCTGATGGACGCGGGCGAGTTCGACCGGCTCGGTGAGCTGTTCACACCGGACATCGTCTACGACGTCTCCGCGTTCGGCGCCGGCGAGCTGCACGGTTTCGCCGCGATCGAGGCCGCCGGCCGGGCACTCGGCGACCGCAACCCGCTCGGCCACCACGTCACGAACATCATCGTGGGCCAGGATCCGGACGGGACGGTGCGGGCCCGCTCCAAGGGCCTCGGCGTCAACCTGGACGGCACCACCGGCAGCGTCGTCTACGACGACATCCTCCACAACGGCCCCGCCGGCTGGCGAATCGCCCACCGCACGGTCACCCCACGCCGGACGCCACTCACCCCCTGAGCAGCTCCGTCACCGACCGCACTCCGCGACCTGACCGGCCGGTACGGGTAGGAGCAGCCAGCGCGCGAAACAGCTGTCGTCGTCAAGCGTCGTATACCAGCGGACCTTCAACCGGTACGCCGTCACACCATCTGTGCTGATCAGTAGCCCTGGGTCGACGGCCCGCGACGGTGGGCCGTGTTTTGCCGGTACCGGACCCGGCCGGGCTTGTTCGAACGGGTTCGCGAACTCCCCGTCTCCATCGGCCGCCGCGGTGAAGACGGCCAGCTCGCCACTGCGGATCTCAAGCATCACACCGTCGAGGTCCTGGTCATCCGGGTACTCCAACGCCGCCGCCAAGACTCTCCGGTAGTCGGTTCCCGCAGCCTGCACGAATGCCAGGGCACCGGACCCGCTCCTGAAGACCTCGACCCAGCTGTCATCCCGGACGACGCCGTCTCCGCCGACGAGAGCCGCCATCCGCGAGCCGACCGCGAGGCCGGTGTCCTGCCATGTCAAGTCCACGGTCCGATCGAACTCGTCGTCGGTGTGTCCACGCCAATCACTGCGCCCGGCGCTGTCCATGGCGAGGAACTGCTCACCGCTGGTCCACAACCGCCCGACATGATCCCAGTCGTTCCGCACCATGCCAGTATCTCGGCGGCTCCCCTGACACAATCGGGAGGACCAGCCAACCGGAAGGGGCCCGTCATGTCCTACGTCGTGGACTTCGCCACCGTGTCGACGGCCGGCCTGGAGTCGTCACCGGTCGCCGAGGCGCTCGCCGGCCTGCGCGCCAACGAGGCCCGCTACTTCAAGAACAAGTACGACCACGTGTTCACCGTCGAACCCGCCGACCAGGCCAAGGCGACCGTCGACTGGGTGCACGACATCCTGGCGAAGGAACGCGGCCTGGTCATCGCATCCCGCCCCCTGGAGGCGACCGCGTTCCAGGTCGAGAACATCCGGATGGCGTACGTCTTCTACGAGAACGGCCTGTCGATCAACGTGATGTACACGATCGACGACGGCGGGAAACGCGCGGTCGGGTTCAAGCTCTCCGACGGCATGGAGGTCCCCGAGGAGCTCGGCGCGTTCAAGTTCGCCCGGCAGAAGTCGAAGCTGGCCGGCACCATCCGCGGCTCCTACTTCGTGATCAAGGGCGAGCACTGAGCCAGCGCGGCCCGCAGCGCGGCTGCCGAGGCGGGCAGCAGCGGCGCCCGTACCGCCGGGGTCGGAATGCGACCCCGCGCGTGCAGGACCGCCTTGATCACCGCCGGGTTGGGCTCGGCGAACAGGGCCGCTGACAACGGCGTCAACTCGTGGGTCAGCGCCCGGGCGGCCGGCAGGTCGCCGGTGCGCCAGGCGGTGTACAGCGCGGCGAAACGATCCGTCGCGACGTGCGCCGACGCGAGGATCCCTCCGGCGGCGCCCAGCGCCAGCAGCGGCGACAGGAAGACGTCGTCGCCGGAGAGGAACGCAAAACCCGGCGGCGGGCCGGCGAGCAGCGCGATCGCGTCCGCGTCCAGGGCGCCGGTGGCGTACTTCACGCCGATCACCCGGTCGAGCGCCCCGATCCGGCGCAGTGTCGCCGCGTCCAGGGGCTGCCCGGTGCGCGGCGGCACGTGATAGACGACCAGCGGCACCGGACTGGTGGCGGCCAGGGCGGTGAAGTGCGCGACCACCCCTTCCGGGCCCGGCCGCACGAACGGCGGGACCAGGCTCAACGCCGCCACGGCCTGCGGATGATCGGCGATCAGCGGCGCCGACCGCTCGGCGCAGACCCGTGCCAGCACGTCGAGGACACGCGCACGCTCGCCGGCGGTCAGCGACGACGGCTCGCCGGTGGTGCCGAGCCCGACCAGGCCGGTCGCGCCGGCCTCCAGAACCTCAACGGCAAGATTTTCCAGTACGGGGTATGCCACCGCCCCCGACTCGTCGAACGGGGTGATCATCGGAACGAAGACGCCGGTCAAGTCCATGGCACCAGCCTCCGCCACGGTGAGCGTCAGATCCAGTTCACGTTCGTGACGTTACCCGTAAGCTGAACTGATGCTCGACGTGCGCAAGCTCAGCCTGCTCTGCGACCTGGAGCGCCTCGGCACGATCGCCGCGGTCGCGCAGACCCGGTCGTACACACCGAGCGCCGTCTCCCAGCAGCTGTCCGCTCTCGAACGCGAGGCCGGGCTGCCCCTGCTCGAACGCACCGGCCGTCGCGTCGCGTTCACCCCCGCCGGCCGGGTCCTGGTGCGGCACGCGACCAGGGTCCTGTCCGCGATCGAGGAGACCACCGCGGCCCTGGCAGCCCTGCGCACCGGGCCGGCCGGGCCGCTGCGCATCGGCGCGTTCCCCACCGCCGTACGCACCCTGCTCCCGCCCGCGCTGGTCGCCCTGGGCCGCGAGCACCCCGCGCTGGAGCTGATGGTGACCGAATTGGATCCCGCCGACGCCCCGGCCGCGCTGCGCGAACGGCGCCTGGACGTGGCCCTGCTCAACGATTACGACGTGGCGCCCGGCGACGGCGACGCCGGCCTCGACTCGGTGCCGCTGCTGCAGGAGACGGTGTTCCTCGCCGT
>KL571308.1:40830-42780 GCA_000715855.1 Actinoplanes liguriensis
GGGAACCCTGTGCCACGAGGCGACCCTGCGGGCCTGCGCCGCCGAGGGCTACACACCGCGGGTGCGGCACCGGGCCGACGACTTCGCGACCGTCCTCGCCCTGGTCGGCGCCGGTCAGGGCGTGTCGCTGGTGCCCGAGCTCGCCGCCGAGGCGTCCACCGGCGTGCGCCTGGTCCCGCTCGGGCTGCGCAGGCGCACCCGGATCTCGTACCGGCAGGGCGCCGCCGGCCATCCCGCCGTGAACGCCCTGGTCACCGCCCTGACCGGTGTCACGCGGTAGTGCGCACGACCAGTTTGCGCAGCAGTCCGGCGAGCTGGTCGCGTTCGGCGGGCGTGAGCAGGGCCAGCAGGGCCTCCTCGGCGCTGCCCTCGGCCCCGGTGTGCCGCTCCCAGGTGGACAGCCCGGCCGCGGTCAGCCGCACCCGGACCCGCCGCCGGTCGCCGTTCTCGCTGGTCCGCGTGATCCACCCGGCTTCCTCCAGCGGTCGCAGCCGGGCGGAGAGCGCGCCGCGGGTCAGTCCCAGCTGGTCGGCCAATTGCGAAGGGCTTTGCTCGTACGGCGTACCGGCGCGCCGCAACATCAGCAGCACCTTGTACTGCCAGTGCTTGAGCCCGCTCGCGCCCAGCGTCACCCGCCGCGTCCCGCTCAGATGCCGGCCGAGCAGCATCAGCCGGCCGATGATCGCCTCCCGGGTCGGGTCCAGCCCGTCGAGCTGACCGGCCCACAGCTCGACATGGTCGTCGATGGCATCCCGCACGCCGTACCTCCGAAGTAGTTTTCTTGTGGATAGTTTTTCGGATAACTACCGTCGCGCAGCATGACTGACATCGGTGAGATTGTGGAAGCGGCCCGCGAGCTGGCCTGGGCCGGACGCTGGCAACGGGCCCTGTCCCTGCTGGACGCGACCGACGGCGGCTTCCCGGTGGCGGTGACCGCGGCGGAGGTCGCCCTGGAGTCCGACTGGTTCTCCGGCAGCAACCTGGCGCCCGCACGCCTGGCGGCGGCCGCGCCGCTGGGCTCGAGCTGGGACCTGGACTTCCTGTGGTTCCGCCACGACTACCTGATCAGGATCAACGCCGGACAGGACGCGCCGGACCTCCGGGGCCGCGCCGCTGAGCTGGGTGAACGCGCGCCCGATCCGGTGCGGTGCGGCTGGGCGCGGATGTATCAGGGGCTCGTCGAGGACAATCTGCTCGGGCGCCGTGACCTGGCGCCGGCGCACTACGAGGCGGCGCTGAAGGCGGGCGAAACCGTCGATCTGCGCCTCGAACGGGAGGCGCTGCGGCACCTCGGCGACCACGACCGCGACAACGGGGACCTGAAAGCTGCCTACGAGCGGTGGGGGCGGGCGACCGCGCTGAGCAGCCGCGCCGGGCTCGTCCCGGGACTGCTCACCCAGCTGATCCTGCTGGCTGTGGTGGCCCGCGACGAAGGCGACGAGGCGGGGGCGCGCATGCTGGCCCGGGAGATCGCGCGCGCGGCCGAGGCGATCGGCGCGCAACGGCCGTACGCGCAAGCCGTTGCCTTCATGAACGACGCGCCTCGATGAGGAAGCGTCGTGAGTGCGCGACGAACCGGCCGTCCCGCTCGATCTGTTCGTGCAGGTCACGCAGCCGATCGCGATAGGCGTCCACGGTGAAGCCCGGCACCGTCCAGATCACCTTGCGCAGGAAGACGATCACCGCGGCGACGTCGGTGAACTCGATGCGCAGCCACTCGTCGCGCAGATCGGTGACCTCCAGGCCGGCGGCGCGCGCGGCAGCCCAGTGGCGGGCGGGTTCGCGGACGGTGCCGGGCGTCTGCGGGCCCATCATGAACTCGTACAGCTCGCGCAGGGAACCCTGGCCGACCTGCTGCGACAGGTACGTGCCGCCGGGCGCGAGGACCCGCGCCACCTCGGCGTAGTCGGTGGTGACCGGGTGACGGCTCACCACCAGGTCGAACGAGGC
>KL571308.1:43030-43463 GCA_000715855.1 Actinoplanes liguriensis
CTCTCGGACACCTCGACCACGCTCCCGCCCAGCGGCGCCAGCCGCGCGCGGGCCAGGGCGGCGTTCGGCGGCCAGCCCTCGGTGGCGACCAGGACGGCCGGTCTGCCGATCGCGGCGGCGCCCGCGAAAACCTCACCGCCGCCGGTCTGCAGGTCGAGGACCCGGCCGGCGGTCGTCGTCCGGGCGCCGACCAGCCCGGCATAACCCCAGCTCGGGCGCTGCTCGGTGGCCCGGCCGTCGAACCAGGAGAAGTCCCAGCCCTCGACCGGCACGCCCGCGCCCTCGGCGACCAGATCCTCGAACGTGGTATTCATCGCCGCATCCTCGCGAGCGGTGGGTCAGCGGGCCACCGAATTTGCTGGGAGCATCGGACGGTGACCGTTGCTGACAAATATCTGGACTTCGCGGCGCGTGCTGTCTCTTATACACATCT
>KL571308.1:43735-44054 GCA_000715855.1 Actinoplanes liguriensis
GTCCGATGCTGATCTGCTCGACCGCCTCGCCGCCCTGCCCGGGCCGAAACAACAGCCGAACCTGCTGTTCGCCGTGGTACGGCTGCTCGGCGGCCCGGTCACCGACCCCGCCGGCTTCCGCGCGTTCACGCTGGAACGCTGGGACGACATCGCCGCGCAGATGCTGGTCCGGGCGACGCAGACCAACGAGGTCGGCCGGACCGCCGCGCTGCTGCCGGTCCTGGCGAGCCTGCCGCAGCCCCTGGCGCTGCTGGACGTCGGCGCGTCCGCCGGGCTGTGCCTGTTCCCGGACCGGTACGCCTACCGGTACGGCTCCCCC
>KL571308.1:44327-49956 GCA_000715855.1 Actinoplanes liguriensis
TCGCCATCGAGGTGGCCCGCAAGGACCCGCCGCTGCTGGTCCGCGGCGACGCGGTCACCGACCTGCCGGCGCTGGCCGCCCAGGCCCCGGCGAACGCGACCCTGGTCGTCTACCACACCTCGATGCTCTACCAGCTTGCCGATCCGCAGGCGTTCCTCGACACGGTCCGCGCGCTGCCCGGGCACTGGGTCGCCGTGGAGAGCCCGACGCTGGTCAATGCCGGTCAGGAGTTGCCGTCGCCGCCGTCGGAGGCGCTGCACAACGTGCTCACCCTCGACGGCGAGCCCCTCGCGTGGGTGCGCGGGCACGGCGAGTCGCTGACCTGGTTCGGCACGCTACGATCCCGCGACGGCCAACGCATTCACTGACGTAAACGCGCCTTTTTACATAGGAGTCGAGGTTCTTCGATAGGTTGGCGCGGTTAGCTCTTACCGATCGGAAGGAGTTCGACCGTGCGACGACTGCTCGTGGCCACCCTCGCCACAGCGTTGACGCTAGCCGGAACGGGAGCGGCCGCCCAGGCCGCACCCGCGCCCGGAGCGCCCGGCATCGGCGACTCGTACTACCCGGACTACGGCAACGGCGGGTATGACGTCTCCCATTACGACATCCGCCTGCGCTACACCCCGGCGACCGACAAGCTCACCGGCACCACCACGATCCTGGCCACCGCCACCCAGGACCTGAGCCGGTTCAACCTGGACTTCGTGCTCGACACGTCCTCGGTGCTGGTCAACAACCGGCCCGCGACCTTCACCCGCCAGGGCGACCACGAACTGGTCGTCACCCCGGCCCGCACCGTCGCCAAGGGTGGCGCGCTGACCATCGTCGTGCAGTACTCGGGTGTGCCGTCGTCGAAGGTCGCCGCCGGATACACCGCCTGGGTCCGCACCCCGGACGGCGCGCTCGCCGTCGGTGAGCCGGAGATCGCCTGGTGGTGGTACCCGAGCAACGACCACCCGTCGGACAAGGCCACCTTCGACGTGTCCGTCTCCGTGCCGGACGGCGTCGAGGCGATCAGCAACGGCGTGCAGCCGCGCCCGCCCGTGCGCGAGACCCTCGGCTACACCCCGCAGGCCACCTACCTGACCTTCCTGACCGTCGGGCAGTACGACATCACCACCGACACGACCACCGACGGGTCGCAGGTCTACAACGCGTACTCGCAGCTGCTCAGCCCGGACTTCCGGGACGCCGCGCAGGCCAGCGTCGAACGGACCGCGGAGATCACCGACTGGGAGTCGACGGTCTTCGGGCCGTTCCCGTTCGAGGCCCGCGGCGGCGTCGTGGCCCCGCCCGACACGCTCGGGTTCGCGCTGGAGAACCAGACCCGCCCGAACTACTCGGCCGGCTTCTTCCGGCGTGGCTCGAACACGTACGTGATCGCGCACGAGAACGCCCACCAGTGGTTCGGCGACTCGGTCTCGGTCCGTAACTGGGAGAACATCTGGCTCAACGAGGGCTTCGCCAGCTACGCCGAATGGCTGTGGTCGGAGAAGAACGACGAGGGCACCGCGCAGGAGATCTTCGACTACCTGTATGCGACCTACCCGGACGACGCCGCGGTCTGGACCACCGCGCCGGCCGACCCGGGCGTCGCGGAGCTGTTCGGTGACGCCGTCTACGACCGCGGCGCGATGACCCTGCACCAGCTGCGCCTGGCGGTCGGCGACGACGACTTCTTCGAGATCCTGCGCACGTGGACCGCCACCCACAAGTACGGCAACGCGACCACCGGGGAGTTCACCGCGCTCGCCGAGAAGATCTCCGGCAAGGACCTGGACGCGCTGTTCCAGGCCTGGCTCTACACCCCGTCGAAGCCGGTCCTGACGAGCGCCGCCGCGCGGTCGCTCGGCGCACCGGCGGCCCCGAAGTCCTGGGCCGCGATCAGCGAGACACACCGGCTGCTGAACGAGCACTGATCCTGTCATCCGCGCCGCGGCGTCCCTCCCCGGACGCCGCGGCGCCTCTAAGGTCGGGTCATGTTCTTCGTTCAGCGCTGGCGTGAGGAAACACCGCTCGGCCATCGGGTGACCGCTGTGCCGGGGGTCAGCGTGCTCGACTGGTTCCGGTCCGGCTGGGGCGTCGACGACCCGCAATCGTGGGTCGAGTCGCAGCTCGGCTGCGACGTCTACGGCCTCGACTCGATCTTCGAGCGGGTGCCGGAGCGCGGCCTGCCACGGCCGTCGACCATGGACGAGCTGCGCGCGCTGCTGGTCGAACATCTGTGGGTCGAGTCCGACGACGATCCGCGGGTCGGCGAGCACTCGGTCCGGGTGCGCACCAACGACGACGAGACCGATCTGGCCTACTACTTCGTCGACGACGAGGCCTTCGACGACGAGGAATGGACCTTCCTGCGGTACGTCACCTGGCCGCTCCCGGCCGACGCCGGCGACGGCGGCTTCGACCACGACGTGCCGGTTCGCACCGTGGCCGGGCTCGGCGACGGTCCGGACGCGGTGTTCTCGGTGCGGTTCAGCTATCACCAGCACGGCGACGGGACGAGCCTGGACATCGACGGTGCGGTCATGTTCCCGGGAGTGACCCTTCCCGAGCTCGGCGCCCGCCTGCGCGAGGCCACCGACGCCAGGTGGCCGTTCGACGCCGTGCTGCTGCGGGCGCTGGCCGTGCAGGACGACATCGGAGCCGCGCTGGCGCGGCTGGAGGGCTACGACCCGGAGGGACCGGCGATCGACGCGGAACCGCACGAGCGCACGCTTGTCCAACAGGATCCGCACATCGTTCAGGTTGCCCGCTACATCGACGACTTCTGGCAGTACGACCAATGGTTCCTCTTCGACACCCGGTGGGCGGCGGCACACCCCGGCCTGGCCCGGTCGCTGCTGCGGCTCGCCGCCCACTGGGATCCGCTGAGGTTCACATGAGCTGGACGGACGCCACCATCCTCACCGAGGACGGCGAGGTTTCCCTTCGCACCATGCCGGTCGCCGATCTCGTGTCCGTCGCGCTCACCTGCCCGGACTACACCGGTTTCCTGCACCTGCGCGGCGACCAGGAGACGTACGAGGCGGCCCGGTCGCTGTGCGAGGCCGCCGACCCCTTCCGGCGCGAGCTCGGCGCGGACGTTCTCGGCCAGCTGGGCGCGATCGCGTTCACGGCCGGCAACGACATCGAGGCGGTGCTGCACGAGCATCGCCGATTCCGGGCGCCGGCCGTCACGCTGCTGCTCGGCCTCGCCGCCATCGAGACCGTCGACACGGTGCAGAGGGCGATCGCCACCGCGCTCGGCCATCTCGCCGATCCGCGGGCGGCGGGAGCCCTCGGCGGATGGCGTACGCATCCGGAGCTCGACGTGCGGTGGTCGGTCTCGCTCGCGCTGGCCGGCCTCGCCGGCGTCGACGACGACGCGCTGCGCTATCTGGTCGAGATGACCACCGACCCGGATCCCCGGGTCCGCGACTGGTCCTGCTGGGGACTCCACCACGCCGAGCGCGACACCCCGGAGGTCCGGAACGCCCTGTTCTTGCGCATCGATGACGACGACGCGGTCACCCGGGCGGAGGCGCTGCGGGCCCTGGTCGCCTTCGGCGATCCCCGGACTGTCCGGCCACTTCTGGACGCCCTGGACAACGCCCCCACCGCCGGCGAGGACGAGACGGACGAGGTGACCAGTCTCCTCGACGAGGCCCTGTCACTGCTCGCCGGCCACACCGCAGACCCCCGCCTGACCGAGCGCCTGGCAGAGTCGGGCGGCTCAGAGTGACGTGCTACTGATCGCGGAGCGTGTCACGCTGCGCGGCGTGCGAATCCCGCACAGCGCGACCACGCGGAACTTCGCCGGCCACCTGCCGCTTCGGCACGTGCCGGTGGCGGGAATGTCGAGAGCCCGCATTCCCGCCCGGTCAGAAATTGCTTTCAGTCGGTCATTACCATGAGCATCGCCATCATTCCCTCGTCCTCGTGGACGGTATTGTGGCAGTGCAGCATGTAGCCGTAGGTGTTGTCGGCGTAATCGGTGAACTGCATGGCGATGACATTGGTGCTCTGCGGCGAGATGAGAATGGTGTCCTTCCATTGTGCGTAAGCGCCGGTCGGCGCCGCGCCGTTGATGGACTGCACCTGGAACGGCACGTCGTGCAGGTGGAACGAATGGGTCAGCCCGGTGGCGTTGGTGATCGTCCACACCTCGGTCGCGCCGAGCGTCGTCATGATCTCGGCGGCTTCCATGGCGTCCATGGTGGTTCCGGCGACGCCGTTGATCAGCATGGTGTTGCCGCTGTTGGACAGGGCGATCGTGCGGGTCGCGTCGGGGCTGCTCACGTCCAGGGCGGTGAACGTGTTCAGGGAGCTGGGCAGGTCGTCGGCGGCGCTGGTCGCGGTCGACGTGACGGTCAGGATCGAGGAGGTGCCACTGCCGCCGCGCGCGCCGCCGGCGGTGACGGTGGCCTGCAGGGTGACATCAGCGCCGCTGGTGACGTCGAGGCAGATCTCGGCGCGTTCGCCGCCGACCAGCCTGAGGCTGGTGATCGACAGCGGCGCGGCGAGCAGGGCGGCGTCGGTGGCGACCTGGGTGATGCTCGCCCCGTCGGTGCGGGTGATCGTGATGATGTCGGCGATCGAGGCGTTGAGCAGGTGCAGCCGGATCCGGCTCGCGTCGACGTCGAGGGTGGGGGTGCCGGCTACGCCGACGTTGGCGCCGTTGACCAGCAGCGGGAACGACGTGCTGGTGGCCAGCTCGTCGGCGGTGGTGTAGCGGATGACGCCGGCCGTGCTGATCGGCAGCGACTGCAGGATCAGCGGGAACTGGTCGGTGCCGTAGTCGCTGGGCAGCGCGGCCGCGCCGTCCGTGTCGTCGTCCACGATGATCATGCTGGCCAGGCCGCTGGCGACCTGTTCGGAGGTGGTGCCGAGCGCGTGCGGGTGGAACCAGAGCGTGCACGCCGCCTGGTTGATCTCGAACGAGGGGGAGAACGTCGCGCCGGCCTCGATGGTGTTCTGCGGGCCGCCGTCGACCGCGGGCGGGATGTGCGCGCCGTGCCAGTGCACGGTGCTGACGTCGTCGAGGTTGTTGGTGATGTCCATCCGGACGGTGTCGCCCTGGCTCACCTTGATCACCGGGCCGAGGAAGGCCTGGTTGAACCCGCAGGTCGCGCTGCTGATCCCGGAGAGGATCTCGGTGGTTCCGGTCTGCATGCTCAGCGTGAACGCCTTGGTCCCGTCGCTGTCGGCCGTGGCGTCCAGCAGGTCCGGGACGGTGAGGGCGCTGCCGGTGGCGGCGCTCGCCGGGGAGGCCGTCCGCAGGCAGATGCCCGCGGCGGCGCCGGTGAGCGCCAGGGTTTGCAGCAGATTGCGGCGGCTGATGTGTTGTCTCATGGCCGGGGAAGTTAGGAACCGATTCTATGATTCCGGTGTGGACCGGTTGTCAAACTGATCTGTCTGTCCACAGGCAACTGCCCCTTTTTGAGTACGTGCTGAGAATGCCGCCCGCAGACATGGCGTGTTGACAGTTTTCTGCGAGCGTCCTCCCAGGATCGACCGCCACCGTGATGGCCGCTCAAACCAATCACGGAAGGAAATATGATGCGTAAAAGAACCCTCGGTAATACGACCTTGGTCGTCGCCGCGCTGCTCACGGTCACCGGGATCTGTCTCTTATACACATCTC
>KL571308.1:50088-51380 GCA_000715855.1 Actinoplanes liguriensis
GGCGCCAGCCAGTGTGCGGACGCGTTCCTGGCCACCGACCCGGCCGGTGACACGGCCGGGCAGTTGTGCGCGGTGGTGGACGCCGACGACGCCACCCTGAAGAAGGTGACGGTCACGTTCACTCCGTCGTCGGGCTGCAGCGGCACGGTGATGCTGCGCGCGTCCGGGATCGACGCGTCCGGCGCCGAGTTCGGTGAGGTCGCCGACGCCGGCTGCGGGTCGGGCACGGCGACCGCGTCGTTCACGCCGGCCGAGACGATCGCCTCCGACACGTTCCTGTGCGGAACGCTGCTCGCCGACAGGTACACGGCGGCCCAGGCCTGCGTCGCCCTCTCCTGACGGCCGCGTTCTCCTCAGGCCGGGCTCTCCTAGGATCGGCGTGTGACGCGACGTGTGCTGGTGACCGGGGGAAGCGGATCTCTGGGGCGGCGGGTGGTCGCCCGCGCGGCGGCCGCCGGCTGGGACCCGGTCGGGACGCATCTGAGCGGCCCGGCGCCGACCGCGGCCGTGCGGATGGACATCCGCGACCCCGATGAGGTACGCCGCGTGATCGCCGAGGTCCGGCCGGACGCGATCGTGCACACCGCGTCCGGCCGGGACCGCGACGACTGGCCGGCCACCGCGGACGGCGCCGCGCACGTGGCGGTCGCCGCCCGCGGGATCCGACTGGTGCACGTCTCCAGTGACGCGATCTTCTCCGGGCGCGAGGTGCACTACGACGAGTCGGCGCTGCCCGACCCGGTCTACCGCTACGGCGCGGCGAAGGCGGCCGCCGAGACCGCGGTCCGGGCGGTCGACCCGGGCGCGGCGGTGGTGCGGACCTCGCTGATCCTCGGGGACGGCAACGGCGCGCACGAGGTCCTGACCCGCGACCTGATCGCCGGCCGGGCCACGGGCGCGTTGTTCACCGACGAGGTCCGCACCCCGGTCCACGTCGACGACCTCGCCGACGCCCTGCTGGAGCTGGCCGGCGGCGGCTACGCGGGCGTGCTGAACGTGGCCGGCGCGGACGCGGTGAGCCGCTACGACCTGGGTGTGCTGGTCGCGCGCCGCGACGGCCTGGACCCGGCGGCGATCCCGTCGAGCTCGCTGGCCGCGCTGGGCCTGCGCCGTCCCGGCGACGTACGCCTGGTCATCGACCGCGCCGAACAGGTCCTGCGCACCCGCCTGCGCGGCGCCCACGAGTTCCTGGCCGGCTGATGCAGCCGATCTGGGACATGGACGGCACGCTGATCGACTCGACGACGGTGGTGCCGGAGGCGTTCGTGCGGGCGGTGGCCGCACTCGGCGGC
>KL571308.1:51626-52642 GCA_000715855.1 Actinoplanes liguriensis
GGCGGTGGCCGCACTCGGCGGCCCGCCGGTGGACGTCGCCGACGTGGTCGCTTCCTACTGGCGCGGCACGAACGAGGTGATCCTGTCGTTCCTGGTCGGCCGGGAGCTGAGCGCCGCCGACCAGGAGGTGTACCACCGCGAGCTGGACGGCCGCAGCGTCCCGGTCTATCCGGGAGTCGCGCCGGCCCTGGCCGCGGTGCGGGCCGCCGGTCTGCCGATCGTCGTGTTCACCGGGGCGAGCACCCGGTCGGCCGCGACCCTGCTGCACGCCGCCGGCATCGAGGTGGACCTGCTGATCGGCGGCGACCAGGTCGGCAATGCCAAGCCGGCGCCGGACGGGGTGCTGCTGGCCGCCGAGCGCCTGCGCACCACCCCGGAACAGTTGATCATGGTGGGGGACTCGCCCTTGGACCTGCGTTCGGCCAGGGCGGCGGGCGCCCGCAGCGCGTCGGCGGCCTGGGGTCACATGTACGACCCGGCCGAGCCGGCCGACGTGGTCCTGGCCCGCCCGCAGGACCTGCTGGCGGTAATCGGGTGTCGCTGACCGGACGCCCCGCCGATACTGGCCGGATGAGTGAGCGCCGCACGATTCGCGTGACCGTACGCGGGTCCTTCGACAACCTGTCCGACGAGCAGAAGGCCGAGCTGACCGCGGACGGCGGTGACGACCTGCTCAGCGTGGCGTACACCGAGCAGGGGCATGTCACGTACGACATCGCGGCCCGCCCGTTCTTCACGTTCCGCTTCGCCGAGCAGGTCGACGACGAGAAGGAGATCCCGCAGGCCGCGATCCGTGCCGAGATGAAGGCCGTGCAGTGGCTGGAGGAGCGCGGCTACGGCTACAAGAAGATCACCTCGCAGACGGTCGACATGTCCGAGGTGCCGCTCGGCAAGCGCGGCAAGCGGGAAGCCGCCAAGTCCTCCTAGGCTCGTCGGCGCAGATGCAGGTGGCCCGGCAGGGGGTAGCCCTCGCTCGGCGGCAACTCGCGGTCGAGGTGGTAGCCGCAGCGCCGGGT
>KL571308.1:52864-53992 GCA_000715855.1 Actinoplanes liguriensis
GGGCGGGCGTGCGTGGCCGTCCAGTAGCCGATCTCCCACATGAACGGGCGCGGCATCTTCAGCGCCACGTGCCCGGCGATCGCGCCGTCGAGCAGGACCGCGAACCCGTGGCGCCCCTCGACGGCCTGCGACCGGATCCACGCCCGCGGTGGCAGCGATCGGGTCCAGCGGCGTACCCCCGGATCGTCGAGAATCGGCCGCAACTCGTTCGCATCGCGCATGGCCCACGGCCGCAGTGTCAGCTCCACGCCACGCACCCTACATCGTCAACTCAAGGTTGACGGAGAACAAATCGTCAACCTATGGTTGACCACATGACAGACCTCAACCCGCCCGTACGTCTCGACGACCTCATCACCGCGATCACCAAGAACCGCCCCGACGCCCCGCTCGACCGGCTCTCCGACGCGGTCCTGCTCGGCGATCATCTGGGCGATCTGGCCGACCACCTGATCGGTCACTTCGTCGACCAGGCCCGCAGCTCCGGCGCGTCGTGGACCGAGATCGGGCGCAGCATGGGCGTGTCCAAACAGGCCGCCCAGAAACGGTTCGTGCCCAAGGACAAGCTGGACGCCTCGCAGGGCTTCAACCGGTTCTCCGACCAGGCCCGGGCCGCGATCGTCGCGTCGATGAACCTGGCCAAGCAGAACGGCAACGTCGAGATCACCCCGGCGCACCTGGTCCTCGGGCTGCTCGAGCAGACCGGCAGCCTGGCCGTGAAGGCGCTCCTGGCGCAGGGCCTGACCGTCGAGGCGGTCGCCGAGCGGATGGCGGCCGCCCTGCCGGAGGGCGGCAAGGACGTGCCGGCGCTGATTCCCTACGACGCCCGGTCCCGCAAGGCCCTGGAGCTGACGTTCCGGGAGGCGCTGCGGCTCTCGCAGGAGGACATCGGCACCGGCCACGTCCTGCTCGCGCTGCTGGAGGAAGAGGAGCCCGAAGGCGGTGTGCTGCACGGCCTCGGCGTGCACAAGGCCGCCGTCGAGCAGACCGTCGCGGACGGCCCCGACGAGGTCCGGGCCGGTTAGCCGAGCGGGAAGTCGGTCAGCGTGTGCCACGAGTCGCCCGGCTCGGGACGCCCGGTGATCAACCGCAGCGACGTGACCCGGGCCCGGATCGGCAGCCGCGGCC
>KL571308.1:54233-55156 GCA_000715855.1 Actinoplanes liguriensis
CGGGCCCCCCAGCCGGTTGGTCAGCTCCCGGAACGGCTCGGCCGGGTTCGGCGAGAGCCACAGCACCGTGTCGCCGAACCAGCCGAGCCGGTCCAGGCTCAGGTAGAACCGGGGCACTCCCGCGGCGATCAGCCGGACCGCGGCCAGCACCTGCGGGGTGATCTGCTCCGGCGGCAGGAACGGGAAGATCACCGTGACGTGCGCGGGCACACCCCAGGACGCGGAGCGGTCCAGGCGTGCGCGCAGGCCGGCGACGGCCGGCTCGGCTTCCGGAATCGGCACGATCAAGGCGCTCTGCGTCGGTTCCATCCGCGAAGTGTCGTTGATGCACGTCACGGGACAAAGCACATACTGACGGATGTCATGGGCGAGCCGTGACGCATAGCGGGGGCGTCATGACGTACAGGAAAGAAGAATTGCTCTCATGACGCTCACCGCTTCAACCGATGTCGCGGCCTCCGGTACGGGGCAGCTGGCCGTGAACCTGGATGGCGTGGTCAAACGATTCGGCACGGTCACCGCCGTGGACGGGATCGACCTGCGCATCCGCCCCGGAGAGGTGGTAGCCCTGCTGGGGCCCAACGGCGCCGGCAAGACGACCACGGTCGACATGCTTCTCGGGCTCTCGCAGCCCACCTCCGGCACCGCCCAGGTCTACGGCCACACACCGCAGGACGCCGTCGCGCTCGGGCTGGTGTCGGCGGTCATGCAGTCCGGCGGGCTGCTCAAGGACTACACGGTCGAGGAGACGGTCCGGCTGACCGCCGTGCTGTTCGGCAAGCCGCGCGACGCGGTGCGGGTCGCGCTCAAGCGCGCCGGGATCGCCGACATCGCCGACCGCCTGGTCGGCAAGTGCTCCGGCGGCCAGCAGCAGCGGCTGCGGTTCGCGATGGCGCTGCTGCCCGACCCGGAGCTGCTGATCC
>KL571308.1:55428-58377 GCA_000715855.1 Actinoplanes liguriensis
GCGCCGCGAGTTCTGGGACGCGATCCGCGAGGACGCCGAGGGCGGACGCACGGTCATCTTCGCCACGCACTACCTGGAGGAGGCCGACGCCTACGCCGACCGGATCGTCCTGGTCCGCCGCGGCAAGATCGTCGCCGACGGCACCGCCAGCGAGGTCAAGGCCCTGGCCGCCGGCCGCACGGTGCGCGCCACCCTGACCGACCCGGAGCGCCTGGACCTGTCCGCGCTTCCCGGGGTCGAGTCGTCGGAGATCCGCGGCGACAGCATCTACCTGCACGGGCGCGACACCGACGCGATCGCCCGCTACCTGCTCACCCAGACCGACGCCCGGGACCTGGAGATCACCTCCCGGAACCTGGAGGACGCGTTCCTCACCCTGACCGCGGACGAGGAGAACCCGGCATGACCGCCACCACGATCGAGCGCCGCCTGCCGAAGTTCGGCGGCTTCAACCTCGGCATGATCGCCCTGGAGCTGCGCCGCCTGGTCCGCAACAAGCGGACCGTGGTGTTCAGCGTCGTCATGCCGCCGGTGTTCTTCCTGCTCTTCGGCACCAGCTCCGACTACAAGACCGAGCGCGTCGGCGACGGCAACGTCACCGCTTACATTCTGATCAGCATGGCCGTCTACGGCGCGATGCTGGCCACCACCTCGGGCGGGGCGATGGTGTCGATCGAGCGGGCCGCCGGGTGGAGCCGTCAGCTGCGGCTGACGCCGCTCAAACCGGCCGCGTACGTCGCCATCAAGCTCACCCTCGCGATGATCATCGGTTTGGTGTCGGTGGTGGTCGTCAACGTCGTCGGCGCGTTCTTCGGCGCTGACCTGCCGGTCGGGGAGTGGATCGCCTGCGCCGTGCTGGCCTGGGTCTGTGCCCTGGTGTTCGCCGCGTTCGGCCTGTTCATGGGCTACCTGCTGCCCAGTGAGAACGTGATGCAGATCCTCGGCCCGGCCCTGGCCATCCTGTCGTTCGCCGGTGGGCTGTTCGTTCCCCTGGACACGCTCGGCAGCACCTTCGAGACGATCGCGAAATTCACTCCGGTGTACGGCGTGGGCGAGCTCGCCCGCTACCCGCTCACCCAGTCCGGGCACCTGTGGCAGCCGATCCTGAACGTCGTCGCCTGGACCCTGGTGTTCGCGCTCGGCGCGATGTGGCGCTTCCGCCGCGACACCGCCCGCGTCTGAGCCACCGGTACCTTCTGCACATGACCACGGCAACGAACGACACACCCGGCCGCCGCGGCTTCCGCGCCGGCTGGGTGTTCGCCGCGATCTGGCTGTTCTATCTCGGCGAGAACCTGCAGGCCATCCTCGACCACCCGGCCGGCATGTGGCGTGACGTGGGCCTGGCCGCGCTGATCCTGTTTGCCCTGACCTACGTGTGGGTCGTCGGGGCGATGCGCCGCGATCGGCGCGACCTGCCGTACCCGCAGCATGTCCTGCCGATCTGGGTCAGCCTGGCCGCGATGGCCGGGCTCGCCCTGCTGCAGATCCCGGCGGCCGGCTCGTCCGTGCTGACCTGCGCGGTCTACATCAGCGCCACCGCGGTCATGGGCCTGCCACTGCACCAGGGCCTGGCCTTCGCGGTCGTCGTCGCCCTGACCGTCGAGGTCGTCATCCGCCTCGTCCCCGGCTGGCACGCCGTCAGCCAGGGGTACGCGCTCGCGGTGGTCCTGGCCGCGGCCGCCACCTGGGGCATGCGCCTGGCCCTGGAGCGGCAGTCCCGGCTCATCCAGGCCCAGTTCGAGCTGGCCGAGCTCGCCGTCGCCGGTGAACGCTCCCGCATCGCCGCCGACCTGCACGACATCCTCGGGCACTCGCTGACCGTCGTCGCCGTCAAGGCCGAGCTCGCCCAGCGCCTGCTCGACGTCGACATCGAACGGGCCCGCGCCGAGCTGGCCGACCTGGAAGCGCTGTCCCGCGACGCCCTCGCCGACGTGCGCGCGACCGCGATGGGCATGCGCGGCATCTCCCTTCCCGGCGAGATCGCCGCCGCGAAAGCCGCGCTGACCGCCGCGAACGTCCAGGCCGAGCTGCCCGGCGCGGCCGACGACGTGCCGACCCGCCACCGGGAGCTGTTCGCCTGGACGATCCGTGAGGCGGTCACCAACATCGTCCGGCACAGCCGGGCCCGGCACGCCGAGGTCCGACTGAGCCCCAACAGCGTCGAGATCATCGACGACGGTCAGGGCAGCACCGGCGGCGACACCCCGGGACAGGGCCTGGCCGGGCTGCGCCGGCGCGCCGACGAACTGGGCGCGCACCTGATCGCCGGCCAACGGGGGGACCGGCCCGGCTTCCGAGTACGAGTGGAGATCCCCTCATGATCAAGTTGTTGCTCGCCGACGACCAGGCCCTGGTCCGCGGCGCGATGGCCGCCCTGCTCGACCTGGAGCCCGACATCAAGGTCGTCGCCGAGGTCGGCCGCGGTGACGAGGTCGTCGACGCGGCCCGCGCCCACGACGTCGACGTCGCCCTGCTCGACGTACAGATGCCCGGCCTGGACGGGATCAGCGCGGCCCGGCTGCTCAACGAGGCGATGCCCTCCTGCCGGGTGCTGATGGTCACCACGTTCGGCCGGGCCGGCTACCTGCGCCAGGCGATGGCCGCCGGCGCCAGCGGGTTCGTCGTCAAGGACACCCCGGCCCGGCAGCTCGCCGACGCGGTCCGCCGCGTCCACCAGGGTCTGCGGGTGGTCGACCCGGCGCTGGCCGCGCAGAGCCTCGCGCACGGCGACTCGCCGCTGACCGACCGCGAGTCGGATGTGCTGCGCGCCGCCCGGGACGGCGGCACGGTCGCCGACATCGCCCGGGAGCTGCGCCTGTCCGACGGCACGGTCCGCAACCACCTGTCGTCGGCGATCGGCAAGACCGGCGCCCGCACCCGCGCCGAGGCGGTCCGTCTCGCCGTCGACAACGGCTGGCTGCTCGGCTGACGAACGTCCCTCCCGGC
>KL571308.1:58620-63179 GCA_000715855.1 Actinoplanes liguriensis
CCTCCCCCGCCGGCCGGCCCGCTACCCTCCGTCGGGCCGGCTCACTGCCCACCCGGCAGACTGCCCACCCGGCTCACTGCCCACCCCGTCGGCCGGCCCGCTGCCGGGCTTTCCTCTCGGCCGGCCCGCTGCTCGCCCGGCCGGCGACTTTCCGTTCGGCCGGCGGCTTGCGGTTGACATTGCTCCGCCGGCGGACTTGAGGTTGACACTGTGACAGGGTCTTCACTGGGTGCCGGAGGTGGTCCCCATGGACTTGATCAAGGCGTTGGGCTCGGCCGTCCCGTCGGCGCGGCTGCAGGCGGCGATGGCGGCCGGCACCCACGCCGACCCGGGAACCGTCGACGCGCTCGTCACCCGGTGCGGCATCGAACCGGACTTCTTCGTGCGTGACATGCTCACCTGGGCGCTGACCCGGCTCCCGCCGTCGCTGACCGTGCCGCGGCTGCGGGCCGAGCTGGGCTCCGGCAACGCTCAGGCCCGAAGCCAGGCCCTGCACACCCTGTCCAAGATCGGGGACCGGTCGGTGTGGCCGGCGATCACCGCGGCGCTGCTGCACGACGCCGACGACGAGGTGGCGCGCACGTCATGGCGTACCGCCGCGGCCCTTGTCCCCGACAGTGACCGCAAGAGCCTTGCCACCGAGCTGGCGTCGGAGCTCGGCCGGGGTGACCGCGGTGTGCAGCGCAGCCTGAGCCGGGCGATGATCGCGCTCGGCGACGTGACCGAGCCGGCCCTGCAACCGGCTCTGAACAGCGACGATCCGGCGGTACGGGCCCACGCGCGCGCCACCGTGACCCTGCTGCACGACCCGGACGTGGGCTTCGACCTGGCCGTCGACGAGGCGATCCGCATCGTGGCACTGGGCCCGCAGCGTGCCGCCGGCCCGGCCCAGCCCGACGGCGGTTCGGACCAGGTCGGCTGCCCGCAATCTGCTGGCGATGCGGGTCAGCCCGGTGACCCGCAGTGTGCCGAGAGTTCGGATCGGGCCGGCGGTTCGCAGCCTGCCGACGGCTCGGATCGGGCCGGCGGCCCGCAGTGTGCCGGGGACCCGGGCGGGCGGGGGAGCCGGAGCGGGCTGGGGAGAGCGTGTGCTGATCGGTGAGGTGGCGCGGCGCTCCGGGGTCAGTACCCGGATGCTGCGCCACTACGACTCCCTCGGCCTGGTCCGCCCCACCGGCCGCACGGTCGGCGGCTATCGGGCCTACGCCGAGGACGACATCCGCCGGATCTTCCATGTGGAGTGCCTGCGCTCGCTCGGCCTGTCGCTGCGCCAGATCCGGCGCGCCCTGCAGGAACCCGGCTTCGAACCGGCCGCCCTGGTCGCCGACCTGATCCGGGCGACCGAGGACCGGCTGCGCCAGGAGCAGGAGCTGCTCGAACGCCTCCGGACGGTCGACGCGTCGGCACCGTCGGGCTGGCCGGACGTGCTGCGCATCGTCGAACTGCTGCACGCCCTGAACTCACCCAGCCCGGCCCGCCGCCAGCAGGCCGCCCTGACCCCGGCCGCCGACGTGCCCGTCCCGGTCGACGTGCTGGCCGGCGCGGTCCTGGCCGAACCGGACCCGAACGTCGCCGGCGCCCTGCGCTGGGCCCTCGCCCGAGCCGGCGCCGACGGGGTGGCCGGGGTGACGCCCGGCCTGGACTCCCCGGACCCGCAGATCCGCCGCCGGGCCGTCCTGGCGCTGGCCGCGATCGACGGCGACACGGCCACGGTGGCGCTCACCGGCGCGCTGGGCGACCCGGAGGTGACGGTCCGCGGCCCGGCGGCGCTCGCCCTGGGCCGCCGCGGCGTGACCGCGGCGGTGCCGGCCCTGGTCGCGATGATCCTCGACGGGGTGAACGACGTCGAAGCCTCCGAGCTGCTCGGCGCCCTCGCCGCCCGGCCCGCCTCCGCCGAGCCGATCCTGAACGCCCTGCTCACCGAGCTGAACGCCCCACACGCCCAGCCCCCGGTCCGGATCCGCCTGGCCCAGGCCCTCGCCGAGCTGCCCGCGGCTCTCACCCGTGACGCCCTGACGACCCTGACCGCCGATCCCGACCGCACGGTCGCCGCCATCGCCGCATTCGCCGCCGGCCGGCCTTCTCCACCGCGCTGACCGCGGCCACCGAGCGCCTGCCGGCGCGGCACACACCAAGGCCGCCACCATTCCACTCCGCCCGCTCCATCCGGCCCTGGGCCGCTACCGTTCCACTCCGCCCGTTTCACCCCGCCCAGCCCAGGCCGCCGCCCGGCTGGGCTGGTGCTTACAACGCCCGCCCGGGCCACGCCGCGCTGTGTTCAAGTGCCGTTGCCGCCGCCCCGCCTGAGGCGCCACCCGGCCTGAGCCGCCGCGGGCCGGCCACCACCGCGCTCCGCCGCCGCCGCGAGCCGGCCGCGCTCGCTGGCGGGGCCGCGCTCGCTGGCGGCCGGGCTCGGCGTGACCGGGCAGTGCCGGCTCGGCCGTCCGGCCGGCTGCCCCCGGAAGTCAAGACGGCCGGCCTGTGGTTCTGCTATGAGCCTCCTCGCCCGACTTGAGAAAAAATTCGGAGTGCAACCGAGCAGCAACCAAGAGTGGCCGTTCGCTGCACCCGTAGCCGCGAAAAGTTCCCCCTGCAACCGACACCACGGGGGGAACCGAAATGACCGCGACCGCTCTGAACACCGCGACCCGCTCTGCCGCCCGCTCCGTCACCCGCGATCAGGAGCTGCTGATCCGCGACAACATGGCGCTGGTCGGTCACATGGTCCGCGAGATGCTGTTCAAGGTGCCGCCGCACGTGCACCGTGACGACCTTGCGTCGGCCGGTTACGCCGCCCTGGTGACGGCCGCCCAGTCCTACGACGAGACGCGCGGCATCCCGTTCGGCCGGTTCGCCGCCGTCCGGGTCCGCGGCGCCCTGCTCGACGAGCTGCGCAGCATGGACTGGGCCAGCCGTTCGGTGCGTGCCCGGGCCCGCCGCGCGGATGTCGCCCGCGAGGAGCTGACCCGCCAGCTCGGTCGCACGCCGACCGCCGAGGAGCTCGCCGAGCTGCTCGGTGTCGCCGTCAACGAGCTGTCGAGCGTCGACGACGACGTGCAGCGCGCCGCCGTGCTGTCGCTGCAGGGCTTCACCGCCGGCGCCGCCGAGGACATGGTCACCGAGTCGTCGATGAACCCGGAGGAGATGCTGCTGCACCGTGAGCGCCTCGGTTATCTGCACGACGCCGTCACCGTCCTGCCGGAGCGGCTGCGCTTCGTCGTCGAGGCCTCCTTCCTGCAGGAACGTCCGCTCTCCGAGGTCGCCGCGGAGCTGGGTGTCACCGAGTCGCGTGTCTCGCAGCTGCGCACCGAGGCCCTGGCGCTGCTGCGCGACGGCCTGACCACGCACATGGAGCAGGTCGCCGCCCCGGTCGCCAAGGACGGCTGTGTCACCCGCCGCCGCGCTGCCTACGCCGCGCAGATCGCCGCCCGCAGCACGATGAGCACCCGCCTGAGCGTCACCGACGCCCGGGGCGAGCGCCTCGCCGTAGCCGCATGACACCCGTCCGCCCGGCGGGGCCGCGCCGCACCAGCCCGCGGCCCCGCCGACCCGACGGTCAGACCTTGCCCTTGGCATCGTCATATCCGGCCGCGGCCGGCGCGGCCCCGGGCGCGTAGATCACCCGGATGACCCCGGTCGGGAACGCCTCGGTGGCCACCACCCGCAGGTGATAGGCCCGGTCGCCGTCGTCGAACAGCCGCTGGCCCTTGCGCGCCGCGACCGGATGCACCAGCAGTCGCAGCTCGTCGACCAGGCCCGCCGCCAGCAGCTGCTGCACGACCGACACCGACCCCGGGATCAGCACCCCCTTGACGCCCGGATCCGCCTTCAGCGCGGTCACGCCCGCGATCAGGTCGCCTGCCAGCAACTCCGAGTTGCGCCACGTGAACTGCAGCGGCTGCCGCGAGACCACGACCTTGCGCACGTCGCCGAGCTGCTTGGCGAACGGCGCGTCCTCCCCGCCGGCGGCCTCCCGATCGGGCCACGCGCCGGCGAAGCTGTCGTAGGTCGTCCGGCCGATCAGCAGCACGTCGGCGGTCTCGTAGTCCTCGGTGACGGCCCGGCCCATGTTCTCGTCGAAGTACGGGAAGTGCCACTCGGGATCGATCTCGGCGACCCCGTCGGCCGAGATGAACAGGGTCGAGACGAGCTTTGCCATCGCGGTGTTTCCCCTCAGATCAGGTGCTGTCGAAGGTTTGACGCCGCTAGCCTGCCAAACTCGACGCCCGGCCGCGCCCTTCCTGAGTACGGTTCCGCGCCGGAAGTACTGTCTCGCCGAGCCGCCGCATCCCCTCGGCGATCCGCTCCGGGGTGCTCGTGGTGAACGACAGCCGCAGCGTCGCACGGTCCGGCCGCCCGGCGAAGAACGGCGCCCCCGGCACGAACGCCACGTCGTGGCGCAACGCCTCGCGCAGCAGCTCCGCCGTGTCTGCCCCATCGGGCAGGCGCACCCACACGAACATCCCGCCGTCCGGGTCGGTCCAGGTCGTCCCGGCCGGCATCACCCGCGGCAGCAGCGCCAGCATCGCGTCGCGCCGCTCCCGGTACGCCACCCGCAG